>JBAVUP010000021.1:0-2916 GCA_049696835.1 Desulfobaccales bacterium
GTCCAGGGGTTTAACAAAGCGGGCGTTGACCACGGTGGCGCTGAACCCCTGCTTGTCCAGCTCCCTGGCCGCCGCCAGGGCGGGGTAGACCGAGGCGCCCAGGGCCAGAATGAGCAGATCCTTCCCCTCCCGCAGCACCTCGGCCTTGCCTATGGGCACCTTGCTCAACGTGGAGGAAAAGGCCACGCCCACGCCCCGGCCCCGGGGGTACCGGAGGGCGACGGGGCCCGGGTGCTCCACCGCGGTGAAGAGCATGTCCCGCAATTCATTTTCGTCCTTGGGGGACATCAGGACCAGGTTGGGCAGATGGCGCAGATAGGACAGGTCGAAGAGCCCCTGGTGGGTCTCGCCGTCTTCGCCCACGATGCCGGCCCGGTCCAGGGCAAAGACCACCGGCAGGTTTTGCAGGCAGACATCGTGGAGCACCTGGTCATAGGCCCGCTGCAGGAAAGTGGAATAGATGACGGCGACGGGTCGCATGCCTTCCACGGCCAGGCCGCCGGCGAAGGTCACCGCGTGCTGCTCGCAGATGCCCACGTCAAAAAAGCGGGTCGGGAATTCTTTGTGAAAGTCCGCCAGGCCGGTACCGTCGGGCATGGCCGCGGTAATGGCCACCACCTTGGGATTCTGCCGGGCCAGACGCACCAGGGTGTCCCCAAACACCTCGGTGTAACTCGGCACCTCGCTGACGCTCTTTTTGGGCTCGCCGGTTTCGGGATCAAACTTGCCCAGGCCGTGAAAGCCGGTGGGATCGGTCTCGGCGGGTTGGTAGCCCTTGCCCTTGGTCGTGAGCACATGGATAAGGATCGGTCCATCCAGGTTCTTGACATTATTAAAGGTCTCGATCAAATGGTCCAGACGGTGCCCATTCACCGGCCCCAGGTAAGTGAATTTGAGGGCCTCGAACAACATGCCCGGGGTGATGAAGGCCTTGAATGACTCTTCACTCTTCTTGGCCCAGAGGACCAGGTCATCGCCGATGGCCGGGAAAGAGCGCAGCAGATTTTCCACCTGCTTTTTCAGGAAGACTATGGTGGGCCGGGTGAGTTTGCGGCTGAAAAAGGAGGACAGGGCTCCCACATTGGGAGCAATGGACATGCCGTTGTCGTTTAAGATGACGATGAGGTTCTTGTTCAGGTCGCCGGCGTTATTCAAGCCTTCGAAGGCGATCCCCGCGGTCATGGAGCCGTCGCCGATCACCGCGATCACCCGGTGGCGTTCCCGCTTTAAGCAGCGGGCGCTGGCCATGCCCAAGGCCGCGGAAATGGACGTGGAGCTGTGCCCGGTGTCAAAAGCGTCGTACTGACTTTCGCAGCGCTTGGGAAACCCGCTGAGACCGCCGTGCTGCCGCAGGGTATGGAACCGGTCCTGACGCCCGGTAAGCAATTTGTGGGCATAGGCCTGATGTCCCACATCCCACACGATCTTGTCCCGGGGACAGTCAAAGACATAATGCAGGGCGATGGAGAGCTCCACCACTCCCAGGCTGGGGGCCAGGTGTCCCCCGGTGCGAGCCACCGTGGAGATGATCTTCTCCCGGATTTCCTTGGCCAACTGCGGCAGGAATTCCGGCGGCAGCTTCTTGAGCTCCTGGGGATTGTTAATGGTGTCCAGCAAACGGCGGGCCGGAGGGTCCGGCCGGTAGCCCTGGCGGTTGTCCATGTGACGTATCCTCTCACCGACGGTTAAATTTAAGTTAACCTCAACCTTGTCCAATTTCAAGACAGAAAAAATCATTGGCAATCTGACGGCTCACTTAGCCTCCCCTGCTATCAAGCGCGCCGCACCAGGAGATAGCGGGCCAATTCTCGCAAGGGCGCCGCTTTCTCTTGAAAAGGTTCCAACACGGCCACCGCGTCCTCCACCAGGCGGCGAGCCCACTCGCGGGTGGCCTCCAGTCCCAAGACCGCGGGGTACGTGGCCTTCTGCCGTTTCTCGTCCATGCCCGGCGCCTTGCCCATCTCCGCGGCCTCGCCTTCTACATCTAATAGATCATCGGTAACCTGAAACGCTAACCCAAATTTTTCCCCGTAGCCGGTCAGGGACGTCACTTCGGCCCGGGTGCCGCCCCCCACCAGGGCGCCGGCCCGGACGGCCGCAGTCAGCAAGGCCCCGGTTTTGTGGCGATGGATGGTCTCCAATTCCTTCAGGGTGACCCGGCGCCCTTCCGCCAGCAGGTCCAACATCTGGCCTCCCACCATGCCCTGATAGCCCGCCGCGGCCGCCAGCAGTTGGATCACCTCCAGGAGGACGCCTTCCCGGGCGGCAAACCGGGGGGCTGCCGCCGCCATGGTACAGAAGGCCTCGGTGAGGAGACCGTCTCCCGCCAGAATGGCGGTGGCTTCGTCAAACTGCTTGTGGCAAGTGGGCTGGCCCCGGCGCAGATCATCATCGTCCATGGCCGGCAAGTCGTCATGGATCAGGGAATAGGTGTGGATCATCTCCAGGGCGCAGGCCACGGGCAGGGCTTCGCCGGCGTCTCCCCCCACCGCTTCCGCCGCCGCCAGGCACAGAATGGGACGCAACCGTTTGCCCCCCGCGAACAGGCTGTAGTGCATGGCCTGGGTTACCCGGAAGGCCGGCCCCCGCACCTGCGGCAGGTAGGCTTGCAGGGCCCGGTTGACCAGCCCCCGCCGCTATTCCAGGGAGGCCTTTAGATCCATCTTACCCCGTTTCTCCACTTCCCGCAAACCTCAGTCCGCCAGACCCGGTGATGACCTACGAGCCGCCGCCGCTCTCGTCCTCAGGAAAAGGCCGGGTGAAAAACCGCCCGGCGTCATCCTTGAGAAGAAGTTCCACCCGCTGTTCCACTTCTTCCAGCTTCCGATGGCACAGCCGCACCAACTGCACCCCTTCTTCAAAGACCCGCATGGCCTCCTCCAGAGACAGGTTGCCGTGCTCCAGAGAATCCAACAC
>JBAVUP010000022.1:0-7385 GCA_049696835.1 Desulfobaccales bacterium
AACCCCCCTCCCCCAACCCCATAAGTGAGCCGGAGAAGGCGGGCTGCCCGGTCAAATTATATCGGTCGCCGCTAGGGGAGAAAAAACTTTCACTTCCCGTGCTATCTCTTCTGCCAGACGGTCCGAAGCCATATCCAGATCATAGTCGGCCTGGAGTCCCAGCCAGAACTCCGCCGACGTCCCGAAATATCGGCTCAATCTCAGCGCCGTGTCCGCGGTGAGGGAGCGTTTGCCGTGGACGATCTCGTTGATGCGTCGGGGTGAGACGCGCAAGTCACGACCAAGCCGGGTCTGACTGAGCCCCAAAGGCTTCATGAATTCTTCCAGCAATATTTCCCCGGGATGAACCGGCGCCAGTTTCATTTTCGGTTTATTATTTAGCTTTTGTGATAATCAAACATATAAAAAAAAGGAATGGGCATAATAAAGAAGATAAGGATGGCGGGCACAGAGGCCCGCCCCACCATTAACAAGCTCTTATTTTGGTGGGGCGGCCGTCCCTGGCCGCCATAGTTGTCTTATACCTTTGTAAGCCATCGAACATGCTCTCTAAACGCATTCGCAAGATTTTGCTGGAGGAAGCAGCCCGGGACTACCCCATGACCCGGCGAATTCTGGCGCGGCTGCCCGGGGTGCCGGTGGAGGTCATCCCCGACCGGGAGGCCCTCAAGGCCCCGGGAGGCGACCGGGTCGCCTGGCTGCCCGCGGCCAAGTCCACCCTGCTGCTGGCCGTCCAGAAAGGACCCTTCTGGCGGCCCTGTCCCGGCACCCGGGACTATATCTGCTGCGGCTACCAGGTGCTCCAGGTCACGGTCAACTGCCCCATGGACTGCACCTACTGCGTCCTCCAGGGCTACGTCAACGTCCCGGCCATTACCATCTTCGTCAATGTGGAGGATTTGCTGGCGGAGATTGAGACCCGGTGGGCGGCATCTCCGGAGCGGGTGTGGCGTCTGGGCACCGGAGAGTTCGGCGACAGCCTGGCCTTAGACGGCCTCATGGGGCTCAATGAACGCCTGATGCCCCGATTTGCCGGCCAAAGCCGGGCCGTCCTGGAGATCAAAAGCAAGCGGCCTTCTCCGGAGCCCCTCCTGGCCTTGGGGCCCAATCCCCAGGTCATTTTTGCCTGGTCCCTCAACCCCTCGGAGATTATCGCCGGCGAAGAGAAGCTGGCGGCCTCGCTGGAGCTGCGCCTTCAGGCCGCGGCCCAGGCCGCGGCGGCGGGATTCCGGGTGGCCTTTCACTTCGATCCGTTGATCTATTTCCCGGGCTGGGAGGAGGCCTACCGGCGCACCGTGGAACGCCTGGGCGACTTCATCCCGCCCCAGGCCATCGCCTGGATCAGCCTGGGCGGTCTGCGTTTCCTGCCCCCCCTGCGCCGCCTCATCCTGCGCCGCTTCCCGAGAAGCCGCATCGCCTCTCAGGAAATGGTCCTGGCCCCCGACGGCAAACTCCGCTATTTTCGGAGCGTGCGCGTCGAAATGTATGCCCGCCTCCGGGAGTGGCTGAGCCGGGTCGCCCCGGGCGTGCTCCTCTATCTGTGCATGGAAAGCCCCAGGGTCTGGCGAGAGGTCTTTGGGTTCACTCCCGAGGGCGAGACCCTGTCTCAACTCTTAGACGGACGAGTTATTCCGCGCACTTGAAGCCGCCGGCCTGCCCTTGGCGGGCTTAGGCTTGTCCGGGGGCTTACTGGCCTGTTCCCGGTGGGCCGCAAAGAGTTCTTGCAGGCGTAGACGCACCCCATAGGCCGTCAGGTGTTCTGTTTCCAATAACTGCTTGATGGCCTTAACCCGGTCCAGATCATCCATGGTATATTCCCGGCGGTTGGACTGGGTGCGGGCCGGTTTCAAATAGTCATCGAAGGATTTTTCCCAATAGCGCAGCGTGGACTTGCGCACCCCGGTAAGCTGGGAAATTTGATCGATGGTGAGCATTAAGCCCTTCGTAAAATTAACTTTTTCCATAACTCTCCTTTCCGTTCCCGGCCGGACCGTTTTGGCAGGGCTCAGGCGCCATCCGGAACCGGCTCGCGCCGCCCGGCTGGACTCCCGGTTCGGTTGGCCCGGGCCCCGCCCCGAGTTCCTGCCTCCGCCGACTCTCTCACCTCCACCACCTGGGCTGGCGAATTTCTCTTCCCGAGACGAACCGGAACCGTCCCGGAAGTCCTCTCGGTGCCTGGATGGGAAGGTGGCCCCCCCTTTTCGTTTACTTCCTCGTCCCCGTGCCCCAAACTCCCGGCACCGCCGAGTTTTCTGAGGCCGGCTCCAACTTCATTCTCGGCTTCGTGAGCCATATATTTTCCTTTTCGAAATATTTGGGAAAAGCTTTAAAAAAACTTTGTACGCCAGGGCAGCAGCACCTTTGGGGGAGGAGACCCCTTGAAAATATGATAAAAAGCTGATGCTGGCCGAGGTGGACTGGCCGGTTTGGAAGCGGGGCCGGGACCTCCGGCACGCCCGTCCCCGGAGCCAGACGATCTCTGCGGCTCAGGGGTAAGACTTCCCGGTGATCAGGAAGCACAGACCGGGCACTGGGGATTGGCCCGGATGGTGGTTTCCATAAAGCTAAATTGATTGCCTTTGAAGGTTAAGAGCCGGCCCAGGAGCGCCGGTCCCAGTCCTCCCAGGATACGAAAAACCTCCAGGGCTTGCAGGGTTCCCATGATTCCCGGCATCGGGCCCAACAGGGCCGGGTGGAGGCGAGACGGGGCCTCGAGAGGGCTGCAGGCCAGACAGGGGCCATGTCCCGGCCAGAAGGTGGTCAACCGGCCCATCATTTCCCATACCCAGGAATGAATGAAGGGCAGCTGTTGCCGGACCGCGACCAGGTTCAGGATCCTGCCGGTCCCACCGCTATTGCTGGCGTTGATCAGGAGGTTGCAGCCCGCCGCCAGCCGCCAGGCATTGTGTTCCGACAGGACTTTGACATGGCTTTCCACCGTGACGAAGGGATTGATCTCTTTGAGCCGGCGTTCGGCCACCGTCGCCTTGGGCTTGCCCAAATCTCGTTCGCGAAACAGCACCTGGTGGTTCAGGTCCGCCAGGCTCACCCGGGTCTCATCCACCAGGCGCAGGCCGCCGACCCCCCCGGCCAGGAGATATAGAGCCGTGGCCGAAGCCAGGCCTCCGGCCCCCGCAATCAGGATTTGCGAGTCTTTCAGGCGTTCCTGGGCTGCCCGCCCCCACACCTCCAGGTTCATCTGCCGAACATAGCGGGTTACTTCAGCAGGACTCAGATGAGAGATACCGGTTCCTCCTCCGGGGGCGGAATAAACAGGAGGAGCACCGGATAAGATGGAATGGCTGCAAAGGCCTCTTCCGGCAAGCCTGTATCCCTGCCTCGCCCCTTTATCCTATCGGATTGAGTGCGGTCAAACTTTAACTTCCCCGGCCCGGCAGGTATAATGAGGATACCAACCCCGGGGAGCCCTCAGTGATCCAGCTAGTGGAGGTGAGCAAGATTTACCGGCGCGGGCCCGCGGCGATTCAGGCCCTGGACCGGATCAACCTGGACATCGCCCCGGGGGAATTCGTGGCCATCACCGGCAAGAGCGGCTGTGGCAAGAGCACCCTCTTGCACATTATCGGCGGCCTGGAACCCGTAAGCTCCGGCCGGGTCCTCTTGGACGGCCGTGACCTGGCGCGGCTGGCGGAGCCCGAACTGACCCGATTCCGGCGGGACCGGGTGGGCGTGGTCTTTCAGTCGTTTAACCTGCTGCCGCTCTTGACCCTTTGGGAAAACGTCGCCCTGCCCCGGGTGCTCCAGGGGGCCGCCTACGACCAGGCCCGACAAGAGGCCGCCCGGTGGCTGGCGGAGGTCGGGTTGGGCGCCCGTCTGGGGCACAAGCCCCATCAGGTCTCCGGCGGCGAGATGCAGCGGGCCGCCATTGCCCGGGCCTTGATCAACCAACCCGCGGTGATTCTGGCCGATGAGCCCACCGGCAACCTGGATTCCGTCACCACCGCCCAGATCCTGGAACTCTTTGCCCACCTCCACCGCCAGTGGCAGAAAACCATCATCCTGGTGAGCCATGCCCCGGAGGCCGGCCAGGCCGCCGACCGGGTGCTGCGGCTCAAAGATGGCCGGCTGCTGCCATGAAACCCTGGCTCTTCCGCATTTCCGTCAGCCATCTGTCCCAATATCCCGGCCGCACCCTCCTGGGGATTCTGGGCATCGCCCTGGGGACCGCGGTCTATCTCAGCATCTCCCTGGCCGCGGCCAGCGCCCTCCAGAGCTTTCAAAACGGCGTCACCGCGGTGGCCGGCAAGGCCCAGTGGCGCCTCCAGAGCCCCGGCGCTCCCCTCGACGAGTCCCTCTTTGTCAAGGTGCGGCGTCTGCCGGGGGTGGCGGCCGCGGCCCCCGCGGTGGAATCCGTCCTGGAGCTCGCCGGCCCCCACCAGGGCCCTGTCCTGCTTCTGGGGATCGACCCCTTCTCCGAGCGCCCCTTCCGGGATTACCGGTTTTCCCGAGCCGCGGGCTTAACCGATACCGCCTGGACCGAGTTCCTCACCCGCCCCGACGCGGTCCTGATCAGCCAACCCCTGGCCACCCGGTTGGGCGTGCACCCCGGCGATGCCTTGGAGGTCATGGTGGGAGCGCGGCGGCGCAGTCTGCGCCTGGTCGGCACCTTCACCACCGCCGGCGGCCTCTATCCCCTGGAAGGCGCGGTGCTCCTCATGGATATCGGCAACGCCCAGGAACTCCTGGACCGGGTGGGGGGCCTCGACTATATCGATGTCATCGGGGCCGGAGATGCGGCGCACCTGCCGGAACGCCTGCAACCCGTCCTGCCCCCCGGGGTCGAAGTGGTGCGCCCCGCCGCCCAGGGGAGCCGCACCGAGGGCCTGGTGGCCTCCTACCGCCTCAACCTGGCGGTGCTGAGCGCTATCGCCCTGTTCGTCGGCATGTTCCTTATTTATCAGTCCGTCACCCTGTCGGTGGTGCGCCGCCGCCGGGAGATCGGCCTCCTGCGCACCCTGGGCATGACCCCGGGTCAGGTGCTCCTCCTCTTTCTGGCCGAAGGCCTGGCCGGCGGCCTGGTGGGCGGCCTTCTGGGCCTCGTCCTGGGGGTGGGCCTGGCCCGGGGGGTCCTGGCGGTGATGACCGGCAACCTCTCCTCCCTCTACATGCCGGTGGTGGCCCAGGAAGTCTGGGTCCGGGGACCCCTGTTGCTCCAGGCTTGGGGCCTGGCCGTGGTCGCCACCCTCCTGGCGGCCCTGCTGCCGGCCCGGGAGGCGGCTCGTACCCAGGTGCGGGCCGTGTGGCACCGGGAGGAACTGGAGGAAAAAATCGAGTCCCGGGTGGGGATCATTGCTGGGTGGGGCTTCGTGGCCCTGGTCCTGGCCGGCGCCGGGGCTTCCTGGAAAATGAGCGACGGCCCCCCCTGGCCCGGCTTCATCGCGGCCTTCCTCATCCTCCTGGCCTTCGCCCTCTTCACCCCCCTGGCCACCCGCCTGCTGGGGGAGGGCCTTCAGCCGGCCTTGCGGAAAATCTTCGGCCCGGCGGGCGACCTGGGCTGCCGCTACCTGGCCGGGTCTCTCTCCCGCAGCGCGGTGTCCATCGCCGCCCTGGCCTGCGCCCTGGGCATGCTCATCGCAGTGACGGTGATGATCGGCTCCTTCCGCCACACCGTGAATGACTGGGTGAGCCGGGCCATCAGCGGCGACATCTTCTTTGGGCCCGCCATCTTTTCCACCGCGGCCTACGACCAGTACCTGCCGCCCGAAGTCCTGCCGGACCTGCGCCAAGACCCGGAGGTCGCCGACATCTACCTCTACCGCTGCGTCCGCATCCCCTTCCGGGACCGCTATATCCTGGTCATCGGCGGCAGCTTCAACGTCCTGGCCCGCCACGGCGGCCTCTGGTTCCGGCAAGGGGATACGCAAGAGATTATGATGAAGGTTGGGGGAGGGGGCCAGGGAACAGGGGACAGGGGTCAGGGGTCAGAGAAAGAGAATCTTGATAAATTAAGGTCGAATTACGAAAACAGAAAACAGGAAACAGGAAACAGAAAACCGGCCACCGGCCAAGTGGTCATCTCGGAACCGTTGGCCGAGACCTTCCATCTGCGCGAAGGCGGGACCATCACCTTGCCCACCCCGTCAGGGCCTCAGAAACTCACCATCGCCGGGGTCTTCTACGACTATCGCACCGACGGCCCCAGCGTCTGGATGGATATTGCCCAATTCCGGCGCTTCTGGCGCGACACCCACCTGAACGCGGTGCGTCTCTATCTCAAGGACCCGGCCCAGGTGCCGCGGGTCCAGGCCCGCCTTCAGGACAAATACGGCCACCGCTACCATCTTCTCACCCTGTCCCACCGGGACCTGCGGAACGGCATCCTGCGCATCTTCGACGAGACCTTCGCCCTGACCTACGCCCTGGAAGGGGTGGCCGTGGTGGTGGCGGTCTTCGGCATCATCACCACCTTCCTGGTGATCATCATGGAGCGGGAGCGGGAACTGGCCCTGCTCCAGGCCCTGGGCGCGGCCCGGCGGCAGATTCTGGGCATGGTCCTGGTGGAATCGGGCCTGGCCAGCTGCCTCAGCTTTGTCCTGGGGGCCGCCTGCGGCTCAGTGCTCTCCTTGCTGCTCATCTTCGTCATCAACAAGCAGGCCTTCGGCTGGACCATTCACCTGCACTGGGTCCCCGGCATCTATATCCAGACCTTCTGCCTGGTGGTGGGCCTGGGCCTGGCCGCCGCGGCCTACCCGGCCTGGCGGGCCCTCAAGCCGCATTTGGCCGCGATCTTGAAGGAGGAATAAATAATGAGAAACGATCATGTTATTAGAAGAATTATTAGCATTCTTATAAGGCGTGGAGAAAAACTCTTTGCAACTCCTTATAAAGAAATTGAATTTACAGGCATTAAAGAAGCTGATGAGTTACTAAATGATTTAAAAAATTATCCACATGCATTTGTTTTAGCTTGTTTAATGGATAGACAAATTAAGGCTGAACGAGCTTGGTTAATTCCATATGAAATATCTAATTCAATCGATGGGTTTGATTTACAAAACCTGATGAGACAAAAACCGACCAAGATAAGAGATATTTTCGTTGAGAAGGGATTACACCATTTTAATGAGATCATGGCAAAATATTTTTATATGGGAATAAGAAAAATCCACGAGGAATATGATAATGATGCATCGAATATTTGGAAAGGTAAACCTAAGAGTGCGACAATTGTTCGTAGATTTTTGCAATTTAACGGAGTAGGGATTAAAATTGCTTCAATGGCTGCAAATAGTTTGGTGAGAGATTTTAAGGTTCCAACGGAGGATAAATTTTGTATAGATATTTCTCCCGATATTCATGTGAAGAGGGTTTTTTATCGATTGTCTTTTATCGATAAAGATTCAACTAACGATGAGCTTGTTTAT
>JBAVUP010000023.1:0-1718 GCA_049696835.1 Desulfobaccales bacterium
CACTCTCGGCAATGACATAGATCCGGCGATTAAGCCGCTCGGCCTGCTCGTGCACCGCCGCGCCCAATTCCTGCAGAAAATGGAGTGCAGAAAAATCGAAAATCCCGTGAACCGCATCGAGGCGCAAGGCATCTAGGCAAAATTCCGTTACCCAAGAGAGCGCATTCTCAATAAAAAACCGCCTGACTTCGTCGCTGTCAGGCCCATCAAAATTGATGGCTGAACCCCACGGAGTGCGGTATCGGTCGGTAAAGTAGGGCCCAAAATCATGGAGATAATTTCCTTCCGGCCCGAGATGATTGTAAACCACATCCAGAATCACCGCCAAGCCACGCTGATGGCATGCATCAATCAGTCTTTTGAGCCCCTCAGGCCCTCCATAAGAATTTTGCACCGCGCCAGGGTAAACGCCATCATAGCCCCAGTTGCGATCCCCCGGGAATTGCGCCACCGGCATGATCTCAATTGAGGTTATACCCAGATCCTTCAGTTCATCCAGGTGTGGAACGATGGCGTCAAAGGTGCCTTGACCAGTAAAAGTCCCCACATGGAGTTCGTAAATCACATACTGGGAGAAAGGTATTCCGGACCAGTGCAGCGCTTCCCAAACAAAATGGGGGTCAATGACCTGGGATGGCCCATGGACGCCTTCGGGCTGGAACTTGGAGGCGGGATCGGGACGTTCTGTGTTCCCATCGAGACGATAAACATATCGGGTTCCCGGCTTAACCCCCTGCACCACCCCATAGTGGTAACCCCGCGAGACTTTTTCCAGAGACACAATTCGCTCTTCTGGAGAAAGAATATGGACCTCCACCCGGTTAATCAAGGGGGCCCAGACGAGGAATCCGCTTAGGCCTCCTCCCAGGTAGGTAGCTCCCAAACCGCATTCAGAATGCACCGCAATTTCCCCCTAAGAGGAGCGAGACAACCATAGTGGCAAGCGTTATATTCCCCTTTCCTGTTCATGGATAATAAGGCCCAAATCCACCATGTCAATTCAGGGCGGCGCCCAGAAACTTTGTCAAACAGGTCTCGGCTTCCGGGGGTAAAGAGGTGAAGTGGACCAGGAAGGCAGGGGGGGATTCGGAGAGGTGAGCCACCACTTTGCCATAAAGGTCGTCGGAGATTTCGTGGTCGTCGGGGTCGTACAGGGAAATCCGCAAGTTCGCCAGCGGGGAGGGCAGGACCTCAGAGTGAATTTCGACCATATTATGGGCTATTCTGGTGATGGCGCCCCCATGCCCCAGCTCTCCGGTATGTTTCCAATCCACCACGGTAAACTGGACGGGGAGCCCGTGCTTGAGTTCTATCCACGTAATCTCTTTTTTCGGAGGCAGAAAGAGCCGAAAATCTCCGCCGATACCTCCCACTTCATGGATGGTCAGCGGTTTTTTAACCCCTTTGGGCATAACCTGCATGGCGCTGTCTATCCGCAAGATATCGCCACAATCGTTTAAGGTGCTTTCTGAAATAAAGATTTGGCCGCCCACCGTATAGGATTCAATGCGGGCCGTGAGGTTGACCGCGCGGCCCACCACGGCATATTTGATTCTCTTCTGAGAACCGATGTTGCCCATCACCACCTCGCCGGTGTTGATGCCGATGCCTAAAGCCACCTCGGGGTACCCGGCCTGGCGATTCCGTTCATTGACCGAGGTCATGGCCAATTGCATTTCCACGGCGCACGCCACGGCTCGCTGCGGGTCGTCGAGGCG
>JBAVUP010000024.1:0-5292 GCA_049696835.1 Desulfobaccales bacterium
AAACCCCCACCCCCAATCCCTTAAGGGCCTGGTTAGGTCGGCGCCTAAAGCGCCGACTTGACCAGGCTTTTATTTTGGTGGCACAGGCATCTTGCCGGTGGAAGTTCCTGGCCCTCTCCCCACCATCATCTTTCCCCCCCCCCGGGGCGGGCATATCGGATCGAGGAATTTTTGGAAAATTATATCGGTGAACTGGAAGGTCGGACCGAATCCCCCGAAGCTCGCGGGGTCTGTGGCCATCTCAGGCCTCGCCTCAAAGGACGGGGCCTTTTTTTGAACACCTCCAGTCGCCAGGGCTTTGGGGGCGACGGCGACCGCTTACTGGAGTTCGGCAGCCGCCTGGGCAAAAACCTCGTAAGCGGGCCGCCCGAATAACACCAAGCGCACCCGTTCGATCTCCGGGTGTTGGTTCAGGTACTCCTGCACGGTTTTCAGGGCGACTTTGGCGGCGTCCGCCATGGGGTAGCCGTAAACGCCGGTGGAGATGGAAGGAAAGGCCACGGATTTGAGACCCTTGGACGATGCCAGCTTCAGACTCTCCCGGTAGCAGGAGGCCAGGAGTTCCGGCTCCCGGTGGAGGCCGTCCTTATAGACCGGGCCCACGGTATGGATCACGTACCGGGCCTTGAGGTTGCCGCCGGTGGTGATCCTGGCCTCCCCGGTGGGACAGCCCCCCAGTTGGCGGCATTCCGCCTCGATGGCCGGCCCGCCGGCCCGGTGGATGGCGCCGTCCACCCCGCCTCCGGGACGCAGGGCGCGATTCGCGGCATTGACAATGGCGTCCGTGTCCTGCTGGGTGATATCCCCTTCCACCAACTCCAGGGTGGATTGCCCCACTCCCACTTCCACGGCTGACCTCCACACGTGCGGGAAGCACGGGAGAGTCACGTACGACCCCCGCTCCTTCCCCCAATTACTCGTTTTCCCAGTGCCCTAGGCAGGTATGAGGCGGTACGGCGCCGCCCGTTTGGCCCACTCACTGCCGGGAAATTTGGCCGTCAGGGTCTCATAAGCTTCCCGCAGGGGTTTGGGGTTGTGGGTCATCTTATAGCGGGACACCCCCAGGAAAAAGACGGCCTCCGCCGCCGCGGCACTCCCGGGATAGCCCCGCAGGGCCTCGTCGAACATGCCCTGGGCCTCGGGATGCTGGTCGGCGTTGAAGTACCACTTGCCCTTGGCCACCATGAACGTGGGGATGAATTCCTCGGGCGGCAGAAATCCCACGACCTGATGGACCTCGTTGCCATCGGCATCCAGGACGAAAATGGCGGGGGTCCACTTGACCTTAAACTGATCCACCAGGGCCGTGTTCGAGGTTTCGATCTGGACCGGCACGAAGTTATAGTCCACAAACTTGATCACTTTTTCGTCAGGGTACGTAACTGCACCCATCTGTTGGCAGCCGATTCATTGGGGGTTGAAAAAGTCCAGGAGAACTGGCTTTTTCGCCTGTCTGGCGCTGTCTTTGGCCTTGGCCAGATCATTCAGCCAGCAGATGTTCAATGCCATGCGCATTTCCTCCTTTATGGGAGTAGGTCAAAGTCCGGCCTTTCCCCCAAACATAATCATTCCCGGCTTAAAGGCAAGAGCTGAGAGTAGCCCACCCCTGGGCGAGGGCGAACTGTGACCATACATTGCACCGCCGGCTTCCTAGGCTTGTTTTATGGAAAAAACCAAGGGAGCCCCGCCATGCGCTGACGTCTGGAAAAAGTTGAGCGTGGCCGGAAAGTTGTTGAATCAACGTGGAACGGAAGGGCGCCAGCGCCCTCCCGCGGGGTTAGACTGCTTTAGGCAAGAGGTTCCAGTCCGGGTTCCCCGGAGACCGAGGTAATCCCTCCCCTTAGGCCGCGATGGTGACGGCGCAGCCCTTGGCGTTCTGCACCACCTTGTTGGTGACGCTGCCCAGGAGCAGGGACTTGGCCAGGCCCAGGCCGCGGCGCCCCATAACGATGGTATCGAAGCCCCCGGTCTCGGCTTCGTTGAGGATATCTTCCGCCACGTCATAATATTTGGGTTTGAATTTATTGACCACCGCGTTTTGGGAGATCCCCGCTTTGGTCAAAAGCGCATGGGCCTTTTTCACCAGGCCCTGCCAGTGCTTCTCCTGTTCCGCCTGCCAACCGGCCACCAGCCGCTGCCGGGATTCTCTTTCTTTTTGTGCCAGAATGTGGCCATCATCCCAGAAGGCCGGGGGCAGACCCGACAGGACGTGCAGCAAGGTGACCTGCACCTCCGGGGTTTTCCCGCAGGCTTTGGCCACGTATTCCACCGCGCGCCAGGCCCCCTCCGAACTGTCCAGGGCAACTAAGATCTTATGGGCCATGACTGCCTCCTTTGTCAGAATTAACCACGAAGGTAATCATTCCGATGAGTGGATGTCAACCGAACCCTTAAGCCGACCGCGTCTTTCCGGATGCGAGCCCGGCCGCCAGCCGGGGACCGCCGCGGGTCCGGTCCGGCCCTGGCGCCGGCCCGGTAGTCTCGGTCCCAGACAAAATTCTTGCATTGTCACCCCCCCGGCCATAAAATTCTGCCCAGGAGCAAGGTCTATGAGGCAGAAAGGCGACTCGTTCGATTATCCGGCGGACACCGGCCAACTGGAACGCCTGCTGGCTACCATCGAGTTTTCCAAGGCCCTGGTGAGCGCCTACGACATGGAAACGCTCCTCTCGGCGATTCTGGGACGCATCCGGGCCATCCTCCCCGCCCGCAACTGGTCCTTGCTGCTTATCGACCCCCAGACGCAAGAGCTTTACTTCGCCGTGGTAGTGGGGGTCGCCCCGGAGGCCGTCAAGGATATCCGCCTGAAGCCGGGGGAAGGCATCGCCGGAACCGTGGCTCGGACCGGGGAACCGATTTTCATCCCCGACGTGGACCAGGACCCTCGCTTTTCCGCCCGGGTGGATGCCACCACCGGTTTTGACACCCGCTCCATCATCGCCCTGCCTTTGGTCGTCCGGGGGGCGGTGATCGGGGTTTTTGAAGTGGTCAACGTGGAGGACGAGAAATTTTTCCGGGAAAAATACCTGCCCCACCTGACCATCCTAGCGGATTATGTGGCCATCGCGGTGGACAATGTCCGGAATTTACAGAAACTCGAGGCCCGCACCTTTATCGACGAGGTCACGGGATTCTATAATACCCGGTACCTCATCCATGAACTGGACCGCCTTATCCCCCAGCTCAAGGACCGGGGGGGACATTTCTCCGTGGTCTTTCTGGACCTGGACAACTTCAAGGCGGTGGTGGACCGGCACGGCCATCTCCAGGGCACCCGGGTCCTGGCCCAGGTGGCCCGGGTGATCCATGGGCTGCTGGGACCGGACGACAGCCTGGTGCGCTATGGCGGCGATGAGTTCATCATCCTGATGCCCCGGCGGTCCCAGCCGGACGCCCTGGAGATCACCCGGCGCCTGCGCGGGACCCTCAACCAGACGGTTTTCCTGGAAGATGCGGGGCTCGAGATCAGACTCACCGCCAGCTACGGCATCGCCACCGTGCCGGATGACGCCCAGGATCAGGAAAAGTTGTTGCTCATCGCCGATCGGGCCATGTTCGGCAGCAAAGAGCATGGCCGGGACCGCATTATGCGGGGGCGGGACCTGATCCCGGTGGAGGAGGAGTGAGCGAGCTGAACCGGCGTACAACCCCGAGTCCGTTTTTTCATGCCGGTATCACTACCGGGACCGGGACAATCGGCCGGACATCACCGGTAAGCCATTAACCGGCAGTTCCGCCTTCATCCCAGACCAACCCGCCCAACGGCTGCGCTCATAGAGGTAAAATATGCATTCTTGTTGTAGGGGCGCAATTCATTGCGCCCTCGAGGGCGTGATAAATTACGCCCCTGCATGAAAGGGATACTTCTTTGACGGCAACTTGGTATCAAGGGCTGCCGGTGTTGCGGTAGATTTTGTTTAAGGTATCCTTGAGGCGTTCGAGCTCTTGCCGGGCCAGGTTGTGGGTGATTTTCTCCCGGAGGTTTTGCGCCAGGGGTACGAGGCACTCGTAAAGGTGCTTGCCTTCCTTGGTGAGGTAAATGCAATATTTCCGGCGGTCCCGGGGATCGGGTTGGCGAAAGATCAGGCGTTTTTTCTCCAAGGCATCGAGCATCCGGGTGATGTTGGGCTTGTCTTTGGCGGCTTTTTCCCCGATTTCCCTTTGGGAAAGACCGTCTTCCTCCCACAGATGGCGGATGATGCCCCATTGTTCGGCGGTGATCTCAAAGCCGTTCTCCTTAAAGGAGCGCTGCAGGGCAGACTTTAAGGCCAGAGCCGTCCGATAAATAATGAAGCCCAGGAAATCTTTGGTGGGAGAGTAGTCAGCGTCCATAGGGTTAGTTATATTAATAACTACTAGATACGTAACGAATTGTCAAAAATAATCTCTATTCCTGTAGCCGGCCGCTTCCTGGAGGCTTGCCCGGCGCCATTGGTATATTCAGGAGGTTACCCTCAACTTTTTTCAGGTTCACCCGCTCTCGGTTTTTTTGAGGGAGATGATTTTAGCGCGCCGGATTTTCCCGGAAAATTGGTTAATGTAGTAACGATCATATTGATAACGACGTTGACAGGGTGAGGAATGCACTCCATAATGCCTAGAAACTCTTTGACCTTCGCATCCCCCGCCACCATGGCGCCAGGCTGCTGGTGCCCTGGGTTGGCAGGGCTTAGGAAGGGTGCCGCTCTGGCCGAGGGTGATTGGATTCATCAAGATGAAGCTGCCAAGTAAGCGTACCATGGTCATTACCGTCGTGGCGGCGATTGTCGTCCTGGCATTCGTGGGTTTCATGCGCCGCGGCAGCTCTTCCTCGGCCGGGTTCCGCACGGTCCCGGTGAAGCGGGGCGATCTGCAGGCGACGATCAGCGCCACCGGCACGGTGGAGCCGGAGGAAGTGGTCGATATCGGGGCCCAAGTCGCCGGCAGGATTGTGACTTTTGGCAAAGACAAGAACGGCGAGGAGATTGACTACGGCTCCGTCGTCGAGGCCGGGATGGTGCTGGCCCGGATTGACGATGCCCTCTACGCTGCGGATGCAGCCTCGGCCAAAGCCCAACTGGCTCAGGCCAAAGCCGCAGTCCAGAAAGCCCAAGCCGATTTAGGGCAAATGCAGGCCAAGCTCGTTCAGACCGAGAACGACTGGGCGCGGGCCCGCAAGCTGGGACCATCGGACGCCCTGTCGCAAACCGACTTCGACGCGGCTCGTTCAAACTATGAAGTTGCCAAGGCCAATCTTGCCGTTGGCAAAGCCGCCATAGTCCAGGCGCAAGGCACCGTGGCCCAGGCCGAAGC
>JBAVUP010000025.1:0-10762 GCA_049696835.1 Desulfobaccales bacterium
CGGGGCCCCGGCGCTTTCGCTTCCAGGAGCTCACCGTCCTCGGCCAGTTGGGCCATACCTACATCGTGGCCCAAGGGCCCGACGGCCTCGTGCTCATCGACCAGCACGCCGCCCACGAACGGGTGCTCTACGAGACCTTCAAATCCCGGGGGCCCGGCGCGGCGAAACAGAGCCTGCTGTTTCCCCGGGTGGTGGAGGTCAACCCCGCGCAGGCGGATTGGGTGAAAGAGCACCTGGACCTGCTGGCCCAAACGGGACTCATTCTTTCGCCCTTCGGGGGGGCCAGCTTTCTGGTCACCGCGGCGCCGGCCTGCCTGGCGAGTCAGGACCTGGAGGCGGTGGTGGCCGAGGCGGTGGAAACGCTAGCGCCCGCCAAGAGCTTCAGCCAACCCCAGGAGGTCCGGGAGCGGGCCCTCCAGTTCATGGCCTGCCGGGGGGCTATCAAGGCCGGGGAGGCCTTAACCCCGGAGGCGATCGCCGCGCTTTTGGTCCATTTGGACGAAATTCCCGTGTCCTCCCACTGTCCCCACGGGCGGCCGTTGTGGCGGCTCATCAGCTACCAGGACCTGAAACAGAGCTTTCGCCGCTAAAAGATTTGGGGGCGAAAAGGGGGAAAAGGGCAAAAGGCGAAAAGGGAAAGAACAAAAAGAAAAATTGTGATTAACCTGACTGTGTTAATCTGGGATATTCGGAAAAAATTTATCCGGCCCCTGCCTGTCCTTTCCCCCTTTTCGCCTTTTCGCCATTTCCCCCAGAGTTAAGGGCCAGGGGCAAGCTCGGGCCACCTATTTGGTCGAATGGAGGCTAACATCCTGCTAGGTAAAGCCAAACCCCGGGTGGCGGCGCTGGTGGGCGCCACCGCGGCGGGTAAGACCGCGGTGGCCCTGAGCCTGGCCGGGGGCCTCGGGGCCGAGATCGTCAACGCCGACTCCCTCCAGATCTACCGGGAACTGAACATCGGCACCGCCAAGCCCGGCGCGGCGGAGCGGGCCCAGGTGCCCCACCACCTCATCGACGTGGCGGACCCCCCGGAGCCCTATGACGCGGCCCGCTACTCCGGCGAGGGCCGCGCCGTCCTGGCCGCCTTGCACCGCCGGGGCGTGCCGCCCCTGGTGGTGGGGGGCACCGGCCTTTACCTCAAGGCCCTGCTCGGCGGCCTCTTTGTCGAAGGTTCCCCCGCAGCGCCGGTCCGCGACCGCCTGCGCCGGGAATTGGGGGCCCAGGGGCTCCCCGCCCTTTATGCCCGCCTCCTCCGCCTGGACCCGGACACCGCCGCCCGGCTCCACCCCCACGACACCTACCGGATTCTGCGGGCCCTCGAAGTGCTGGAGGCCACCGGCCGGCCGCTCTCGGCATTGATTGCCGCCCACCGCTTTGCCGATGCTCCCTATGAGGTGCTGAAGTTGGGCCTGGCCCTGCCCCGGGAAGAGCTCTACCGTAAGATCGAACTCCGGGTGGAGGTCATGCTGGCGGCGGGGTGGCTCGAAGAGGTCGAAGGCCTCCTGAGCCGCTACCCGCCGGACCTCAAACCCTTGCAGGCCCTGGGCTATCGCCACCTCAGCAACTTTCTCACGGGGCGCTGGAGTTGGGAGGAGACCCTCACCTTACTGGCCCGGGACACCCGGCGCTACGCCAAGCGCCAACTCACCTGGTTCGGGTCCGACCCGGAGATCCGCTGGTTTCACCCCGAGCAGATCGATGTCATGGCCGCGGTGGTGGGCGAGTTTTTCGGCAAGGCTTAACCCCCAGTTCGAGCCCTGCGCCCGGCCGCCGGCCGGCCTTCTCTGCCCCTCGCCCCGCGCCCTCCGGAAAACCGCTACCCAGTGAACATTTGGTCAACAATCTTATTTGACAGTTGTGCGAAAATACCGTAACGTGGACACAAAACCCGAAAGGAGGTGAGAGCGCCGGCAAGGCTCTTAGTAGCTAACTAACTTAAATATCTATCAAATCAACAGATTCCTTTCCTGAACTTCCTATACCCGAGGCGAGGTACATTATGGGCATTACCCGAAGAACATTTATCAAGGGTTTGGGAAGCGGGATTACCGCCTTGGGCCTCTCGGACGTTATCTTCACCCGCTCCGGGTGGGCCGCCGCCGTGCATCCCGCCAAGACCAAGGACACTCAGGTCACCACTTCCATCTGCCCCTTTTGCGGCGTAGGCTGCGGCCTCATCGCCAATACCAAAGGGGGAAAGCTCATTAACGTGGAAGGCGACCCCGACCATCCCATCAATGAAGGGTCCCTATGCAGCAAGGGGGAGGCGGTCTTTGAGGTGGTCACCAGCCCCCGGCGCCTGAAGAAAGTGCGCTACCGGGCCCCCGGCTCCGACCACTGGGAGGAAAAGCCCCTGGATTGGGCCGTCACCACCCTGGCGCAGCGGATCAAGGCCACCCGGGATAAGAGTTTTATCACCAAGTCCCCCAGCGGGGTCACGGTCAACCGCACCGAGACCCTGGCCTCCATCGGCGGGGCCGCCTTGAACAACGAGGAGTGTTATCTCCTAACCAAGCTCTCCCGGGCTCTGGGCATCGTCTATCTGGAGCATCAAGCCCGCCTCTGACACTCGTCCACGGTGGCCTCGTTGGGGCCCACTTTCGGCAGAGGCGCCATGACCAACCACTGGAACGATATCGCCAACAGTGATTGCGTCATGATCATCGGCTGCAACCCGGCCGAAAACCATCCCGTCAGTTTCCGCTGGATCACCAAGGCCATGGATAACGGGGCCAAGCTCATCGTGGTGGACCCGCGGTTCACTCGGTCGGCAGCCAAGGCCGACCTGTTCATACGCCTCCGGCCCGGCACGGACATCGCCTTGATGGGCGGCCTGATCAATTATATCCTCCAGAATAACCTCCATCAGAAAGACTATGTGGCCAACTATACCAATGCCTCCTTTGTGGTGAATAAAGACTATGGTTTTCATGACGGCCTCTTTTCCGGTTTCGATAAAGCGAAGCATACCTATAATCCGGCCAGTTGGAGTTACGAGCTGGACGCCGAGAAAAAACCGGTCACCGATCCTACCCTGACCAACCCCCAGTGTGTCTTCCAGCTCATGAAGCAGTTCTATGCCCGGTACACCCCGGAGATGGTGGAGGAGGTCACCGGAGTGCCGAAAAAGCAGTTCCTGGAGATGGCGGTGGTGTACAGCGCCACCGGGCAGCCGGGCAAGTCCGCCTCCCTCCTCTATGCCATGGGCGGCACCCAACACTCCACCGGGGTCCAGATCATCCGCGGTTATACCATCGTGCAGCAGCTCCTGGGGAACATGGGCATGCCCGGGGGCGGCATCAACGCCCTCAGGGGCGAGAATAACGTCCAGGGCTCCACCGACATGGGGCTGTTGTTCAATACCGTCACCGGCTACATGGCCACGCCCAGCGAGGCCGCCCACCCCACCTTGAAAGACTACCTGGAGAAAGAGACCCCCAAGGCCAGCTTCTGGATCAATAAGCCCAAGTTCTTCGTCAGTATGCTCAAGGCCTTCTGGGGCGACGCGGCCCAACCGGGCAACCAGTTCGCCTATGACTATCTTCCCAAGATGGGCAAGGGCTACCAGGCCTCCGGGTACTCCTGGATTCCCCTGTTTGAATCCATGGGGGACGGCGGCATCAAGGGCCTCCTGGTGTGGGGCATGAACCCGGCGGTGAGTTCTCCCAACCTGGCCCAGGCCTATTCGGCGTTGGCCAAGCTGGAATGGCTGGCGGCCTTTGACCTGTTTGAGACGGATACCGCCCATTTTTGGCAGCGTCCCGGCGCCAAGACGAAAGACATCAAGACCGAGGTCTTTCTGTTCCCGGCGGCGGACGCCCTGGAGAAGGAAGGGAGCGCCAGTAACAGCGGCCGCTGGCTGCAGTGGCGCTATCAGGCGGTGAAACCCCACGGCGACACCCAGAGCGACCTGTGGTACGCCAACCGCCTGGGCCTGGAGCTCAAGAAGCTCTATAAGGAGGATCCCAAGGCGGTCTGTCCGGAACCCATCGTCAACCTCAACTGGAACTATGGGGACGACCCGGACGTCCACCTGGTGGCCAAGGAAGTCAACGGCTACACGGTGGCGGACAAGAAGCAGGTGCTCAATTTCCTGGGGTTGAAGGATGACGGCTCCACCGCCTGTGGTTGTTGGATCTATTCCGGCTCTTACCCTGGCCCGGACAAGAAGAACAACCTCATGGCCCGCCGGGACAAGAAAGACCCCAGCGGCCTGATGCTCTACCCCACCTGGGCCTGGTCCTGGCCGGTGAACCGGCGCATCATCTACAATCGCTGCTCTTTGGATCCCCAGGGGGTACCCTGGAGCCCCAAGAAGGCCATGTTTCATTGGGACCCGGCGACCAAGACCTGGAAGAACCTGGACATCCCGGACTTCGGCTGGATCAACCTTCAGACCAAGGAGCATATTCCGCCGGAGGTGTCGGCCAAGGTTCCCTTCATCATGCTGCCCGAAGGCAAGAGCCGGCTGTTTGTCCCCGGTGGTCTGTGCAAGGAAGGGCCCTTCCCGGAGCACTACGAGGCGCTGGAGTGCCCCTACGTCAATCCGGTGTCGCCCCAGCAGTCCAATCCGGTAATGAAGGTGTGGAAATCGGAGCTGGACCGGGTGGCCCAGCTTTGCGACCCCAAGTATCCCGTGATCGCCACTACCTTCCGGGTGACGGAACACTGGCAGTCGGGGGTCATGACCCGCAACCTCACCTGGCAGGCGGAGATGATGCCGGAGATGTTCGTGGAGCTCAGCCCCTCCCTGGCCAAGGCCAAAGGAATCAAGCCGGGGGATTGGGTGAAGGTGAAATCCGTGCGGGGCGAGGTTATGGCCCGGGCGGATGTGACTCACCGGGTGGCCCCCTTTACTTGCGGCAAACCGGGTCTCCAGAATACGGTGGAGATGGTGGCCCTGCCCTGGCACTTCGGGTACTTCGGCCTGATCACCGGCGGCCCCAACCCCCGGGAAAATTATGCCGCCAACCAGTTGGCCCCGATGGTGGGGGACGCTAATACCATGATCCCGGAATACAAGGTATTCCTGGTGGATGTGCAGAAGGTCTGATAGGCCGCGAGGGAGAATGCCATGAGTAAAGCCATGTTGATCGATACGACTCGCTGTATCGGTTGCCGGGGCTGCCAGGTGGCCTGCAAGAGCTGGCACGACCTGCCAGGCGAGCGCACGGTATTCAGCGAGACCTGGAGCAACCCCAAGTACCTGGACAGCAACAACTACACCCGGATCATCTTTCGGGAAGTAGCCCAACCCGGGGGCCAGTTAAGCTGGCACTTTGTTTCACGGCGGTGCATGCACTGCCTGGACCCGGCCTGCGTCAGCGTCTGCCCGGTGGCGGCCCTGACGAAACTGAAAAGTGGGCCGGTGGTCTATGATGACGAACGCTGCATCGGCTGCCGGTACTGCATGATGGCCTGTCCTTTCCAGATTCCCAAATTCCAGTGGAGTTCGGCGGTGCCGCTGGTCCGGAAATGCGACTTTTGCGCCGACCGCATCGCCATAGGGCTGGCTCCGGCCTGCTCCACCGTCTGCCCCACCGAGGCCCTGCTCTTTGGGGAGCGGCAGGAGCTGTTGAAAGAAGCGCACCGCCGTATCGGCGCCCACCCAGAGAAGTATTACCCCGAGGTGTATGGGGAAAAGATCGTGGGGGGCACGTCCAAGCTCTACCTCACCGCGGTCTCTTTTGACGCCCTGGGCCTCAATCACCGGGGCTTCCGCACCGACCTGGGGAATGTCCCTTACGGGGTCTACGGCCGGGAGTGGATGTCCAAGGTGCCCTTGGTGGCCTTAGGGGTGGGCGGCCTGGCGGTGGGCCTCTATTATATCAACAAGCGCCGGGCGGAAGTGCAGGAGCGGCAATCCCAGGAAGGCAAGGAGGAGTGAGCCATGGCTGAAAAGGTGGAAAAATGGTATCCGGGCGTGGGCAAGCTGACCCCGGCGCGCACCATCCTTTATGTCATCTTGGTATTGGGCATCATTTCGGCGGCGGCGCGGCTCTTCCTGGGGTTGGGGGCTACGACCAACCTGAGTGACGCCTATCCCTGGGGCCTGTGGATCAGCTTTGACATCCTCGCCGGGGTGGCCCTGGCCGCGGGCGGTTTCACCATGGCCGCGGCCATCTATATCTTCCACCTGAAAAAGTTCGAGCCGCTGCTGCGGCCCGCCAAGCTCTCGGCCTTCATCGGCTACCTGGTGTTCATCGTCGGACTTTTCTTCGATTTGGGGCAGCCCTGGCGCATCTGGCACCCCATGGTGATGTGGAATCCCCATTCGGTGCTCTTCGAGGTGTCCTGGTGCGTCATGCTGTACACCACGGTCCTGGGCATCGACATTTTGATCATGGCCCTGGAGCGCTGGAAGAAGCACGAGTTGGTGACCTTTTTCCGCAACATTTACCTGGTTCTGGTGGTGGCCGGCGTCATGCTCTCCACCCTGCACCAGTCCTCCCTGGGGGCGTTGTACCTCTTGATGCCGGAGAAGATGAGCGACCTCTGGGCCAGCCGGGCCATCGGGCCGCTGTTTTTCACCAGCGCGGTGATTGGCGGCATGAGCGTGGTGATCCTGGAGAGCCTGATCAGTTCCTGGGCCTACCAGCGCAAGGCCGAACTCAAGTTGCTGGCGTCTTTTAGCAAGGGGCTGGGGATAGCCCTGCTGGTCTACTTCGCCATGAAGGTCACCGACCTTTATGCCCGGGGGGCCACGGTCTGGGTCGATGACGCTCCTCATTTCTTCTTCTACCTGGAACTGTTCGGCACCGTGGCCCTGCCGGCCATCCTGCTGACGTTTTCCGAGGTGCGCAACTCCATCAAAGGCCTCTACTGGGCCGCGGGCCTCTCGGCCTTCGGGGTGGTGCTGAACCGCTTCAATGTCAGCCTCACCAGTTACGGCGGCTACCGGCAGTTCAGCTACTTCCCGTCGGCCATCGAGATCATCATCACCCTGGCCCTGATCGCCGGGGGCATCCTGATCTTCGATTGGGGCACCCGCAACCTGCCCTTGTACCCATCGGAACTGTCCGGCGAGCCGGGGTGAGTAAGATTTCCGGAAAGGTGTTTTGAGGGGAGGCCGGGGGAAATCAACTCCCCCGGCCTCCCCTCAAACTCCCCTCCCAGTCCCTATACGGGGGTTGGGGGAGAGGGTTTGGGAGTGGGATTGTAAGTGGCTGTCGGCCCTTGGTCCCCTCTCCCAAATTTTTTTACCGGGGTCTCACGCCAAGGCCGGTAGCGATTCGTAGGTAGCCATCCACCTGTTCCAGGAAGCCTTCCCGGATCAACGCATCGATGATGGATTGCGTCCGGTTCGGCTTCTTTCCTAAGGTGTGCGCCAGGGCCGCGGCGGGGAGGGAGAGCGCCGGGGCGGCCAGGATGGTCTTCAGGATCAGGCCCCGAATCTGGCGGTCGGAACCGGTGAAGGGGCTCTGGCGTTGATAATGGGCGCTCCGCCGGTTGGGATTGGGCCCCAGTCGTTTCATGCCGGCGCCGTAATCCATCAGGGCATAATACCAGGCTCGGGGCCGCTCCCGGTCCAGGGTCTGTCCCACCAGCGGCAGGATCTCCTGATCCCTGATCCCGTGTTTCCCGGCAAAGAAACAGTGGATGAACACCCGGCGGATATTGGTCTCGATAAACACCACCGGTTGCTGGAAGGCAAAGGCGGCCAGCGCCCCGGCGGTGGCCGCGCCGATGCCGGGTAAGGTGCGGAGGATCTCCACGGCCTCGGGCAGCCTCCCCCCAAACTCCGCCAGCAGCCGTTGGGCAATCCGCTGGAGGGCCAGGGCCCGGCGGTTGTAGCCCAATCCCTGCCAGGCCGCCATGATCTCTGCCAAGGGGGCTCGGGCCAGGGAAGCCACGTCGGGGAAGGCGGCGAGAAACCGCTCATAATTGCGGGCCACCCGTTCCACCTGGGTCTGTTGCAGCATGATTTCCGAAACGAGGATATGGTAGGGATCGCGGGTGATCCGCCAGGGCAGTTGCCGCCCATACTGATGAAAATAGTGATAAATCTCCTGCCGGAATCGTGCCGCCGCGCCGGGGGTGAGATCTTCGGGCTTGAACCCCCCCGGCTGCCCGATGAACTCCTCGGGCCGATTGGCGGCGTCGGCCCCGGGACTGGGCGCCATCTTCTCCCGCATTTTTGAGGCTCGCGTCCTGGTCTTCATATCTTCGTTGAGCCAAGCTCTCTTGTACTTAACAAATGCTGAACGTTAGATCAATGGCCGATGAGGCCCGACATGATCAGGGTAGCCGCAGGCCTCAGCCGCCGCCGGCTCACGGTCGCGCCCTTACGGTGCCGGCGGTGAACGGATATTCCACCCCTTCTTGGTGAAATTTTGATTAATCAGGTTGTCGAAACGTCCTAATATGATTACAATACGGTCGAAACTATCAAGCCAGGTCTCTAAAACTGGCCTCAAACCACCGCCAACACCATGCCTGATATTACTGCGCCGCAACCCCTGAATCGTTCGAAGCTCGTGCGCCTGATGAATGCCGCTGGTCAGTTGCTGCTGAAAAATGGCTTCCCCTGGACCCGGCTGGATGACGCGATTTTGCTGCGCCAGGCCTGTGAACGCACCGGTCTGGAGGATTTCGGCGACGATTCGTTCCGTGAGGCTCTCCGGGTCCTGCTCCGGGCCTATGAAACCGAGGCCGACCTCACCTTTGTCGGGCGTCTGTGCGTGCAAGGCGACTCGGTGCGCTTGTTGGCCAACCGGCTCCGGCTGGTGGCCGATCGGCGGCGCCACCTGGCCATCGCCGACGAGGTCATTCGCCGGCCGCTGTTTATCACCGGCCTGCCCCGGAGCGGCACCACCTTCCTGCATGCCCTGCTGGCCCAGGATCCGGCTCACCGCTCCCCCCAGGTGTGGGAAGTGATGTATCCTTCTCCACCCCCGGAGCAGTCCTCTTATGACTCCGACCCCCGCATCGCCAGCACGGCCAGGCAACTGAAATTGATCGACTTTTTGATGCCGGATTTCAAAACGGTGCATCTCATCGACGCCCGGCTGCCCCAAGAGTGCATCGCCATAACCAGTCATGCCTTTCGCAGTTACACCTTCGAATCCATGTATGCGGTGCCTTCCTACCGGGCCTGGCATGATTCCCAAGACAAGCGCCCGGAATACGAATTCCACCGGCAGTTCCTCCAACATCTCCAGTGGCGCTGCCCCGGGAAAAGATGGGTGCTCAAGGCCCCCAGTCACTTGCTGGCCCTGGACGCCCTGTTACAGGTCTATCCTGACGCCGGCATCCTCCTGACCCATCGCGATCCCCTTAAGGTCCTGGCCTCCTGCGCCAGTTTTACCGAGGTGTTGCGCAGCGCCTTTGCCGACCACATCGATAAACCCTCCCTGGCCCGGGAAGTGCGGCGGCGTTGGGATGAAGGGGCCCACCTCGCCGTGCAGTGGCGCCAGAAGGCCGGCCCTTGGCAGCAACAGCTCCTGGATGTGCCGTATATGGCATTGATCCGGGATTCCCTGTCCATGGTGCGGCGTATTTATGCCCACTTCGACCTGGAACTCACCGAGGCCGCGGTGGCGGCCATGCAGCGATTCTTACGGGAAAACCCCAAAAATAAAGATGGGGTACACCGCTATTCCCTGGCGGAGTTCGGGTTGAACCCCGAGGAGGAGAGACGCCGCTTCCAGTTTTACCTGGATTTTTTCGGCATCGAGCCCGAAGGGGGATGACCGCGAGCGGCCGGGCGATCCTGGGCGCTGGGAAGAAGTCCAAACTAGCGGATGCATGAAGGGCGGAGGACAATGACATGAAGCAGAAAATCGGATTTATGGGCTTGGGGATTATGGGATCTCCCATGGCCGCCAACCTTATGCGAGCCGGCTACCCCGTCATGGTTTATAACCGCAGCCCGGAAAAGACCGAGCCGCTGGTGAAAGCCGGGGCCGGAGTGGCCTCGAGCCCCAAGGCCCTGGCGAAGGCCACGGACGTGCTCATCGCCATGGTCACCGGGCCCGAGGCCTTGGGCGATCTCCTCTGGGGGCCGGACGGCGCCGGCGGGGCCTTCAACCACAGCAAGGTGTTCATCAACATGAGTTCGGTGTCCCCCCGCTATACCCGGGAGTTAGCCGCCGAGCTGGAACCCAGCGGCGTCGCCTTCATCGACGCCCCGGTGTCCGGCACCAAGAAGCCGGCGGAGGACGGTACGCTCGTCATCCTGACCGGCGGCCCCCGGGACAAGGTCCAGGAGTTGGAGCCGGTCTTCCTCGCCATGGGCAAGAAGGTGATTTACTGCGGGGCTGTGGGCCAGGGCGCCATGATGAAGATGTTCATCAACCTGCTCCTGGGCGTGATGATGGAAGGCTTTGCCGAGGCCCTGAACTTCGGCAGACTAGGCGGCCTGGACATGGATGCCATGCTGGAGACGGCCTTCTCCGGGGCCATGAACAGCCCCATGTTCCAGGTGAAGGCGCCGCTCCTCAAGGAAAAGAACTACCCGGCGGCTTTTCCCTTGAAACACCTGGCCAAGGATTGCAAGTTCGTCGTGGATACAGCCTACGAACTGGGGGCGCCGGTGCCCGTGGGGCAGGTGCTGCTGCATCTCTATCGCCTGGGCTGGGCCAAAGGCTGGGGCGACGAGGATATCAGCGCCATTGCCCGGGTGCTGGAATACTTAAGCCCGAAATGATATTTGGGGAGGGGGCCAGGGGGTTCCCACAGGCGGGACGCCTGCGCTACCGTGCCCCTGGCCCCCTCCCCAAACCCCTCCCCCAACCCCCATAAGTTTTTGTAGGGTGCGTCC
>JBAVUP010000026.1:0-11616 GCA_049696835.1 Desulfobaccales bacterium
GATTGTGAAAGGCAATAACGTCATTATCTCGATCTCTCTTCAATGAAATAAAATTACCTTGTAACTCAGATAAAGCGCGATAAAATTCTTTTTCAGAAAGGTCATTTACACGCTGAGATATAAAAAATGTTACCGCATGTTTTAGATCTTCAAGAAAGATCTCCCGAGGAAGAGAACCAAGTACTAGTAATATCGTACGAGCAATATTAGAGAGATGGTTCTCAAATGCTTGTTCCCAAATGAGGAATGGTTTTTTAAGATTCTGTAAGAATCTCTTAGGATATTTGGATGGTACTTGCATGCCTACCCACATCGAATCTGTCATGTATTCGATTATGCGCGGATTGTAGTTAGGATGGTCGATTATGTTTAAATAAGCTGCTTGCAGAACAATCTGTTTAATATATTCCCTTGGTAAGTTAGAGAAATACAAGTGATTATACAACATTTGGGCTCGGATAGGCCGCGTATATTGAGACAGGTCTATGACACACTGAGGGTTTTCAAAAACTGGATTATTGAGCGTTTCATAAGTTGACTGTGCTTGACGAAGTATGTACTCCCTTGTGGTGAGTATTAACTTTGCCGACTTGGATTTTCTTATGGCCGATATAAATTTGAACAATCTGTGATCTTCATTTTTTTGGAGTTTTGCTTCTAAGGATGTCCTCCCGAGGAAGTCATCATATAGGTAGACTAGTGGTCGATTATGATCCATGAGTGTATATGCTTCACTAATATCATATGAAACATCGACGAAATCATAGTTCGCATTGATGAAATGAAGTACAAGCATATTTGCTAAAGTAGTCTTACCTATCCCAGGTATACCAGCAATTATAACGTAATTATATTTCTTTAATATTTCAATAGCTGACTTAAAACTATCATTTATTACATAAATACGTGCTTTATCACGAATATTTTCGAGGGTTATTCTAGATTGATTTATGATTTTACTATGCAATATATCTTCTAATAACGTTGTACTAGACAGCCATAGCTTAAAGTTATTCCTTTCTATTTTCGGGAATAGCCCCAATAAATTGTTTAAATCATCTTTGCCATAAATATCACCTGTATTCTTTATATGTGGGGCCAAAGCCTCCTTAATTGATTCTTTGTTTCCTGGCGATAATGGCACTGATGTTGCTAAAAGATATCTATTCGGCTTTATTATATCGATTTTTGATTTCTCTTTGTTTTTTAGGTGTGATAAAAGGCTCCGGAACCCACTGCTTAGAAAATGCTTTGCTTGAACTATTAGGTTACCATCTCCACTTGGGGCATATCGAAGATCAATTCCATCGTCTCTGCCTGATTTAAATGTTTCTAATCGAATTGAAAATTCAGATTGTAGAAGGTCTCTTACGAGATTTTCGAAATCAATTGGAGAAAGTGTATGAAATGAATAATCTGGCATATCAATATAACTTTATGAGAAGATTAATATATTAGGGGAGGGCGGGGGAATTGATTTCCCCCGGCCCTTCCCTCAAAATTATCCCCCCAGATTCTCCTTCGCCAGCTTCTCGCCCAGGGCCCGGGCGGCGGCCAGTTCTTCGGGGTCGGGGATATATTTGACTTTGAAGCCGTCGTGGGCCAGTTTGAGTTTCATGGCCTCAATCTCCTGGTTGATCAGGCCCACGGCCTGGCCGCTCCAGCCGAAGGAGCCGAAGGCCGCGGCGGCCTTGTTCTTGGGCGCCAGGCCCTTGAGATAGGTAAGGAACTCCCCCATGGTGGGAAACATCTGGTTGTTGAGGGTGGGGGAGCCGAAGAGGAGCAGGCCGGCCTCCAGGACTTCGGGCACGATGTCGCTGTAATGGGTGCGCCGCAGGTGGTGCAGTTGGGCCTCGACGCCGGCGTCCATGAGGCCCTCGGTGAAGGCCTCGGCCAGCATGGCGGTGCTGTGCCACATGGTGTCGAAAATGACCAGGCCTTTGGGCTCCGGGGCGCCCGTGGCCCAGCGCTGATAGGCCGCCAGCACCCAGCCGGGGTTCCGGCGGTAGATGAGCCCGTGGTCCGGGGCAATGATCTTGAAGGTCAGGCCCATCTGCGCAATCTTGGCGAAGAGCTGGGTGATGAGGCCGCCGAAGGGCATGAGGATATTGGCATAGTATTTTTTCAACTGCCGGGAATAATCCTGCGGATGCTCGGGGAGGCCGTCGTCGAAATGTTCGCTCGACGCCAGGTGGGCACCGAAGGCGTCGCTGGAGAAGAGGAGTTGCTCTTCCTTGAGGTAGGTCATCATGGAGTCCGGCCAGTGGAGCATGGGGGTTTCCAGGAACGTCAGGTGATAGCGGCCGATTTCCAAATCGCTGCCGGTCTTGACTTCGACGAAGGGCCAGTCCGCTTTAAAATGGCGGCTCAAGCCGTCCCGGCCCCGGGGGGAGCAGAAGACCTTGGCCGGTTTGACCCGGGCGATGACTTCGGGCAGACCGCCGGAATGGTCCATCTCCACGTGGTTGGAGACGATGTAGTCGATCTTGGCCGGGTCCACGATTTCGGCCACCCGGGCCAGCATTTCCGGAACAAATTCCTTTTTCACGGTGTCGATGAGGGTGAGGTGATCATCGAGGATGAGGTAGGCGTTATAAGTGGAGCCATCTTCGGTGAGATACCCGTGAAAATCCCTGATGTTCCAGTCAATGGCGCCCACCCAGTAGACCTTGGGGGCCAGTTCCAGCGGCATGGCAACCTCCGGTGGGAATAGCTGTCAGCTGTCAGCTATCAGCTATCAGCAAAAAAAGATGTTGAAATACGGAATGTTCAAACTTCATCCACTGGTTGTGGTTCATGAGCGCCAATCGCATTCACAAATTGATTTATTTCCTTATTAATAGGCATAATTTCCCACCTGTCGCTAAAAGCTAAAAGCTGATAGCTGATAGCTGATAGCTCCTACAACCCTTCCTTGGCCAGTTCTTCCAGGAGGGTTTTCTGCTTCTTGTTGAGGTTGGCGGGGGTTTCCACGATGATGCGGACAAACTGGTCTCCCCGGCTCTTGCCGTTGGCCGAAGGGATACCGTAGTTTTTCAGACGCATCTTGGTATGGCCCTGGGTGCCGGGCGGCACCTTGAGGCTCATGGTCTTGCCGTCCAGGGTGGGGACGGTCACCTTGGTGCCCAGGATGGCTTCGGTAAACTTGATGCGCCGGTCGACATAGAGATCGCTGCCCTCCCGTTTGAAGACCGGGTGTTCCACCTCTTTGAGCTTGACATAGAGGTCGCCGGGGGCGCCGCCCATGGGGCTGGGACTCCCCTTGCCGGTGAGGCGCAACTTCTTGCCGGGCAGGGTGCCGGTGGGGATTTTCACCGAGATTTTTTCCACCTGGCCTTCGTGGCTGAAGCTCACCAGTTTGTCGGCGCCGAAGGCCATTTCGTGGAGGGTGATGGGCATTTCCACCTGGAGGTCCTGGCCTTTGGGGGCCTGGACCTGACCCTGATAGCCTTCGGGACCGCCATACCGGAAGATGCGGGTGCGGCCCCGGGGCCGGCCGCCGCCCAACCCGCCGAAGATGCGACTGAAGATATTATCGGAGAGGCCAAAATCCGAAAATTCGCCGAAATCGAAGCCCCGGAAAATGTCTTCCTGGGAGAATTTGGCCTTGAAGGCCTGGGAACCGAACTCGTCGTAGGCTTTCTTCTTCTCGGGATTACTCAGCACCGCGTAGCCTTCGCTGATCTGCTTGAATTTCTCTTCGGCCTGTTTCTTATCCCCCTTGGCTTTGTCGGGATGATATTTCATGGCAAGTTTACGGTAAGCCTTCTTGATTTCGTCGGCAGTGGCATCCCGGCTCACTCCCAAAACCTGATAATAATCCATCTCGGCCATAATCGGTCTCGCATGCCCGTCGGGGGTAAATTTGGTTTATTATAATTCCAGCCCGATTTTTGTCAAGGCGCCGTAAACTAATAACCTTTGTATTTTATTACGATTTTTATCTAACCCCGGCATTCTCCGGCGATTTCCTCCTTGATAAATTTTGGTCTTTCTGTAACAATCAAAATCTATGCGAAATGGCTCGGTGCCAACCCAGCGTTAGCTGGAGATCCTAAGTGGGTAAGGAGGTTTGAACATGACGGCTTTGGTAGGCGGACTGGTCGCAGTAGCGCTGGGATTGATCGGCCTTGGTCTGTGGTGGCGGGAGTTCCTGGGCCTGCTGGCTGGGGGCCTTCCCTTGTTGCTTCTCCTGGGCGGCGCGTTGGCCGTTTATTTAGGATACGAAGAAACCAAGGACAAGCTGTTCAAGAAACCCGAGACTCCGGCTTATGAACCTCCCAAGATGTCTGAAGCCGAGGTGGAAAAATATAAGGCTGAAGTAGATCGCCTGAAGACTGAAATCGAGGATTTAAAGAAATAGTCCGAACGCCCGGCAACGGTTCAGGCCCCCGGATTCTCCTCGGATCCGGGGGTGATCTCCCCTGAAGTCACCCGCACGATCTCGCCGCGGTCCTGGCGCAGCAGCAGAGCCCCGTCAGGGGCCACGTCCAGGGCCTCACCGCGGATTTCCCGGGGTCCCTGGCGCACCGTCACCCTTTTCCCCAGCGTCACCGTATGGCGCTTCCACTCTTCCAGAATATCCGGAAACTCCCGGCGTAAGAAGCGGTCGTAGAGCGCTTCGAATTCCTCCAGCCAGGCCTGCAGGAGGCGCACCCGGGAAAACGACCTCCCGGCCGCCAGGGCCAGGGACGTGGCCGTCGCCGCCAGGTCGGGGGGATACCCCGGGTTGTTGACATTTAAGCCCAGCCCCACCACCAGATGGCGGATGACGTCACTTTCCGATTCCATCTCGGTGAGGATGCCCCCCAGCTTTTTCCCGTCAAAGAGCAGGTCGTTGGGCCATTTGATGCCCGGGGCCAGCCCCGTCACCCGGCGGACCGCCCGCACCACCGCCACCGCGGTGGTGAGGGTGATCTGGGGCAGCTCCTCGGGCGGCAACTGAGGGCGCAACAGGACGGAGACATACAGCCCCATCCCCGGGGGGGAGTCCCACTCCCGGCCCAGACGGCCCCGGCCGTGGGTCTGGGTTTCCGCCACCACCACGGTGCCTTCCGGGGCGCCCCGGGCTGCCAGGTCCTTGGCCAGATCATTGGTGGAGGCCAGGGTCTCAAAGTGGTGCACCGGCCCCGTCAGATACCGGGCCTGAAGCCCCTGGAGGATCTCTTCCGGCAGGAGTTTATCGGGAACGGTGAGGAGGCGATAGCCGCGCCGGGGCGAACCTTCAATGGCGTACCCCTGGGCCTTGAGGCGGTTGATGCGTTTCCACACCGCGGCCCGGCTGAGGCCCAGGTGCACCGCCAGTTTCTCCCCGGAGATGGGGTCCGTGGCGCTCCTGAGGAGCTGCAAGACTACCTCCGGCCCCTGGCTGGTACGCTTACCGGTTGACATGGGGAGGTTCGGTTATCTGGCGTTTCAGGGAATTATTATAGACGGCCGCGCCCAAGAGACAGCCAACCACCAGCCCCACCACCGCCGCGGTCGGCGTGGGGGACATGAGCAAGGCGACGCACAGGCCGGTGAGGCCGTAGGCCAGCGGGATGTAAATCTGGGCGGCGCTCCAACGGCAGGCCGGTATCAGCGCTAGGATAAGGCACAAGGCCACCACCCTAAATCCCCACCTGGAACTTCGCCATCTCTTCCAGCCATGCATGAATAATAATCCTTGCTTACCCGCGGTTCAACGTGATTGCCGGCGACCGGCGGGCCAACCTTACCGTGACGCCCACCGGGCCGCTTTTCTTTATGCCGTTACAGCCTCTGCCATAACATCAGAGTGAAGACCAGACCCATCCCGAGCTGGAGCGTCAGGGTGAGCCGAGCCAGCCAGCGCAGGCGGCCCGCATCCAGATAGGCCTTTCGTTTAATGAGTTCCTGGTTGACCACCGCCAGGAGGGCCAGGGGCACCAACCCGTAACGCCAGGGCAGGGCCGCGGCCGGAAAAATCAGGATAAGGGCCAGCACTGCGATGGTAAGAATATTGCCGATGCTATACAGCAAGGCCACGGTCACCGGTTGCAGCCGGGCCGCCAGGCTGTGGGGCGCCCCGGAGTCCGCCGGTCCTGGAATGCCGTAAACCAGAAACAGGTTAAAGCCGTTAAAGGTCAGGGGCAGGCCGTAGAGCAGGACCTCGGTGAGCAATTGGCCGCATTGGAGGTACAGCCCCGTGGCCACGGGCAGCAGGCCGAAGCAGAGGGCCCCCGCCGCTTCCCCCAGACCCCGGCGGTGCCAGGCCAGGGGCGGGGCAAAGGAGAAATACCCGCCCAGGATGCCCAGGCCTCCCAGGGGGATGGTGAAATCCCCGGTACGCCAGCCGAACTGCAAAGCCAGCCCCAGGAGCGCGGCCACCGCCAGGGCCGCATAGCACAGGACTAGGGGCTCCCGGCCCTCCACCTTCCAGGCCGGGCAACGGCCCACCCCGGGGTAGAAGGTTTCCCGGCCGGCAAAGGCCGCCAGGACCAAGGCCGCCACCGCCAGGGTGGCCGCCACCAGAACCCCGGGGCGCATCGGCAAGCCTGACACCCCGGCCAGCAGCGCCCCCACCCACAACGGCAGACAGCCGGCCAGCAAAAAGGGCAGCGGCGGCATCAGACTGGTGAAAAACGTTACGGCTTGAGCACCCATGGGCATTATGATCCGGCAGACGTTCCCTTATTTATGTCATAACTCCAGAGAACGTCAAGGGATTTCCCGAACGGCGCGGGGCGACGCCGGTCAGGTGGGGAGACTGGGTGAGCCCGATAAGGGGGCAGCCCCGGGTGACCGCACCGGATGAACCGGCCCGTCCCGGGCAGGGCCGGCGGCAGCCGCGGAGGGCGCTCCGAGGCCGGGATCGGCCTTGATGGACAGGGGTAGGAGAGGTCCTTCGCCGAGCCCGGCGGTGGGGCCGATTTTTCCCGGAGAGCGCCTCGGGCCCGACCTGGTTGGCCGTATTTTGACGCCGGGGCACCTCTTGACAAACTCTCGGAGCGCCAGTATATTCAAACAGTTTAAGCCTTTGGGCCGTTAGCTCAATTGGTAGAGCAAGTGACTCTTAATCACTAGGTTCGGAGTTCGAGTCTCCGACGGCCCACCAGAGAAATCAAGGGGTTAGCTGAGTTTGGCTAACCCTATTTTGTTTCGGGGTAACATATGGGGTAACATTTCAAAGAAGATGGCCCCCTTTATAAATAAATTCATTTTCTCCTAATTCGTAATCAGCAGGTCTGGGGTTCAAATCCTCATGCCGGCTCCAGTGAAATCAAGGGGATTAGCTATAATGGCTAACCCTTTTTTATGCTGGGGTAGCAATTGGGGTAGCAAAATTGCTCCTGGTAGTATTTTGAAAGGATCGCCCGGGGACGGAGCGTCAATAGGGGCAGGCTACGAAGTGTTGACTACTAATTCACGAAAGGAAGCCCTCGAGATCCTGAATAACCCTTCTAAACCTGTGAATCTGGTAGTCCCTAATCTTCGCCATGCAGGACCTCATAAGTTAGATTTTATCTGGCTTATTAAAAGAACCTGGCCGGATCTGCCGGTAATCTGCCATAGTGCTCTCTCTGAATATAATGAGCTTCCTCCTCACGATCGGCCTTTCGACGATTTTGTGGAGAAATCCTCTGATTTAACCAAACTTAAGGATAGTGTTGTTAAACTCATTGGGAAGATATAGTAGTAATCTCTGAAACCGTTTCTTTTCATGGGCCCGGAAGTCTCTACCTGAATGCTCACCGGTCCTCTCTTCTTCTACATGTACAATGGCAGTGGAGAGTGGGCTCATTCGCCAGTAAGCAATAGGAGTGTGGTACCCAACACTGCGCCAATAAGGATACCTACCGTCCCTCGGCCACCCTGGCCAGGGTTACTTTTTGAAGTTTGCTCCTGATTAAAAATCATAGCACTGTATTCAGCCAAAATCCCCCCTCGTCATCAGGGCAGTTGATCTTACCGAGATTTTCTTTCCGTAGTTGCTGTATCGGCAGGCATCTCGATTTTTGAAGTTAAGGGGTGCAAGTGCACATTGATATTATCTGGAACTAATCGACACTGAGCTCCAGTAGCAGCGTCAACTGTATACCCTATAATGCCTCCAGCGAATACATCACCCGCCGTTATCAAACTCATAGTTTGTTTAATCGTAACGGTTTCTTTTTGATACCCGTCTTTGGAAACTTCAACTATGTGCCCATCTCTGCGTGCCAAGCTTATTGTTGCTGGAGATTTATAGCGTTTCTGACCATCAACGAGTAGATCAGCACCTGATGGGTCTGTATTTATTTCTATATCTTGTGTCGTCCCATGAATAATAGTGGCGCAGCCACTTGGAAAAAGTAAAAGAGAGAAAATCAGCAAGGCATTAAGAAGATTCATAGACAATGCCTCCTTTAGCCGAGATTATGGGGCAACCTCTGTAGCATGCTCGACTATTCTTCAATCAACCGCATTCCTCCTCCCACGCAACGTGCACGGTAGGGGGAATTTTTTGGGACCAAGACCAAATCTCCGGGGATTATACATTAATTTAGGGGACTGGAACCCTGAAACCAGGAAAAGCCTAATTAACATGGCCTCTCAGATGAGGCATATTACCTTTAACTTCAATAAATAAGTTATTCTGATAGAAGAGGAGGATGGCCGTGAACCAGGGTTGTCAATTTTTTTCTTGCCGCTGGTGGTTGGTGCATCTTATGAGCATCGCCCTACTCATATCTACAGGTCGAATGATTAACATGTTTTTGCAAAGTTGACTATTTGCCTGCACGATAACCAAGTTTAATTTGTGCGATTCATAGACATAGTTTCACATATTTAAGTAAGCTGCATGGGCCGTTGAAAATGGGCCCCGAATAGCTCGTCTGAGGCAGCCCGAAGCGGCGTCTGGTGAAGAGTTAGCTTAATCTACTGCTTTTTACCGACCCCCCAGCCGGCTTACAAAGACCCCGCCGGAGCCCAGACGTAGCCGGATCTTTCCCCCGGCACCTCGATCCTCAACCGCCCTCGCCATTTCTGGGAACACCCGGCGTGGCCGCCGCCTCAGGCAGCCCCCCCCGGAGCGCCTTGCCCTGGGGAAGCAGTTCCCCCGTCACCTTGCCGAAGCTAATGTGGGTCCAAGCGTGAACGGGCACCCTCCGGCCATCGATCACCACAAAGACCATGACCGGTCGGTTTTCAATGGACCCGTTGGAGAAGGAGACCATGGCCTCCCGGCCGTCTCTGGTGGCCGCCCCGATACGAACTTCGACGTCCTCCGGCCGGGGATAGGGAATCCCCGTCACCTTGACGATGTCTCCTTGCGTCAAAGGCCCCAGGGTTCCTAGACGCAGGTTGTAAAAAGCGCTCAAGGGATCATACATGTCGCCCTTGAGCAGCGCCTGCCATTTTCGCACCATCTTGCCCGAGTTCTCCTTCCACTGCCACATTTCCACCCGAGCCTGGGCATAGTTGAAGCGATATTCCTTGAAGCTGCGTTTGCCCCGCTTGCGGATTTCTTCCCGGTATACCAGAGGCAAGAGCTTCCCCTTTCTCCAAACCATCTCGGTCTGGTAAGTGTCACGGCGCTGGCCGCTCAAATCTCCCAGAAAGCCCTGGGCCTGGCCCGAGACTTCTGCCAGGAAAAGACCGCCTCCCAGGCTTTTGAGCGTCAACCGGCCCCGGACCGCGTCCTTCCAGGAAAGGACGTTCACCTGGTATTGCAGATCTTCCAGCACGGGGTCGGGCGCAGCTGAACCGACTGCGACTGGGCCAAAAGCTGTCAGCAAGAGCCCCAGGAGAGCCAATAGCCTGATCGGGCGCCGGAGTTTATAACGCCACGCTTCCAGACGTCTGCTTCCGATACCGGCCTGTCGTTTTTGTCGGCCTAAGAAAGATTTTCTCTTTACCATATTTTTTGGAACCGAAATTATGCAGCAGTCTTGGCTGCGCTTGCCCCAACTGGTTTTTCGGGATTAACCCCCAAACATTCCTGTTCCGGAACCAACCCATTCCCTTATGGTGTATGATAGCATAAAATGCGTCGAAAATGATTTTTCCCTTGATTTTGACGTGCCAAACCTTCGGAGGCCAACTTCTTTGTCGATCGGAAGCCTAAGAACCTCAGGCCATCACTGCCAGTAGGGGGGGGCGGCATGGTTCCGGCGGCCGGGGCCGAGGAAATTGGTAACCATCTCAGAAGCAGTATTTTGCTTGGCGGCAAGCCCCTGATTTAATGTCTTCAGTTCCTCACTCGCCTGTCTATCTGAAAATTTTGTGTACGTCACGCCGATTTATTTATTTTTTAGGGTTTAAAAATTAAAGCCAGATATGCGGGCTCAAAAATTCAAGACAAAGGGGAGCGAAAAATGAAGAGTAAGAAGTTATCAGTAGCGGTATTGTTGGCTCTGGGATTATTTTTGAGCCTGGCCCTTACCTCTTGGGCGCAGCCTTGGAGGATGTATCTTAGTTAGTTTACTCGGTTTAAGCGGACTGCATACCCTGATGGGGTGGTGGAGACATTTCTATTCTCAGGGGTTTCAAATTCTCCCAAGTAAAACAGGAGAAGAAAAATATGTTTAGAATGATGTGTCTGCTGGAATTGGTCGTATTGATGTTTGTGGGAGTGGTTAGCGCCGCAGCATATTCTGAATTGGATGTGGCGAAAATGGTGCCCTATGTTAGGAAGGCAAAAGACATGAAAGGATATAGCTCTAGTGTTGTGGTTGAAGATATTTTACGAATTGCCAGGATAGATCCGACCGCCATAACCGATGAGCAATTGCGGGAAGCTGTGGCCATAATAGCAACCCGCGAATGGATAGATGGACATTATGTGGGGGCCACCTTATCCGCCGTAACAGATCAAGTAACGGAAAAAATCTTTAAACTCGAAGGGGAATTATACAAGATGTATCCAGAAAAAACCAAAGACTACTATGAGGCCGCACATGCGGCTTTTATAGAAATCGCCCCAGAACTCTTCAAACATGACGTACAGAGAAGACTTCCTAAAATCAATGCCTTACGCGCTAAGTACGTGCCTATGCCCTAAAACCAGTCGGCCACTTCGATTCCCTCCAAAATCTACCAGAGACTGCGTTGAGCCTTAGTTTTTGGCGTGGGTTTAGGGGTAAGTTTTTCAGCAATCACTTGAGAGGTGGCATGTGCATGTGGCTTCGCATCTTTTCCTGACGCACCATTACAGGGAGGTGCTTGCAGATGGCCTTAATTGTTTTCTCAGGGAAATTTATGCTATCATATCGGCCACAAGAGCATTCTGACATCCACTCTAACCTGACCCCAGGAGATGTTCATGCACGTAATGGCCATCAATGGCTCACCCCGCAAGGAAAAGAGCAGCACCTATCATATCCTGGGCCCGCTGTTGGAGGGCATGCGCGCCGCCGGCGCCACCACTGAAATGGTGCATCTGGGCCATTTGCAGATCAAATCTTGTCTGGGCTGCTTCCTGTGCTGGGTTAAGACCCCAGGAAAATGTGTGCAGCAAGATGACATGGCCGCGGTCTTGGAAAGGTTTGTGCAGGCCGACCTGCTGGTCTTCGGAACTCCGCTTTACCACTATAACGTGTCCGGTCTGATGAAGAACTTCATTGACCGCACCCTGCCCTCCTTCGAACCATGGCTGGTGGAAGATCCCGACCA
>JBAVUP010000027.1:0-7656 GCA_049696835.1 Desulfobaccales bacterium
TTCTCCACCCCCGCGGCCCGGGGGAAGGAGCCCAGGAGTTTAAAGTGGGCGCTGATGGCCTCCACTTCTTCCAGGGCCTGGCCCACCTGAGGCTCCTTTATATGGCCGTCCACGTCCACGAAGAACAGGTAGCGCCAGGCCTCGTTTTTCGCCGGCCGCGACACGATGCGGGTCATATTGAGATTGCGCTCCGCCAGGGGGCGCAGGGTCTTATAGAGGGCCCCCGGAATGTTGTCCACCGCAAAGATGATGGAGGTCTTATCCTTGCCGGTGGGCCCGGGGGAGTCGGACCCGATGACAAAGAAATGGGTGACGTTCCCCGGGTTATCTTCGATACGGCTCTCCACCACCCGCAGGTCATAGAGGGGCGCCGCAAAGGCGCTGGCAATGGCCGCGGCGTTGGGGTTTTTGGCCGCCTTCTGGGCCGCCACCCCGGTGGAAGCCACCTCCAGGATGGGGATATTGCCCAAATGCGTCCCCAGCCAGCGGCGGCACTGGGCGTAGGCCTGGGGGTGGGTATAGATGACCTCGATGTCGGCCCGCTGCCCGGACTTGGACACCAGGTCGTGGGACACCTCCAGGAAGATCTCGCCGCAGATCTTCACCGACGACTCCGCGAACAGGTCCATGGAGATATTCACGATGCCTTCGGTGGAATTCTCGATGGGCACCACGCCGTACTGGAACTTGCCTTTTTCCACTTCCGCGAAGACTTCCTGGATGGTGGCCATGGGGCCGAAGCGGGTGGCCCGGCCGAATTTCTTCAGGGCCGCCAGGTGGGAAAAGGTGGCCTCGGGCCCGAGGAACGCCACCCCGAAGGGCATCTGCACCTCCCGGGCCGCGGAGATGATCTCCCGGAAGATATTGCGCAGGGCCGCATCGCTCAAGGGGCCGGGGTTCAGATGGATGAGATTGGCCAGGACTTCCTCTTCGCGTTGAAAATCCAGGGTGCCCTGGCCTTCCTGGTTTTTAATCTGGCCGATGGCCTGGGCCAGAGTCTGGCGCCGGTTCAACAGGGCCAGGATATCCTTATTCAGGGCGTCGATCTGATTTCGAATGGCTTCTTTTTCCGTCATGGTCATTTCTCCAGGATGGTTTCCTGGATCTTGTGGCCAAAGTGGCGGCCCGTCTCTTCCAGGGCCACCAGCACCTCATCCCCAGGTTGCAAGGTCACAATGGATACGGCCTCGCCGTTGGGCCGCGTCAGACGAATGGTCTCAGCGTTTTGCAGAATCGTGCTGATCTCCCGGCCGCCCGCCTCCGCAGTCACCAGCAGCAGGGGCCGGCGCTCCACCTTGACCCGCCCCACCACGGCCGGCGTGGTGCGCCCCTGGTAATTGACCAGGAGCACTTCGTCCCCGGCCTTGAGTTCCCCTAGATACCTGGTCTTGTCCTCGGTCACCCGGATATAGGCATGCACCGGCCCGGCGTTGACCCGGAAAGGCCGGGGCGCCACGTAAGGATTCTCCAGGGACTCGGCGTGCACCAGGAACAGCCCCCCGGAGGAGTTGCCCACCAGCATGCCTTCCCCCGGGCCCATGTTGCTGCAGGTATCCACGCAAACCCGGTCGCCCATCCCCAGCGACTGCAACCGGCTGATCTGCGCCGTAGTCAACGCCTGCGGCGGCGACGCCTCCTGCACCAGCCGGGCGATCGCTTTGATCAAGGCCGGCGTGGCCTCGGTAACCACCAGGCCGTCCACGCCCTTCTCCAACACTCCCAGGGCGGTGCGGGCCGCGTCCTGATCCCGCACCTCCACGAAGATATTGTTACTCTGAGCCACCAGGTTTTCCAACGGAATAATGGTCCAGTCCGGGGTCTGCACCACCACCGGCCCCAGGCGGGCCCGGCGGATGACTTCGGCCTCGTCCGCGGTGCTGTGAATGGCCACCTCCTGTACGTCCTGGCCCGGCACCAGATCACCGTCCGGGGCCACCACCGTGATGCGCCCGAGGGCCCTGACCTCTTCGGCCCGCCCCGGGGGGACCCACACCGCGTCCACCCCGCTTTCCAGCGCGGTGGTCACCAGCTTTTTGTCCCAGGGGTCAACTTTGACCCATAGCCGTTTCATGGCCGGTCCTTGCTCACACCGCCTGCAGGCAGGCCAGGGCCTCGTCCACCCCGGAGTTTTCATGCACCAGCATGCTGATGGCCCCCACCATGCGGCTGGGGTCCCGGTGCTGGAAGACGTTGCGTCCGATGGACACCCCGGCGCCTCCGGCCTCGACGGCTCCCTGCACCATCTCCAGGATGTCCCGGTCCGAACTCATCTTGGGGCCGCCGGCAATGACCACCGGGACCGGACAGCCGGCCACCACCTTGCGGAAGGACTCCACCGAGCCGGTGTACGACACCTTGACGAGGTCCGCCCCCAACTCCGCCCCCAGCCGGGCCACGTGCATGATCGTCTGGGCGTCGTATTCATCCTTGATCTTCTCGCCCCGGGGGTACAACATGGCCAACAGCGGCATACCCCATTCCCGGGCCTCCCGGGCCACCTGCCCCAGGTCGGCCAGCATCTCCCGCTCTGAGCCGTTCCCCACGTTCACGTGGATGGAGATGGCGTCCGCCCCCAATTTAATGGCCTCCTCCACGGTGCACACCAGGGTCTTGGCATTGGGATAGGGGGAGAGCGCCGTGGAGCCCGACAGATGAATGATCAGCCCCACGTCCTTGCCCCGGCGGCGGTGGCCGCTGGACACCAGGCCCTTGTGGATGACGATGGCGTTGGCCCCACCGCTGGCCACCGCGTTGACGGTGGTCTTCATGTCGATGAGGCCGTCAATGGGACCGACGGTGACGCCGTGATCCATGGGGACGATCACCGTGCGCCCCGTGTCCCGGTTCATAATGCGTTCCATGCGAATCTGTTTGCCGACCACGTTTCCTCCTCGCCGGGGTGCTTCCAGGCCCTGACCCCACGACCCATAAAAAAAAGCCGTGGTCGCCTCGCCTGCGCCACGGCTTTTAAAAGATTTTTTTTATCAGTGCCTACATTCTTTTAAAAGTCGAGGCGCACTCCTGGCTCGGAAAATAATAATAGCTAAAAAAGTAGTTCCGGCGCCAGTTGGATTGCATGTTCTTGATGTCCTCGACTCTTAAAACCCTAAAACATTCTTGTCAGGATGTCAATAAAAATATTTTACGCTATACTTAAAAAGGAAGTGGTGCCTGCGGGTCCCGCGGCCGGACCCGCTTCCCGGCCATTCTCTGACCCCTAGGAAGGAGGCGGCATGCCCCGCATCGATGACTATAAGGCGGCCATCGCCCTGGCCGCGGCGGAATTGACCAGGATCAATCCCAAGCGGCTGGAGGCCCGCACCGGCGCCCGGTATGTGGTCGAAGACGCCCGCGACGGCCTCCTTGTGCCCTATTTCGGCCAGGCCAGGCGCATCATCTGGCCCGAGATCCGCGTCACCCCGGTCGGCGGCCAGGGGGACATCCCCTTGACCGAGCAGATCCTCATCCTCCACTACCTGCTCCACGCCTCGGGAGACCCCCTCACCGGCCGGACCATCGATTTCCGGCAGGTCCCCGAAGGCGGGTTCTACTGGTCCGCCTTTGTCTCCCGGGCCAAAAAGCCCCTGCTCGAGACCTTCGGCCGCGACCTGGAACTCTACACCCAAGTGGCCGCAAACCTGGGGGGCGAGCCCCAGCCCCTGGGCGATGTTGCCGCCCGCTTTTTGGCCTTTCCCCGGGTGCCCATCACCCATGTGCTGTGGGGCGGCGACGAGGAATTTCCCCCCGAAGCCAATATCTTATTCGATGAAACCATCCCCGGGTATTTCCCCACCGAAGATATCGCCGCCCTCGCCGGCGCTTCGGTTTACCGCCTGATGGGCGCTGCCCGGCAATTGCGGCAGCAGGCCTGAACCGCCCGGCTCCCCAGGGGGCTTGCGAAAACCTAAATAATAAGTATAATTAAGATTAAGGGGGCGTAACGGCTTCGACGCAAATAGAGAACTGTAAGTTGCATGCCGAGGTCCTGTCCGCTCGTAAAACGGGTAGGAAACACACAAGTGCCGACAACTACGGCTACGCTCTAGCCGCTTAAGGCTGGCACCTGGGGTCTGGTGCCGGGAGAGGACTCCGAGGTGACGATATCCTGGCAAAGCTGCCAACACCGCCTACGGGTTGGCGGACGAAAACATCAGCAGGCTAGCCTCTCGGAATTCCGCCGGTGGAAGTCTTATGGGGCGAAACCAAAACGCCGGCTAAGCATGTAGAAGCTTCCAGGGACTATTGGCGGACGCGGGTTCGACTCCCGCCGCCTCCACCAATTTAGGCAATAAATCCGGTGCATGAGAGCCGGATTTTTTGTTGGCGGACAGGTTACTGACAGAGAATCACCGACAGTGATTTCAGCAGGGCCCCAAACCGCCCCAACCCTCAGGCGATAGTCATTTTGGCGGCTGGTGCTCCAGCCATCCCAAAGTTTCCCTCACTAATCTGCCCCATATCGTGATAACGATCAGAGCTGCTGTGCTTTACGTCCTCGGGGATAATTGTTGGGTTTGGCAGGAAGATTACCAGCCGGAGAGGGTAGCCAATTTCTGGATCATGCGGGATAAAGAAAGCCCCCGTCGCCTGGGCAACGGGGGCCTTTGATATGAGGTCAGACAATTCCCAGGTTAGGCTTGAAAGAGCTTCCGGCCGCGCAGGAGGCACACACCCAGGAGCCCGCTGCCCAGGAGCAGGACTGAAGGAGGCAGGGGAACGGGATTCTCAATAATATAGTCCTGAGAAAACTCCCAGCCAGTACTACCAACCGGATTGTGGGCAATCACGTAACCCGATGGATCAAATCCGGTGTTCATGGCAGCTATGGCAGCATTGTAAATCGTTCCTACGTCCGTTGGGTTAATGCCGCTATTTAACCGAAAGTTATCAGCACTTAAGTTATAAGGGTTCCCTAGGGCCGTATCCCATGTCAATTCCCAGACCGCAGCCTGAGCCGCTGGAGCTTGCGTGGTGTATCCCTGACTAAGGATCCACGCGGCAGCTGCGAATGCTGATCCTTGGGCGATGGGCAGCAGTTCATACACCCGCGGGGAGCTTGAGGAATAAGCCGGTTCAACACAGTACCCACTCATTTCGATATAGGGGTTGCCCGAGCCGGAGGGATTGCTAACGCCAACGATGTAATTGCCTGCATACACTTGTATATTGCTGCTAATACCCTGCGCGTAGATGTAGGGGGTGGCGGCATTATCCACGCGCACCTCATACAGATCTACGAGGGGATATGCTGAGGCCACCGCCGGCAGGCAGATGACCGCCGCCAGACTCAACACCATAAGAACCTTCGCCAAGCTTTTCATTTTTCCATTCTCCTTAAGAGTTTGATTTTTTGATTAACCCCTGATAGGGGTGATCTTCGGTGCTTGCGGCCCCCGGCGGACCGGGGGCCCGGTTGTGCTTCCATGCGTCGGATGCGTTACACTTTGTTGTCCAGTTGTCATGCCTTTCATGCATCAGAGGTCATGCTTTGGGTTGTTGCGTCCAGGTGCTTCGCTAAGCCTTACCTCCTGTATCTACGTTGCTCCCCTGTGAGGGAGGAAATCGATCCCATAATCCCAACCGCTAAGGGATCTTGATTGCCTAAAACGTTCTGATAACCTGGCCTCTCGTTAAGCAGCTATCGTGCCAATGTATTAACTAATTGATATCCTTTAATAATTTATAAATTTCCCTTTTATGGACAATGTTCCATATCATGAACAGGTTTGATTAACCTTGAAATATAAAAATATTTTTTATAATATAATTACAGCGTTATAATCTTTTTCATATCTGGATCGAATATGAATCGATTGTTTAAGATGCGAAACAAATTACGGGTTATGGACTGCTAGGACGGCCTCCGGTGGCCACTGCCTGAGAGCAATTGCCAGGGGTTTTTAAGAAAATTATCAACTATATCAATACGTTTAAAAAACATTCCCAGTTCTCAGCCCTGCCTGGCACACTGGTTGCTTTAGGCTGCTAAAGATCGCTAGGAAAGGGGAACCAGATGACCAGGCAAAAAAAGGTTTTTTGCCATAACCTGTGTCAGGAGGTATTGATAACCGTCATTTATTCTCCCCACCCGTGTGGGAGAGGATTTCCGTCCCCGGTTTTTGAATGTGCGACCTATGGGGAATGCTTGGTAGAGAAAGCCGGACCTGACGGGACGAAGTGCTATGATTGGAGTAATTGCCCCTTCTATGATAAGGTGCCCCACCTGATCGCCTTAAGCGACGCCAGGGCCTCCTGACGCTGAGAGATTATGGCTGCTGGGGTTGAAAGCCGCGGCCGGGTGCCCCAGGGCCACTTCGGGACATCGCCGACTCGCCACCGGAAAAAGCCAGGGGCCCGTGCGGGCCCCTGATTTTTTCCCCTGATATCAGCCTGGCAAAACTTAGTGCGGCTCCGATACCGGCGCCGAAGCCGGCTTGAGCTTGCCCAGGGCCTTGGTGAGTTTCACCGCCTGGGCGTCAATCATGCAACGAATATAGCTCCCGCAGTTTTCAAAACCGGTGAACCTTAGGCCATTTTCTCCATCTCTTTTTGGTACTCCTCATAGAGATCCACATCCCCATTCCTGGCCATCTGTTGGTTCTCGTAGGGCTCGCCGATCCGCCGATAAAATTCATCGGCAATATTCTTGAATGTTCCGGTAATCAGCGCGATCAGCCAGTAGCGCATGGGCCCGAAGCGTTGCCGCACCACCTTCAGGGCCAGGCGGGTGCAGGCGTAATTCAGCAGACCCGCGACCGCCCCGTCTCCCTGCTGCGCTTGGGCCAGCCTGACGATGCCCTCCGCCAGTTGATCAATGGAGCCGTCCAGCTCCGTCCTCTGCGGCGCCGCAATATAAGGCATGGGGGGGCCTCCTCTTTTGGTGGTAGTCAGAGATCATGGAATTCCTGTCCTTATCCCCCTCCCCCTTGAGGAAGAGAATTAGGGTGAGGGTGAATGGCATCTATGTTCTCCTCCGAGTAATAACTGTGCCCTACCCAGAAACCGGGTGCAAATAAAAAAGCCCGCCTCTATCAAGAGACGGGCTTACTTTGAGGAAATAAACTCCAGCGGGGTCCTGCTTTCCCTTACATGCAGGGTGGGCACTGCCCACCATTTCCTTTATCTGATGGCACAGGCCCCTAGCCTGCGAGCCATCGGCGGGCCGCCTGTGCCACGGCTTAACGAGCGGGTCCGCGATGGCTCGTGGGTGGGCCCTGTGGTGTGGCCCCCGGCAACGTTACGTCAATTGCGCCCCGTTATTTGCCGCCCCCGACCGATGAACCCGGAACTGGAAAGTTCGGTTGATAATTGGGTTGATAGTTGGGTTGATAAGGGGTGATCGGCTGGGGGTTCATCGGCTGCGGGCTTGGCAAGCCGGTGGTATAAGAGTCGAATTTCCCCGTATAAGGATTGACTCTGCCAGGGGTCGTATAGCCCTTCTGCCGCACATCCTCCGAGGTCTGCCAATGCCCCGGGACATAGGTGCCGTCCGAGTCCGTATACGACTCCACCCATTTCTGTCCCCACGCCGCCACCGGAACCAACATGATCCCTAAGATCAGAGCGATAAGTAATTTTTTCATAAAACCGCTCCTTGGTTAAGGGCAACCAGCAGAAAAATGCGCCGCCATCGGAACCAACATGATCCCTAAAATC
>JBAVUP010000028.1:0-25359 GCA_049696835.1 Desulfobaccales bacterium
GCTCCATAGCCTTCAGAAGCTGGTTCAAGACCTCTAACACCTTCGGATTAATCTTACATAACCAGATGGTTTCATCGTTGGTTCCCATTCGGTTCTCCTTACAAATTCCCAGGCTCAGAAAAAATACGTGCACGTTATGTGCACGTCAACCAATAAATTAAAAGGCAAGTTCAGGTTAGCTCCTGTAACTTGCCTTTTTTCTTAGCTTTTTATGGTCGGGACGAGAGGATTTGAACCTCCGACCCCCTGAACCCCATTCAGGTGCGCTACCAGTCTGCGCCACGTCCCGACAACAAGATAATATATCAACTGGGATTTTGCCTGTCAATTCCTCCCGCCGATTCTGTCCCGGCTCGCCGGTTCGGGGAGAATATTCCACCTGTCGGGCTAACCGCCGCGAGAGTGCTGAAAAGCGGTTGAGATTTATGCACAAACCTGATAATTTTAAAAGGTTGCCCCGGTAGGGCGCGGTATCCTGGAGCCGGGGAGGCAACCTCGAGGGAAGGGAGAGTTTGATGTCCGGCAAAACCACACAGATCCGCAATTTAGTACTGATCGGCCATGGGGGCTGCGGCAAAACCTCCCTGGCCGAAGCCCTCCTCTTTGCGGCGGGGGCCACCTCCCGGCTGGGGAAAGTCGACGACGGCAGTTCGATCCTGGATTATGAGCCCGAGGAAATTAAGCGCCAGATCACCATCTCCACTGCCTTTCACCATTATCAGTGGAAAAAACATACGGTCTACCTGGCCGACACCCCCGGGGACGACAACTTTCTGGCGGATGCCCGGGCCGCTCTCCATGTCGGGGACGGCGCCGTGGTGGTGGTGGACGCGGTGGACGGCGTCAAGGTGGGCACCGAAAAGGTCTGGCAGACCGCCAACCTCTACAGCCTGCCTCGTCTGGTCTTCATCAATAAAATGGACCGGGAGCGGGCCGACTTTAACCAGGTCCTTAAAGAGGTCCGGGAAGTATTGGAAGTCCAGGCCGTGCCCCTCCAAATCCCCATCGGCCGGGAAGCCGGTTTTAAAGGCGTGGTGGATCTCATCAGCCAGAAGGCCTACGTGGCCGGGGCCGGCGGTAAGCTCGAAGCCGGCCCCATCCCCGACGACCTGAAAGATGAGGTGGAGGCCCGGCGCGGCGATCTCCTCAATTTTGCCGCCGAGAGCGACGACGCCCTCATTGAAAAATTCCTGGAAGAAGGGGACCTCACTTCGGAAGAGATCTACCAGGGACTCCGGGTCGGCACCTTGAAGGGCAGCTTCGTGCCAGTCTTGTGTGGCGCTACCCATGGCAATCTGGGCGCCGCGCTCCTGGCCGACGCCGTTAACCTCTATCTCCCCTCCCCGGAGGACCGGGGCCAGGTCAAGGGCCAAAACCCCGCCACCCAGGCCGAAGTGGCGCTGGACCCGGACCCCGACGGCCCGCTGGCGGCCCAGGTCTTCAAGACCGTGGCCGACCCTTACGCCGGCCGCCTGTCCATCTTTCGCATTTACTCCGGCACTATGAATGCCGACTCCACGGTCCTCAACGCCGCTCGCGAGGTGCCGGAACGCTTCGGCCAGCTCTTCCTGCTGGAGGGCAAGGGCCAGAAGGCCGTGCCCAGCCTGGGACCCGGGGCCTTCGGCGCGGTGGCCAAACTCAAAGAGACGGTCACCGGCGATACCCTGACTTCGGAGGCCACGCCCCTCATCCTTCCGCCCATTGCGCCGTCCCGGCCCATGGTCACCTTTGCGCTGGAGCCCAAGAAGCAGGGGGAAGAGGACAAGGTTTTCTCGGCGTTTTCCAAGCTCATCGAAGAAGACCCTTCCCTGGCCCTGACCCGCAACGCCGACACCAAGGAAATCCTCCTGTCCGGCGTGGGTTCGGTCCATATCGAGGCCACCGCCGAAAAATTGAAGCGGAAGTTTGGGGTGGAAGTCAACCTGAAACCGCCCAGGGTGCCTTATCGCGAAACCATCAAGGGCACCGTCAAGGTCCAGGGCAAATATAAACGCCAGTCCGGCGGCCGGGGCCAATACGGTGATACCTGGCTGGAACTCGAGCCTTTACCCAAGGGCAGCGGCTTTGAGTTCGCCGACAAGATCGTGGGCGGCGCCATCCCCAAACAGTACATCCCCTCGGTGGAAAAAGGCATCGCCGAAGCCAAGAATACCGGCATCCTGGCCGGCTTCCCCGTGGTGGATTTCCGGGTCACCCTGTACGACGGCTCCTTCCATGACGTGGACTCCTCGGACATGGCCTTTAAAATCGCCGGATCCATGGGCTTCAAGAAGGGCATGGAACAGGCCAACCCCACCCTCCTGGAGCCCATCATGAAGATGACGGTGACCGTGCCGGAGGAGAACATGGGGGATATCATCGGCGACCTCAACGGCCGCCGGGGCCGGGTCCTGGGGGTGGAAGCCCAGGGACGACAGCAGGTGATCACCGCCCATGTGCCCATGAACGAAGTGCTGCTCTATGCGCCGGATCTGATCTCCAAGACCGGCGGCCGGGGCACCTTCGCCATGGAATTCGACCACTACGAAGAGGTCCCACCCCACCTGGCGGAAAAAATCATCAACGAAGCCAAGGTGGAGAAGGAGAAGGAATAAAGCAGGGATCAGGGATCAGGGGTCAGGGGGTGGTAGCACAGGCGTCCCGCCTGTGGTTCCCCCGCCCTCCCCTCAAACTCCCCTCCCAACCCCCTGTAGGGGCGGGTTTCAAACCCGCCCCTACGTAAAACAGCAGAACGACGGTGGTAACGAATAGATATGTCACAGGATTTGACAAATCGCCAGGGGGTCATCCACGCCGTCTCCGTCAGCGACCGCAAAGGGGTGGTCAAGCACAACGTGGACCAGGCCCGGCTCCTGGTGGAGCACGGTCTCGCCGGCGACGCCCACGCCGAGGGCGGCATCCGGCAGGTGAGCCTGTTGTCGCTGGCCAGCATCGACAAGATGGTGGCCGCGGGGGCTCAAGTGGCGCCAGGCGATTTTGCCGAGAATCTCACCGTCGCAGGCCTCGAGGTCATGAACCTGCCCGTGGGCACCCGCCTCAAGGTGGGAGATGAGGTCGAGCTGGAGATCACCCAGATCGGCAAGACCTGCCATAAAGGCTGCGCCATCCGGGAATTGGTGGGCGACTGCGTCATGCCCCGGGAAGGGGTCTTTGCCCGGGTGCTCACCGCCGGCGTGGTGAAGCCCGGGGATATCATCGAGGTGACGGATGTTCCGGGTGGGGATTCTGACGGTAAGTGACAGGGGGCACGCGGGCGAGCGCCAGGACACCGCGGGGCCCGAACTGGGTCGCCTGCTGGACCCCGGCTGCTTTGCGGTGGCCGCCTACCAGGTGGTGCCCGATGAGCCCGACGCCATCGCCGCCCAACTCAAGGCCTGGAGCGACGATGAGGGCTTCGACCTGATCATCACCACCGGCGGCACGGGCCTCAGCCCCCGGGATACGACGCCGGAGGCCACGCTCTCCGTAGCCCACCGCCTGGTGCCGGGGATTGCCGAAGCCATGCGGGCCGCGGGCCTGGCCGTGACCCCCCACGCCATGCTCTCCCGGGGGGTGGCGGTGATCCGGGGCCGCACCCTCATCATCAACCTGCCCGGCAGCCCCAAGGGAGCCCGGGAAAATCTGGCGGCGGTGGCCGCCGCCCTGCCCCACGCCCTGGAAAAACTCCGGGGCAGCCCGGCGGAATGCGGCGCGCCGTAAGAGAAACCTCTGCAAAAAACCGTAGGGGCGCAATTCATTGCGCCCGATGATGCTGATAGCTGAAAGCTGACAGCTTCTTACGGCACTTCCGGATTTTCCTCCATCCCGCCCGGCTCCTCCGGGGTGGCAATGACACAAGAACCCTTAATTCTCTCCCGGATGGCCGCAATGGCCTGGTAATTCTTGTCTTTGGCCTCTTTCAATTCCTTGGCCTTTTGCACCGCGGCGTTGACTGCCGGCGCGGTCAGGGGGTTGGCTTCGCCCTGTTCCAGGGCTTGAAAGGTGTGGACCCCCAGCTTGCCCAGGGCCCGGTTGATCATTTGTTGCTGCCAGCAGGCCAGGCCGTAGCGGCCCAGGATTTTCGCCCGGCGGCCGCTGTTGACCGCAAAGGTCCAGGTGCTGCACCAGGTTTTTTTGAGGCCGGTCGAGGCCTTGTCCGCCAATTCCGCGCGCATGGATTCCTCCTGCGGCCGGGTGGGGCAGAGACGAGGCCGAATACCTCGGGAACCTCTGAGGGCTGGAAAATCAGGTGGAGCGCCCCACTGACCTTGTTGGGATATCTTTATAACCAATATAAGACTCGGTGGAGGCGGATGCAATCCGGACTACCCCGGAAAATGTCCCTGAACTCTTCAAGCTATTTCAAAACCTGACTTCACCCGAAATGTCATCCTGAACGCAGTGAGAGGCCTGGAACCGATTATTATCACCAGAACCCATTTTAAAACCCGTCTTAAGGCTACGGAAACTTTCTCAACCAGGACAAGATTGAAAGTAGAGGTTTTAAGTCCCCCTTTGAAAAAGGGGGATTTAGGGGGATTTCAGAAGGTTATATAAATCCCCCCTTGCCCCCTTTTTCAAAGGGGGGTGATTATTCCCCATTTCAAGTCTCTTTGTTAGTTCAATATGACGCGGAGATCGGTTTTGAAATAGCTTGTGGAAGGCCTGCCTTCAAGCCTCGTCGGCCGGGTTCTCCAGACGCTGCCGCAGGGTGCCGGTGATGCCCCGGATATGGCTGCCGGGCCAGTAAACCCGCTGGCAGCGGGGGCACTCGTAGAATCGGCGGTGGCAATGGAAGATGTATTCCGGCACCCGGCCCTGGGCCAAGTCCCGGTCAAGGGGCACGAGGGGATCGTTGCAGTGGCTGCACCGGCTCAGGGGCTTGAGATCACGGGCCGTCAGCTCCAGGCGCTGCATCACCTCCGCTAACTGGCCCTCGGGGTCGGCCGCGGTCAACACCAGGAGGTCGGGCCGTTTCAGGCCCCGGCCCGTCTCCTGCCGGGTCAGGATATGGGTCTGCGGTCTCGGAGGCGGCCAGGTGCCGGGCCGCTCCGGGTCCAGACGCACCAGCGCCGCGTCGAAGCCGCAGAAGCGCAGCCACTTGGCCAGACCCCCCAAAGGCCGATCCACCAGAAACTTCATGGCACCTCGCGGTTTTCTCCTTAATTTACCGAAAACCGAAAACCGAAAACCTATTGCAAGGGCACCACGGCCACGCCGGGAGGCGGCGTCAGGGTTAAATCAGCCGGCGTCAGCGGCGGATTGAGTCGCAGCTCGTAATAGACCAGGCGCAGTTCCATCTTGGGCGCCGTGCTCTTCAGGGTGATCTTTTCGGGGAGACCCGGCGCCAGGGCGCCGAAATTGGCCAGCTCGGCACGGAAGCGGGGCTCCGGCGCCCCGCCGAACCACTCTTCCTGCACCGGGGAGAACCCCTGGGCCTCCACGCCGAGGCGTTCCGTCAGCGCCCCGTCCGCGGCCCACTCCAGGAGGTAGCGCCCGCTGCCGGGCAGGTATTCAAAACGGTCCGGCTTACCCGGGCTCAAGGGCAGGGCCCCCACCAACAGGCGCAGGGTCTGGGTCAGGCTGACGCTGGGGGGAATAAAGGCCGCCAGGTTCTGGGGGGTGGCCGGGCCCTGAAACAGCTTGTTGTCCCGGGGTGACAGCACCTGGACCTCGCGGCCGTCCGTGGCGAAGCTCAGGATGGTGCGACCCAGGAAATCCAGGACGTCCACCTTGAGACTGGCCGGCAGCCTTCCTAAGAGCAAGGCCGTGCCCGAATAATTTTGGTGCGGGGATAAAAAGGTGATGCGGCCTTTGGCCTGGAAGGCTTTGACCTGCTGCTCCCGGGCCTGCAACCGGGAAAGCAACTCTTCCGGCGACGTCACCGCCACCGGGGGCGGGGCCGGAGGCAGGGCACGGCAGCCTCCCAGACCCAGGAGCGCCAGCACCATCGCCCCGATGAGAGTGCGCCGCGTCAATTTTCCCGAGTCCGCAAGTATATTTCCAGATTATAGATTTTCTGGCGCAATGCCTGAGGATTGGCGTTCTCCAGGGTCAGGGCCCGGCGGTAGATCCGCAAGGCGTCCCGGTAACGCTTGGCCCGGTTATAGGCGTCCCCCAAGTGCTCGGCGACCGTGCCGTCACGGGGCATGAGACGGTGGGCCCGCTCCAACTCGGTCACCGCCTTGTCATATTGCCCTTTCTTATAGAAGACCCACCCCAGGCTGTCAATGATGTGGGCGCTGTTGGGCTTGGCCTGCAGGGCCTCCCGGATCAGCCGCTCGGCCTCATCCAGATTGATGCCGCTCTCGGCATAAGTATAACCCAGGAAATTTTGGGCATCGGGGTTATAGGGATCCAGTTCCAGGACCCGCTTGATCTGCTCGATGCTTTCCTGGCGCTGGTGCTCCTTCTCATAGAGCACCGCCAGGCGGAAATGGATTTCCGCCGACTTGTCCACTTTCACCAGCCCGGCCTTGAGCGTGTCGATGGCCCGGTGCCATTCATTTTGTTCTTCATAAAAGAAGGAACTGGTCAGATAGACTTCTTCCCGATCCGGGGCCAGGGTCATGAGATCATTGATGATCTGCCGCGCCTGCTCTTTTTTCCCCATTTGAAAATTCAGATAGGCCATGCGTAGCCGCGCCTGGAGAAAGTGGGGGGAAGTCCGGTCCACCAATTGATACTCCCGGCAAGCTGACTGGAGATCACCTTTTTCCTCCAGGGCCATGGCGATGAAGTAGCGGGCCCGTTCCCGATACCGGGGAACGTCTAAGAGGGGGCGGAAGAGGCGGATGGCGTCGTCCGGGAGCTTCTGTTCCAAACAGATGAGTGCGATGTTGAAGTCGGCGCCCGGATCATTCCTTTCCAATTCCTTGATCTTGCGGAAGGCCTTTTGGGCATCACCGTAGCGATTCATCACCAGGTAGAGACGGGCGATACTGACCCAGGCCCGGGTGTTGCGGGGCTGGGCCCGCAAAACCCGGCGATACATGGTCAGGGCCCGGCTGTACTGGTGCTCCCGCTCCAGGGTGGCTCCCAGGTCGAACAGGGCCGGCACAAAACCGGGTTCCAGGGTCAGGACCCGCAGGAATTCCCGCTTCGCATCCGCCAGATGATCGATTTCCAGGTAAATCCGTCCCAGGTAGTAGTAACCCACCACCAGTTTGGGGTCCAGACGTAAGAGTTCCTGGATGCTGCGGATGGCTTTGGGATACTGCCGCTGTTGGGCGTAGAGGGTGGCCAGAAAGAGACGGGCTTCCCGGTTTTCCGGGTCTAACCGCAGCACGCGTTCGTATTCCCGGGTGGCCTCGGCCAGTTGATTCAAACCCACGTGCAGGCCGGCCAGGAGAAAATAGGCCTCTTGCTGCTTCGGGTCTAGCCGTAAGGCTATTTCGGCATGGGCCAGGGCCTCCTTGATATTCCCCTGGCGTTGGTAGAGCGTGGCCAACTCTATCTCCATGAGCGGAGAATTAGGATCATTTTTTAGGGCCGCCTCGTATTCCTGGATGGCCCCGGCGATGTCATCGGCCACCAACAGCTTTTGGGCCTTGAGAAAGTGGTAATAAGCCAGGCTTAACGGGGTTTCCGGGGTTTGGGAGACCTCGGTCTCGGAAGGCGACCGCGGCCTCAGGGAGGCGCAGCCCATAATCCCCACGCACACGGACAACCCCAGAACCCCCAACACCAGGATGGGGGGCAGGGATTTCTTGAGAGGAAAGATGCAATACAATCCAGTTGGCCTCTTGCCTTACGCAAAGCCGGTGTTCAGGAGACGAACCCTGGGGCTAATCACCCATAGGGGCGCGATAATCCTCCCAATCAGCGATTTCGGTTTTAAGATATTGGCGTAACCGTTTAATGAGGCGGTCTTCGATCTGCCGCACCCGCTCCCGGGAAATGCGGTGGCGCGCCCCGATTTCCTGGAGGGTCAACGGCTTTTCCGCCAACAGCCGCAAGTCCAGGATATCCATTTCCTTGTCATTGAGTTCGGTGCGGAACTCCCCCAGTTTCCGGCGGAACATATCCTTCAGTTCCGCCTGGGCCAAAACTTCTTCCACCTGCGGGTCGGTAGCGGGCAGGAAATTCTTGTGATATTCATCGGAACCGTCCTTCAGGGGGGCGTCCAGAGACAGTTCCCACCCTCCCAGGCGCTGGTCCATCTCGATAACTTCCTCTTCCCGCACGTTCAGGGCCTCGGCCAACAGCTTGGGACCCGGCTCGAACCCCTGGGCCCGAAGCTTCTCCTTTTCCCGCTTCAGGTTGTAAAACAGTTTGCGTTGCGACTGGGTGGTGCCGATCTTCACCAGCTTCCAGTTGTCCATGATGAACTTGAGGATGTAGGCCTTGATCCAGAAGGAGGCGTAGTAGGACAGTTTGATGCCCCGGTAGGGATCGAACTTCTTGATGGCGTGCATGAGACCGATGTTGCCTTCCTGGATCAGGTCCAACAGGTTTTTCATCCAGTATTTCTGGAACTCCAGGGCGATCTTGATCACCAATCTCAGGTTGCTGGTAATCAGGTGGGATGCGGTATCCCGGTCGCCGGTCTCATGATAAAAAGTCGTGAAGGCCTTTTCCTCCTCCGGCGTGAGCAGGGTGTACCGGTTCGCCTCCCGGATGTAGCGCTGCACCAGGTCAAGATCGGCGGGAACCGGCAGCGCGGCCTCAGGTTCTTCTTTCTCCGCTGCGATCTCCGGCTCCAAGATATCCGGCAGTTCTTCCGGAAACTCGGATAAATCCTTGTCGAATTGATTGCTCAAGGGTTCCTTCCTGCATGCAGGTTCCGGTCGTTACCAGACAAGGCGAACCGGGATGTGGCGCTGGGCCAGATAGTCTTTAATGCCTTTGATGGTATAGGTCCCGTAATGAACCATGGAAGCAATGAGCGCCGCGTCGGCCCGCCCCTCGGTGAGAACCGCATAGAGGTGCTCGGGGGTGCCGGCCCCGCCCGAGGCAATCACCGGAATGGATACGGCTTCGGAGATCATCCGGGTGAGGGTCAGTTCATAACCCGCCTGGGTGCCGTCGGCATCAATGGAGTTGAGGCAGATCTCCCCGGCTCCCAGCCGCACCGCCTCCTGGGCCCACCACAGGGCGTCAATCCCCATGGGGGTGCGGCCCCCATGAATGACCATCTCATAACCCGAAGGGATGGTCGGGCTCGGGGTCACCCGCTTGACATCCATGCCCAAGACGATGCACTGATTGCCGAAGGCCTTCGCCCCCGCGGTGATCAAACCGGGGTCGAGAATGGCGGCGGTATTGACACTGACCTTCTCGGCACCGGCCAGGAGTACGTCCCGCATGTCATGGAGATTCCGGATGCCGCCCCCCACCGAGAAGGGAATGAAGATCTCCGCCGCCACCCGGCGGACCACGTCGATCATGATATTGCGACGATCGCTGGACGCGGTGATGTCGTAGAACACCAGTTCATCAGCCCCGGCTTCATAGTAGAACCGGGCCATGGCCACCGGATCGCCGATATCCACGTTATGCTTGAATTTGATGCCCTTGGTGGTCCGCCCCTCCCGGACATCCAGGCAGGGAATGATCCGCTTACTCAGCATCGGAGCCGTCCCACGCCAGGAAATTCTCCAGGATCTGGAGCCCGAAACGGCCGCTTTTCTCCGGGTGAAACTGGGTCGCCACCAGATTGCGCCGGCCAATGGCGCTGGGAAACTCAATGCCGTGCTCCGTCACTCCCAGCACCATGGCCGCCGACTCGGGCGCCGGATAATAGCTGTGGACGAAATAGTATTCGGCCGCTTCCGGCAACCCCTTGAAAACCTGGTGAGATTTGAGGAAACGCACCCGGTTCCAGCCCATGTGGGGGACCTTCAAGGCGTCGACCCGGGGGAGCGCCCGGGTGCGCCCGGGCACCAGGCCGAGACAGGTGGCGTCGTTTTCGTCACTCTGCTCCAGGATGACTTGCGCCCCCAGGCAAATACCCAGAATGGGGATACCCCGGTCAAAGCACTGGCGCAGGGCCTGATCCAGACCCAGTTCCCGCAGCGTGGCCATGGCCTTGCCGGCGGCTCCCACCCCGGGAAAAATGACGCGGGTAGCCTGGGCCACCACCGCCGGGTCCTGAGTCACCATGCCCTCCACTCCCAGGGCCTTGCAGGACCGGACCACGCTGGTGAGGTTGCCGGCTTGATAATCGATGATCACAATCACGGATGCCTTGAAATGGACAAAGGATTTTTACCGTTAAAATTTATCAACCCAGGAGCTATGAGTCAATATGATTCCCCCGGCCCGCCAGGTCATAATGTAAAAAGTCGAACCCGCCGGGTTGAAACCCCTGAGCCCCAGACCGCTCCCTCTTTTACCTTGACATTATAGCAACATCTTCTAGAATAAACCAAATTCCGTGGACTCGAGGGGGAAGAGACAATGACCCGGGGGGGGAAGGCTAACCGCCGCAGATGGTATCTGGGATGCCTCATCATTCTGATTACCGTCGGCGTCCTGCTGCCGGCGCCGACGCCGGCGCTGGCTTTAAACACCGATCTGGCCATCGGTTGTACCATCCTGGGGTTGCTGGCCACCCCGCTCATCGCCTATGGCCTGTGGGAGAATCTCCCCCAAAACCAGGGGAAGGAGCGCCTTATCAAAGGGGAATTCTATGTGGGCGGGTTTATGGGCGCCGCCTTGACCCCGAGCCAAGACCTAAAGTATTCCGACGGCTTTAGCCTGAATAAGGTAGGCGGCCAGGGGCCGGCCACCCTTTTCGGCAATAAATTTCAGCCCGGCGTGGTCGGGGGGTTAAAATTCGGGTACTTCAACGATCGCATCCCCTACCTGGGACTGGAGGTGGAAACGTACTTTAACCGTAGTGCCGTCCGCAGCACTACCCTCAGCACCAGCCGGCCCATCCTGGGGTCTACCACGGTCACCGTGCCTAATGATGACTGGGTCAACTGGACTACCGCCTTGCATATCGTCGGCCGCTACGGCTTCTTGCCGGACCAGGAAGTGCCCTTCGGCCGCCTGCAGCCCTATGTGGGCCTGGGCCCGGCTTTCGTGGTCAATTATGAAGAAGAGGACTCAGCCAAGAATTTCGGCGTTGATGTGATGGTGGGCTTGCGCTACATGATGCTCAAAAATGTCTCCGCCTTTGTGGAATATAAATTTAATTACTTGTGGAACATCGAGATCGAAGACCATGCCTTTTACCTGCCCAACGGCACGGTGGGCCGGGGCACGGCGTATCTCAATTATGACAGCCACAAGATTGTCTTGGGCGTGGCTTACCACTTCTAAGCCGGCACCCTTTGGGTCATAACCTCGAGGCGGCCCCCGGGCCGCCTTTTAGCTTTCAGCCGTCAGCTTTCAGCTTTCAGCCAATACCTACTCACGGCGGGCGCAGGCGACATCAGCGCATAGGGTGCGTCCTGGGCATCAATCTCGTTTTCATAGCAAATCGCCATCGCATCAGTGGCACAGGCGTCCCGCCTGTACAGGTTCAGGCTGAACCTTGCGACGACCCAAATATGGTGTCGGACTGTCCCTTCTCTTGTTCTTAGCTGAAAGCTGAAAGCTGACCGCTTTTTTCCAAACCTGGATTTACCCCGAATGCTGTGTTATCTTAAACCGAAAATTCTCCATTCAGGTTCAACCATGAAACTCGTCACCGCCGCCGAAATGCGGGAACTGGATCGCCGGGCCATCCAGGACCTCGGCATCCCCTCCCTGGTCCTCATGGAGAATGCCGGGCGCACCACCTACCGGATTCTCCGCCGGGAATTTCCCGCCCTGCAGGGCGAAGTGGCGGTGGTGGCTGGCCGGGGCAACAACGGCGGCGACGGCTTCGTGGTGGCCCGCTACCTGTTCAATGCCGGCCTGCCGGTGGTCGTGTTCCTCCTGGGGCCTCGGGATCAGGTCGGCGGAGATGCCCGGGTCAACTGCGAGATCCTGGGCCATCTCGGGGTCGAAGTGGTGGAGGTCCTCAGCGACGCGGACCTCAATCCCGTTGTCCACCGCCTGGCCAAGGCCGGGCTTATCGTGGATGCCCTCCTGGGCACCGGCCTCAACTCCCCCGTCCAGGGCCTGATGGCCGCCTTGATTGAGCGCATCACCCATCTGCGGGCCAAGGTGTTGGCCGTGGATATCCCCACCGGCCTGTCCGCCGATACCGGGGAGGTTCTGGGGGTGGCCCTGCAGGCCGCGGTTACCGTGACCTATGGCTGGCCCAAGCTCGGCCAGATTCTGCCGCCGGGCCGGGATTATGTGGGCCGCCTCTGGCAGGTGGATATCAGCATCCCCCCGGATTTGGCCCGGGACGTGCCGCTGGAGCTCGCCGAAGCCCCGGACCTGCGGGCCCTCTTGCCGCCCCGGCCTTTCGGCAGCCACAAGGGCAACTTCGGGCACCTCCTGGTCCTGGCCGGCTCCGAGGGTAAGACCGGCGCGGCCGCCATGTCCTCCGAAGCGGCCCTGCGGGCCGGGGCCGGCCTGGTAACCCTGGGGATTGCTGCCAGTCTCAACGACATCCTGGAAGTGAAACTCACCGAGGCAATGACCCTGCCGCTGCCCGAGGCCCCGGAGGCCCGGGCCCTGGGTAAGGCGGCCCTGAAGCCCATCCTGGACTTCCTGGACGAAAAATCCACCCTGGCCGTCGGGCCGGGGCTGGGCACCCACCCCGAGACCCGGGACCTGATCTGCCGCCTGGTGCACGACCTGCCCCAGCCAATGGTCATCGACGCCGACGGCGTCAATAACCTGGCCGCCGATCCTTCCTGCCTCAAGGGCGCCGCGGGCCCCCGGATTCTCACTCCCCACCCGGGCGAGATGGCACGGTTACTGGGGCTTGCCCCTGCTGCGGTTCAGGCCCGGCGCCTGGAGGTGGCCCGGGAGACCGCGGCCCGCTTCGGCGTCACCCTGGTGCTGAAAGGGGCCCAGACCCTGGTGGCCGCCCCCGACGGCCGCGTCAGCCTCAATCCCACCGGCAACCCGGCCCTGGCCAGCGGCGGCACCGGGGACGTGCTCACCGGCCTCATCGGCGGCTTCCTGGCCCAGGGTCTGGCTCCCTGGGACGCCGCCCGTCTGGGCGTCTACCTCCACGGCCTCGCCGCCGATGAGTTTGTGGCTCGGCACGGGCCCCGGGGCCTGATCGCCGGCGATCTGCTCCGGATTTTTCCCGATGTCCTGGACGAACTTATCCAGGGCCTTATCCCCCTGGAAGAGGAAGATATATGCTGCATGCGCGTGATATCATGACCACGGACGTCCTCACGGTCAGCCCCGAGACCTCCATTGCCGAGCTGTCCAAGATCCTGGAGAATCGCAAAATCGGGGGGGTGCCGGTGGTGGACAAAGGCGGCCGCCTGGTGGGGGTCATTACCCAGAACGACCTGGTAGAGCGGGCCCGGGACCTGGAGTTGCCCCCGGCCATCAATATCCTGGACTTCCATATTTACCTCCAGATTCCCTCCCACCTGTTCCACCAGGTGGAAAAGATGCTGGGCACCACGGTCGGCGATTGTATGACCGCCGACCCGGTGACGGTGGCCCCCGACGCCTCCCTGGCTCAGATCGCCGGGCTCATGGCCAAACAGCAAGTCCACACCATCCCGGTGCTGGAGGGGGGCAAACTCGTGGGCGTCATCGGTAAGATGGACCTGATCCGGGCCCTGGCCCGGGAAGCCGGCGAGTGAGGCCAAATGGAGGCACAGGCGTCTCGCCTGTGCCGGCGCAGGCTAAACGTCCATGAACCACACTTGTTTCGCCCCCGAGGATGAAAAATCCCCCCTGCCCCCCTTTTTCAAAGGGGGGTTAAGGGTCCCCCTTTGGAAAAGGGGGATTTAGGGGGATTTGAAGTTTTCCACGGTAAAGCCTGGGGTCTAAAAACTGCCTGAGATGAGGCCGTATTCGTCGATCAGCCACAGCCCCGCCGAAACCCGTGCCCTGGCGGCCCGGCTGGGGGCCCGACTCGCCCCGGGGGACGTGGTGGCCTTGAACGGCGAGCTGGGCAGCGGCAAGACCGAGTTCGTCCACGGCCTGGCCGAGGGCCTGGGGGTGCCGCCACAGGTGGTGGCCAGCCCCAGCTTCACCCTCATGCACGAGTACCCGGGCCGCCTGACCCTGGTGCACCTGGACCTCTACCGCCTGGAAGACCTGCCCCCGGAGATCCTCCCGGACCTGGAAGAATATCTCTCCGGTCCCCAGGTGGTGGCGGTGGAATGGGCCCGGCGCCTTGCCCCCCTGCTGCCCGGCGATTACCTGGAAGTCCACCTGGAAATCACGGGGGAGAGCGACCGCCGGCTCACCTTCATTGGCCACGGCGAGCGGAGTTGGGAACTGGTCCGCTGCCTGGCGGCGGCCCACTCCGGTGATGTATCACGTTAGCCTTCATAACTTTTGAGATCGTGGTTAAGCCGCTATCCGGTGAGGACCTATGCCCATGTACGAGCGCCACACCGAACCACTCCTTCCCAGGCGACAGTTTCTGCGTCGCCTGGCCCGGCATGGTGAGATTGCCATGGCAGTCCTCCTGGTATCTCTCGCGATCGGCACCTTGGGGTTCCATTGGTCGGCGCCGCAGGATTGGCTGGATGCCTTTCTCAACGCGGCGATGCTCCTTGGCGGGATGGGGCCGGTGGGCAGCTTCGAGCAGCCTATTGGGAAGGTGTTCGCCGGGCTATTCGCCCTGTACGCGGGCATCGTGTTTCTTGGCGCCGCGTTGGTTTTGCTGGCGCCCGTAGTGCACCGGATACTGCACAAGCTGCATCTGGAGGAGCAAGGCAAGCGCAAGATGGATTGAAGATCAAACCTCGACTATGGCAACTTAAGAGGGTATAAGAAGTAAAACCAAAGTTTTTTGGAGACTTACATGGCCAAGATTACTCCCCGGCGCCGGGTGGCGCTGGACAGTCCCGAGGAAATGTTGACTCTGGCGCAGCGCGTGCTGGGGCAGGTGAAGCCTTATGCCAAGTGGCTGGTAGGGGGCGGGGTGGTGATTGCCGTGGCCCTGGGCGCCTGGGGGATCAATTCCTGGGTTCAGGGAAACCGCGAGGCCAAGGCCGTCGCGGCCTTAGCTCTGGTGACCCCCAAGGTCTCCCTGGCGGCTCCCGATGTCGCTGCGGTCCAAGCCCTGGACCGGTTTGTCCAGGAATATGCCGGCACCCGGGCGGCCCGGGAAGCGCAGCTGCTGCGGGCCAATATCCTCTTTCGGCTCTCCCGCTACGGCGAGGCCGCCACGGCTTACGAATCCCTCCTGGATGGCCGCGACCCGGGCTGGGATATGCTCATCACGGAAACTCTCAGTTATTGTTACGAAGGCATGGGTAATTTCCAGAAAGCCGCCGAGGTCTTGAAACCCGTGGCCGAGCAGACTTCCGGGGCCATGCAGAGCGAGGTCATGCGGCGGCTGGCCCTGCTTTACGACCAGGCCAAAGAGCCCAAGGAAGCCGCGGTCTATTGGCGCAGGCTCCTGGAGAAGCCCCCCGAGGCCGCCCTGAAGCCGTACTTTCAGGAAAAACTGGCCGCCGCCGAGGCCCAGGTCAAGAAATAGCCCGGGCCGGCTGCAAGACTACCGGGTGGCCAGCCGGGCCTTGACCATAGTGATATTGAATTTGATCAGGGGCTCCAACTCCGTGTCCCCGTAAACTTCCTGCAAGGGGCGGAAGGCCAGGCAGATACCGTCCACCGCGCACACCTGGTTTACCTTGATTTTATACCCGTGGGCCCGGGGCAGGGCTTGTTCCAGGTAGGTGAGGGCTGCCGGGAATTGGTTCTCCTTGACCTTGATGGCCCCCAGGTTATTCAAGGCCAGGGGGTTGCCGGGATCCTGCTGCAGGATCTGCTCGTAGATTTTTTGCGCCTGGGCCAGCTTGCCCGCCTCCAGTAAATCGTAGCTCTCCACCAGCATTTGGGTGATCCCGGCGTCGGCCCGGGCCAGAACCGGACCGGCGGCGGCCAGCCCCAGGGCCAGGAAGACCAGGATAATTTTCCTGAATGCTCTTTTCATGGTTGCCCCTCGCAGTTCGGCAGTGGCGGTTGAAAACCTGGCTTTTTTGTCATCCTGAGAAAACGAAGGATCTCAACTGCCTGAAAATTAAAGATTCTTCGCTCCGCTCCGAATGACCGCTTAGGTTGAATGTTTATTCTTCAACAGCCGGTTGGTTTCTCCAAAATAAGGAGGGTGCCGGCAATTGTCAATGTAGGGATAATGAGGCGCGGGGAGGGTGGATGATGACCAGAGCCATCAGAAAACTATGATAAGGGCGGTTCCCGAACCGCCCCTCCGTTCAATATTACACCGTAGCCGAAAACCGAAAACTAAAAACCGAAAACCGAAAAAAAAGGCCCCCGAACGGGGGCCCAGGAGCTCCTGTGGGCGGCGGCCAAGCGTTAGTTATCTCAGGCCCTTCCCCGGGAGGGGGCCCGAAGTCATATAGCCTTTGACCATCTCGATGTTCATCTTGATCAAGGGCTCCAGGTCCTGATTACCGGTGCCCGTCGTCACAGGCTTGAAGGCCAGGCAGATATTGCCAACGGCGCATACCCGGTTTACCTGCACCATGTAGCCTTTGGCTTTGGGCAGGGCTTGATTCAGGTAGGTGTCGGCCTTGTCAAACTTTTTCTCCGCCACCATGATGGAAGCCTTGTTGTTTAAGGCCAAGGGATTGCCGGGATCCTGCACCAGGATCTTGTCCAGGATGGCATCGGCCTTTTTATACTGTTTCTTTTCGATCAGATCATAGGAATCCAACAGTGCTTTGCCGACATCGAACGGTTTCTCGGCCTTTTTGGCCGCCAAAGCTGCACCTGCCCCGCAAATTGCCAGGGCCAGCGTTAAGGCAACAATTTTAACCCACGTCCGCTTCATATCTCTCTCCCTTAGTGGCGAATTAGTAAACTTGCCGCCCGACAGTCATAACTTAAGAGATTCTTACCGCCTTGTCAAAGGATTTCGGGAAAATGGCCCGGAGATTTTCACCACTTTCCCCTTTTTTTTCGACTCGGGAGCAGGAAGTTACCCGAGGGAAACCACATTCGCACTACTTTGGATTGATCTCGACATTCCGGCCATCCTTTAACATGGGAAGCCGCAGCGACAATGTCAAGGCCGACCGCCACGAAAAATCAAGGTAGGTGACTTGAGGCGGAGAAAAACCAGCCCGGCAACGCGCCAATCCTTGGCCCCGGTGCAGGGCCTTAGCCCTTGAGGCGGGGATCGATGGCCTCCCGGATGCCTTCGCCCAACAGGTTGTAGCTCATCACCGTGATGAGAATGGCCAGGCCGGGGAACACCGAGAGCCACCAGGCGATCTCGATGTTGTCTTTGCCGGCGGTGAGGATGTTGCCCCAACTGGGCGTCGGGGGTTGGACCCCTAGCCCCAGGAAACTCAAGGCGCTCTCCGTGAGGATGGCTCCCGCCACCCCCAGCGTGGCCGAGACCATTATCGGCGCCAGGGCGTTGGGGAGCATGTGGCGCAGGATCAGACGGGTGTCGCTGGCCCCCAGGGCCCGGGCCGCGGTGACGAATTCCCGTTCCCGCAACGACAGAAACTCCGCCCGCACCAGGCGCGCCACTCCCATCCAACTGGTGAGGCCGATGACCACCATGATGTTCCAGATGCTGGGCTCCAAGACCGCAATCACCGCCAGGATCAGGAAAAAGGCGGGAAAACAGAGCATCAGGTCCACCAGGCGCATGAGCACCTGGTCCACCCAGCCGCCGTAATAGCCCGCCAGGGCCCCCACGAAGAGGCCGATGAGGGTGGCCAAGCCCACCGCCACGAACCCCACCTTGAGGGATACCCGGGAGCCGTAGATGATGCGAGACAGGACGTCCCGCCCCAGGGTGTCCGTGCCCATGAGGTGGGCCGGGCTGGGAGGCATGAGCACCTGCGTGAGTTCGATATGATCGGGATTGTACGGCGCCAGCCACGGCGCGCAGATGGACACCACGAACAGCCCCAGGACCAGGGCCAAGCCGGTCATGGCCATGCGGTTGCGCTGCAATCGGGTCCAGAATTCTCGTCGTCTCATAAAGGCCCGGTTTTAGGTTCTGGGTTCAGGTTCTGGGTTTTGGGTTTTGGCTAAAAACGTCATTAAAGGCTCCGAAAATTATGTTAAAAGCCATTTTATCAATGGATGACTTACACTCCATGGATTTTTCCGCTTCATTCGGCCTCTCTCGATGAAACCTGTCTGCGGACCCATCGAAAACCTAAAACCCAGAACCCAGAACCCATCCTCATCCCGTGCGGATGCGGGGGTCCACCAGGGCGTAGCCCACGTCCGCCAGCATGTTTCCCAACAGCGTCAGCACTGCCCCGATGACCAGCTCTCCCATCACCAGGGGGTAGTCCCGGGCCATCACCGCGCCGTAGAACAACTGGCCCATGCCGGGGATGGCAAAGATGGATTCGAAGATGACGCTGCCGCCGATGAGCCCCGGCACGCTCAACCCCAGGATGGTGATCACCGGCAGCAGGGCGTTTCTGAGCGCGTGTTTAAAGATCACCACCCGTTCCGGCAATCCCTTGGCCCGAGCCGTGGTAATGTAATCCTGCCGGATGACTTCCAGCATGTTGCCCCGCATGTACCGGGACATGCCGGCCAGCCCGCCGAACGCCGCCACCAGCACCGGCAGGGTCACGTGGGCCGCCAGGTCTTGAATTTTTTGCCAGAAGGTGAACTGGTGGAAGGTCAGGGAAGTGAGGCCCGAGATGGGCAGCCAATCCAAGTAAACCCCGAAAAACATGATGAGGAGCAGGGCCAGCCAGAAGGTGGGCATGGCGAACCCGAAGAACACGAACAGGGTGGTGCCCTTGTCAAACCAGGAGTGGGGCCGGTAGGCGGCAATCACGCCGATGGGGATAGACACGCCTAAAATAATGATCAGGCTCATGAGGTTGAGGCTTAAGGTGATGCCGATGCGCTCCTTGATCTTGTCCCACACCGGCCGCCGGTCCGGGGAGAAGGAGCGCCCGAAGTCCAGGTGGGCGGTGCGGCTCAGCCAGTCCCAGTATTGCACCATCAGGGGCTTGTCCAGCCCGTACAACTCCCGCAGGCGCTTCTGGGCCTCCAGGGAGGCCTTGGGATTGAGCGTGGTCTGCATGTCGGTGGGGGTGCCCGGCGCCAGGTGGATGACTACAAAGGAGACCAGGGTGATCCCCAGGAGCATGGGGATCATGAAACCCAGACGTTTCAGGATATAGAGCCACATAAGAATAATCTCGGCAACCAGCCTAAAATTAGCCTAAATGCCGCGGCAATGCAAGAGGGCGGGGCAGGGGAGGGCAGACTGAGGTGAGGAAGGGGTGAAATGGGTTTGAGGGTGAAGCGCCGGTGGCTTTACCCTTCCCCGCTCATGACCCGCTCCCGCAGATATTGGGCGAAGGCCGCCGGGTCCCGGGAACTTTTCAGGTAATCGGCCAGGTGCGCCTCGTCCTGGGGGTAGTAGCCCGGATAGCCCGTGGGCGCGGCGCCGCCGGGACAGTGCACCAGGGCGGTGAGGTACATGGAGGGAATGACGCGCCACTCCGCCTGGTCCTGCAGGGGCCCATCCACCCGCTCTTCCACCGTGGCGATGACCCGCCCGGAGGCGGTAATGGCCAGGCGCCAATCCGAGACCCGGGGAATGAGGATATTGCCTTGGGAGTCCCCCTGGCCGGCGTGCACCAGGGTGACGTCCGGGGTCAGGGCCCGGACCACCGCCAGTTCTTCGCCGGAGAAGGGGTCAGGGATCACCCGAAAGCGGGGATTGACTTCCAGGTACGCGGAGCCCAGGATGCCCCGCACCGGCAGAAACGGCACGCCCATGCCCCCCGCCTGGAGGGCCCGGAGCAGCGCCCCTCAGGGATATTCCCGGCATTGTAGCCGTCCCGCCTGCACCGCCGCCCGGAAGTGGGGGGCCATGCCGTATTCCTCCAGCCCCACCTGGGCGAAGTGGAGGCGGTCGGCCGCCCCGGCCCCCACGGCCAGGTCCACGTTGAGGCCCCCGGTGGGCACGGTGATCAATCCCAGGTTTTGGCGACCCTGGCGGATCAGTTCCCGGATCAGGGCCATGGGGGCCTGGCGGGTGTGTCCCCCCAGGGCTACTAGATCTCCGTCCCGCACCTGCGCCGCGGCGGTCGCCAGATCAGTCCAGGCAGGTGTCATCGTGGTCTCCCCCTAAGGGAAAAACCCCCAGGTGAGTCAGCAGATTAAGGAGGATGCGGGCGGTGGCCCCCCAGACTACTTCCTGGCCGTTCTGCCAGTAGCAGACCCGGGTGGTGCGGCCCTGGAAGGTGTACGGCCCGGAGGTCCAGCGCTCCGGGGCGAAAAACTCCGCCACCGGCCAGATCAGCAGCCGCTTGACTTCCCGGGGGCTGGGATGGAAATCATACGGGTGGGGGATGAGCCCCACAAAGGGGGTGATGTGATAGCCGGTGATGGTGGTAATGCTGGGCAGGGAGCCCAGCACCTCCACGGCCTCCGGGGCCAGGCCGATCTCTTCTTCGGTTTCCCTGAGCGCCGTGGCCAGCAGGTGGCGATCCTCCGGGTCCCGGACTCCGCCCGGAAAGGCGATCTGGCCCCGGTGATCCTTCACCATCAGGGTGCGTTGGGTGAACAGCACCTGAAGTTCCTCGGTCTTGAGGAACAGCGGCACCAGCACCCCGGCGGGCACCAGATCTGGGGCCGGCGCCGGCCCCGCCAGTTCCAGGGTCAGGCGGTCCATGAGACGGCCCAGGGCGGTAAGCGTCATACTCTTTTTTACCACGGACTTGCTCACCTGGCAACCGTCCGGCCAACCCCCGCCCCGGTGGCCGCCTGGGTAATTGACAAGGGGAAATCTGAACCTTATGTTGTTTAAGCAGAGGGTTATGGGTTATGGTAACAGGGGTCGGAGCCCTGGCGTTGAACCCGTAAGCCACGTTGAAGGGAGACCGTAGCCATGCAAGTGCAGGAATATATGCTGAAGGCCCTGAAAGACGCGGTGCAGATGGAGGTCGAAGGCCGCCAATTCTATCTGGAGGCGGCCAGGAAAGTGAAGAGCCCCGGCGTCCGCGAGATTATGGAGTACCTGGCGGAGTCGGAGAAATATCATATCGAAAAATTCAACGAGATCTACCACAGCCTGGAGCGGGACCCGGGTTGGACCGAACCCCTGGCGGCCTTTAAACCGCCCCAACACGAGCCCTATGTCTGCGTCATGGCCATGACCAAAGATGAGCAGGGCGCCGGCGGCGCCGACGATCTCCAGGCCTTGAAGACCGGCATCCAGATGGAGCAGTGCTCCATCGACTACTACACCAAGCTGGCTAAAGAAGCCACCAACCCTCTGGCCCGGCGCTTTTTCATGAGCGTGGCCCATGAGGAACGGGGCCACTATCTGACCCTGTTGGACATGCATAATTACCTGACCCTGCCGGAAGACTGGTTCTACATCCAACAGATGAGCAACGTGGACGGGGCCTGATGAAAAGGCCGTTTTGGGTTTTTCGTTTTTGGTTTTTGGTTAAGAACCAAGGGGCATGACATGCCAAGACGAAAAACGAAAAACGAAGAACGAAAAACGAGGCTAGTCATTCGTAAGACCGACCAATTATGCAACTAATCGTCATCGGGTCCGGCACCGGGGTGCCCTCCCTGCGACGGGGGTCACCGTCCCTGGCCGTCAAGGCCGGAGGCCGCCTCCTGGTCCTGGACCTGGGCTCCGGCAGCCTGCGGGCCCTGCTGGGCCACGGCCTCGATTTCTCCGCCATCGACGTCCTGGCCCTGTCCCACCTCCATCCCGACCACGTGGGGGACCTTATCCCCTTTTTGTTCGCCACCCGCTACTCCCTGGGCTATACCCGCCGGGACCCCTTCCGGCTCCTGGCCGCCCGGGGGTTTAGCCGGTTTCACGACCTGCTCAAGGAAGCCTTTGCCGGGTGGGTGGAGCCGCCCCCGGGCCTCATGGACCTGCGGGAACTCGACCCCGACGGCCCTGATGCGGTGCGGGGCGACGGCCTGGTGATCAAAAGCGCCCCCACCAACCATACTACCGGCAGCCTGGCCTACCGGGTCGAGGCCGACGGGCGATCCCTGGTCTATTCCGGGGATACGGATGTCAGCGACTCCCTGGCGGACCTGGCCAAGGACGCGGACCTCCTGGTATCGGAGTGCGCCAATCCCTTCAAAGTCCCGGGGCACCTCACTCCCGCCGAAGCCGGGAGCCTGGCGGCCCGGGCCGGGGTGGGCCGCCTCCTCTTGACCCACTTTTATCCGCCCTGCGATGAGGTTGACGTGGTTGCCCTGGCGGCCCGGGAGTTCGACGGCGACATCCTCCGGGCCGAAGACGGCCTGAGCCTCACCGTATGAGCCTGACATCTCTGAGGTGACACCGTGGTGAGGAATCCCTTGGATGCGACCCGGTTGCAGCAGCTGGTGCTGGTAGCCTTCTGCCTGGTGATCAGCGTGAGCCTGATCTCCTGCAGCGGCGCCAAAATCTCCCAGGCAAACTTTGACAAAATTAAAACCGGCATGACCCTGGCCGAGGTGACGGTCCTCTTGGGGGAGCCTACGGAATCCTCCAGTGTGGATGTGGCTGTGTTTTCCGGCACCGTGTCCAAGTGGAAAGCCGGCGACGTCACCATCACCATCCAGTTCGTCAATGGCAAGGTGGTGGCTAAACAATTATCTAAATCTGAGAAAAAGTAGCCCTCCCGCCTGTAGCGAGTGGCGGGATCGACTTGTCTCAACCCCAATTCATCGAAAGGACCGTGTATGGCAATCATTACTATTTCCCGGGGTTCCTACAGCCGGGGTAAAGAGGTGGCTGAAAAGGTGGCCGAGGCCTTGGGCTACGAATGTATCTCCCGGGATATTCTCCTGGAGGCCTCGGAACAGTTCAACATCCCGGAGATCAAACTGGTCCGGGCCATTCACGATGCGCCGTCCATCCTGGAGCGTTTCACCTACGGCAAGGAAAGGTACGTGGCGTATATCAAGTCGGCCCTGATGAAACACGTCCAGAAAGATAACGTGGTCTATCACGGTCTGGCCGGTCATTTCTTCCTCCAGGACATCCCCCATGTCCTCAAGGTGCGGATTGTCGCCGACCTGGAGGATCGGATCGCCGAGGAGATGAAACGGGAAAACATCTCCGCAACCGAGGCCCGGCATATCCTGAAAAAAGACGATGACGAGCGCCGCCGCTGGAGTATTCAGGTCTTTGGGGTGGATACCTGGGACCCCATGCTCTACGACATGGTCCTGCACATCAAGTCCATTACCGTGGATTGTGCGGTGGAACTGATCCTGCAGGCGGTCAAGTATCCCTGCTTTACCACCACGCCACAGTCCCAGAAAATTCTCGATGACCAGACCCTGGCTGCCCGAGTGCAGTCGGCCCTGGTGGAGGAATTTCCCACTGCCACCGTGAGCGCCAAAGGGGAGGAGCTCTTCGTGGATATCAAGGGCAGCCTGACCGAAGAACAGGAAATCATCGCCCGGGTGCGGCGCATCGCCAACCAGGTGGCCGGGATCGAGGTCAAGATGCAGTACCTCATACACCCCTGAAGCTTCTCCGGATGGGCAGCCAGGGAGCGCGGCACCAGGGGATTGGGTCCGGTGGTATGCACCGGAGTTTTGGGCGGGAACCATGGGATACCGAACTTTATTGATGTCTTGCGGGACGATGGCGCTCGTTTTGGCGTCTCTTACGGCAGTGGAGGCCACAGTGGTCACCAAAACGGTGGAATATCGGCAAAACGGCACGGTGATGCAGGGGTTCCTGGCCTATGACGACGCCTTCCCGGCGCCCCGCCCCGGAGTGTTGGTGGTGCACGAGTGGTGGGGTCTCAACGACTTCGCCCAAGCCAAGGCCAAGGAACTGGCGGGTCTGGGCTACGTGGCCCTGGCCGCCGACATGTACGGTAATGCCCGCACCACTACGAACCGGGATGAAGCCGCCCAGTTGGCCGGGGCCTTGCGGGGGAACCCTGAGCTCCTCCGGGCCCGGGCCCAGGCGGCCCTGAAGGCTTTGGCCGCCCAACCCCGGGTGGACCCCAAGCGCCTGGCGGCCATCGGCTTTTGCTTCGGGGGCACCACCGTCCTGGAACTGGCCTACTCCGGCGCCGACCTCGCCGGGGTGGTGAGCTTTCACGGCGGCCTGCCCCGGACCCAGCCCGGTGACCTGAAGCATATCAAGGCCGCCATCCTGGTGCTGCACGGGACCGATGACCCCCACGTCCCCGCCGCGGATATCACCGCCTTTGAGCAGGCCATGCGCCAGGCCGGGGCCGACTGGCAGATGGTCTTTTTCGGCGGCGCGGTGCACGGCTTCACCAACCCCGCCAACGGGAATAATCCGGCCACGGGGGTAGCTTATCACGCCAAAGCCGCCCGCCGTTCCTGGCGATGCATGGAGGAGTTCTTCCGGGAAATCTTTGCCGTCAAAGGCCGGGATTGACAAGAGGGCAGGGGAGGGGCGGGCGGGCATGTGACCTTGCCCGGAAAGGCTGTAGGGGCGGGGTCTCCCCGCCCTCGGCTTGATGTCAGGCTTGGTTAAGAGCCGAACCTAAATATTGAATCGAATCTCGATGATGTCCCCTTCGTGGATGGTGTATTCCCGGTCCACCAGCTTTACCAGGCCCTTGGAACGGGCTTCGGCCATGTTGTAGACCTGCATGAAGTCATCGTAGTTGACGATATCGGCTTTGATGAAGCCCCGGGCCAGATCCGAGTGAATCTTGCCGGCGCAGGTGACGATGTCCGAGTCCCGCTTCACCGACCAGGCATGCACTTCTTTCTTATCCGCGGTGTAGAAGAAGACAATCCCGGATTTCTTCAGGATCAGGGTGATAGCCTCATTGACTTCCGGCGCCGCGGCCGCGATGACTGTGGGCTTCAGGGAAAGGGGCGCCAGGGCCTTCAGGAGGGTGATTTCCGCCTCGCTAAACGCCACGTCGCACAGCGGCACCTCCCGCTCCAGAGCCTTCAGGCACTTTTCCAGCAACCGCAGTTCCGGCGTATCCGTGGTCCGGTCCCGGCGGGTCTCCAGCTTTTCCATATCCAGGATCAACAGGTCCCAGACCCGATCCCGGGCCACGAGAAATCCGTCGCAGTGACTGAAATTGTCCTGGGTAAATTCGACGTAAAAGGGAGTGATTTTCTGGGGGGATAATTTCTGGTCCAAAGTGAGGACCCGTTCATCCCGATACTTCACCTTACCCTCGGGCAGGTCGAATCCGATCGTGCATATCTTCACTGACTTTTACCTCGCCTGTGCCGGTCTCGCTGATCCCCGGCGACCACCGGATTCTTTCCTGACCGCTAACGGCTATCCAGAGAAAAACCGGCAAGACCCTTCCGGCCCTTGCCGGTACCCTATGACGTGGTTGGCGCCGCTCGCGGGGGAGCCGGGGCTTTACCGGTAGCCGCCGCGCCCGCCACGGC
>JBAVUP010000029.1:0-8801 GCA_049696835.1 Desulfobaccales bacterium
GCGGTCACCCGACCGCGCGCCGCGGCCACCGCAATTTCCTCGGCCCGGGCCAGGGCATCCACATCAAACCGGGCCAACCAGAGCTCCCGGGCCTCTTCTAAGGATTTCATGCTGAGATATATGCGCCGCTTCATATGGGTGTTTTCCTTTTAAACATGACGGTTAGGGCCAGGAGGCGTAGGGGCGGTGAGGGCACCGCCCCTACTCTGCCCTCCGCTTCTTCCCCCCTCAAGGGATTGGGGGAGGGGGCGTGGGGGAGTTTTTTGTAAGTGTAAGGGCTAACTGCCCTTAGCCCCTTTTGGGGGCGGACTTACGTGTTCGCCCCTGGATTCCCCATTATTGGCAAGGGTTTTTATTCCCCCCTTGCCTAAAGGGGGGTTAGGGGGGATTTTATAACCGCTTGAAAATCCCCCTAAATCCCCCTTTTTCAAAGGGGGACTTTATGCAATGCTGATCTTTGGGGACCGGATAATTACTTAGGCTGATTTTCGCAACCACGAACAAGATCCATTTGAAGGCCGCCATTTTTTTTGACCGAAAACCGAAAACCTTTTTACTGGGGGAGCATTGTATCCCCAAAGAGGAGATTAATAAAGGCCTGTTTGTAGGCGGGGAGGACCTTGTCCCGGCGCATGACCAGGGCCAGGTGATCGGGCTGGAAATAATGATTCAGGGGAATAAAGGCCAGGTGCGGCCGGGGCGGCAGGCCCCGGGCCAGGGTGGCGAAGGCGAGGCCCAGACCGGTTTCCACGTAGCGGGCGCTCAATTCGACGTTGGAGGATTCCAGGATGATATGGTAAGTCAGACCCAGTCGGCGGAAGTGGTCCTCCAGGAGGCGGCGGCCGCTTGATTCGTGGCCCCGGGGCGGCAGAATCAGAGGGTAGCGGGCGATCTGGCGCCAGGTGACCCGGCGCGCCTTGGTCAGGGGGTGGTCCACCGGCGTCAGCAGGACCGGGTCCACGGGCAGCCAGCGCCAGGTCGCTAGGTCCTTGGGGACCAGGGACTCCAGGGCCAGGCCGAAATCGACGTCGCCGTTTCTCACCAGGGTGAAGACCGCGGCCTGGGGGCGGTCCAACAGGGTCAGTTCCACCTGGGGATATGCCCGGAGGTAGGCCAGGAGGGTTTCAGGCAGCAGGTGGTAGAGGGTGGTGAAGGGGGCCGCCAGGCTGAGGGGCCCCTGGGGGCTGCCCTGCAAGGCCTGCACCTCTTCCCGGAGCCGCTCCCATTGGGCCAACAACCCCTGGGCAAACGTGAAGAGCCGATCCCCCGCGGGAGTCAGTTTCAGACGGCGCTTGCCCAGGCGCTCCAGGAGCGGGGTGCCCAGCTCGTCCTCCAGGGCCTTGACCTGCTGGCTCAAGGCCGACTGGGTGCGGAAGGTGGCCTCGGCTGCCCGGGTGAAGCTCCCCAGTTTGGCAACGTGGTAAAAGCCCAGGAGTTGCTGCCATTCCATAAAATAATCTAATTGAATATATAATATTAATTAATTTTACTTATTATTATGATTAGCAGAAAATGATAAACAAGAAAAGCTTATTCTTGGGAGGTGTGCTATGAAGGATTCCTTGCAGCCCGGCCTGAAGTTCGAATTCCAGTTCGAGGTGCCGGACACCAAGACGGTACCCCACCTCTACCCTGAGTCCCCGGAGTTCCAGGCGATGCCCCGGGTGTTGGCCACCGGGTACATGGTGGGATTGTTCGAATGGGCCTGCATCCAGGCGCTCAACCCGCATCTGGACTGGCCCCGGGAGCAGACCGTGGGGATCGCGGTGAACCTGAGCCACGTGGCCGCCACCCCGCCGGGCCTGGTGGTCACGGTGCGGGGGCTCCTGGAGAAAGTGGAAGGACGCAAACTCACCATTTTCCTGGAGGCCGACGACGGGGTGGACCTGATTTCCCAGGGGTACCACGAGCGTTTCGTGATCGACGCGGAGAAATTTAACCGCAAGGTCGAGGCCAAGGCCCGGCAGGCCCTGGAGGCCCAGGGGTAACCGCGGACGGCATGAGGGGCCGGCTCATTCCTTATGAAATTTGGCCTTCATGCTTTCCCAGGTTTTTTTCATCTCCCCCAGGGCCTTTTCCGAGCCGGTTTTGAGGGCCTCCCAGCTCTCGGCGCTGGTCCCTTTGATTTCGTTGAGCTTTTGTTGGGCTGCGTCTTTCTGGGCCCGCAGGTGATCGATCTGCTTATCCATTTCGATCTTGGCGTCGGCGGTGGCCTTATCGGCCTTGGCCTTCATCTCGTGCAGCTTGGCGCTCCATTCCTTAATTTGGGCCTCAATCTTCTCTTGATAGGCCTCTTTTAATCCCATGACGTAATCCTCCCACAGAGTAGTTGCCGCCCCCGCCAGATTCCAGGGCGGCAGACACCAAGGCCGGTAGTGGCCGTCTCCCCTTAAATCAGGATTTGCGCAGGCGGGAGCGCATCAGCAGGTAGATGACCAGGCCGCCCAGGCCCTGAGCGGTGGCCAGGGCTCCCAACAGGATGCGATAGACGTTGCCCACGGGATTCCATTCATGATGAATCCAGGCCAGCGCGGCAAACCAGAAGGTTTCCCTGGGGGTATCCATCAACGTCCCCAGGGAGATGAACAGGCCGGTAAGGGCCTGGAGGGCCAGGAATCCCACCAGATAGACCCCCACGGTACGGTGAATCTTGCGGACATTGGCTTCCAGCATGACCAGCTCCCTTGCCAGGTGGTTGGCGCCCCCGGAGACGTCGGGGCCCGTTACCGGTAAAGTTAAGCAGGATAGGGGGCGGCGGCAATATCTGGCCGAAAAAACCCGGTTAGGGCGGGAATGAGGTCAGCGGCCCCGTCGCGGCCCCGGCAGGTGGGCGGGTCCCGGTTTGGCCGGAAATCATCACAAGATTGTATTTAACTCTATCTGAATTATGACAAAAATGTGGCAAATGGATTCAGAAAGTTTACGCCGAAAACCCGGTAAAAAGTAATAAAAGTTAATTAAATAACGATGTTAGCTCTATAGCGGTGGCCCCCAAGGGTTGCGGCCGCGTCGGGCATATTTCTTGCTTCAAAATTGGCATATGGAAACGAATCTCACGGGGCAGGAATTAAAGGTTCTCTACGAGATTAGTAAGATCGTGGGTCAGGCCCTGAACCTGGATCAGGCTCTGGAAGCGGTACTGGCCATATTATCCGATTCCCTCTCCATGAAACGGGGCACTGTCACCCTCAAAGATCCGGAAACCGGGCATCTGCGCATCTGCGCCTCCCATGGCCTGAGCCCCGAAGAAAGGCTGCGGGGAGTCTATCGCCTGGATGAAGGGGTCACCGGCCTCATCTTCCGCACCGCCCAACCGTTCGTGGTTCCCGATGTGAGCCAGGAACCCCTGTTCCTGAATAAAACCAAATCCCGCCAGATCGATAAGGGCCAGATCTCCTTCATCGGGGTGCCCATTATCCTGCATGGCGCGCCCATCGGGGTGTTGAGCGTGGACCGCCTCTATGGGGAGGATATCTCCTTTGAGGAAGATATCCGGTTTCTCAGCATCGTGGCCATCCTCATCGTCCAATTTGTCAGTCTCAACCTCGAGGTGCGGGCCCGGGAAGAAAATCTGCGCCGGGAAAATCTGTCGCTCCGGGTGGAACTCTCGGAAAAATCGCCTGATTTGGTCCTGGTGGGGAAGAGTCCGGCGATCGCCGAAGCCCAGCAACTCATCAAAAAGGTGGCTCCCGTCCGGGCGCCGGTCTGGCTGGTGGGGGAGTCGGGCACGGGCAAGACCCTGATCGCCCGGGTGATCCACGCCTTATCTCCCCGGGGCAAGTACCCCTTTCTCAAGATCAATTGCGCCTCCCTGCCGGAGAATGTGTTGGAGGCCGAATTATTCGGCCTGGACAAGGGCATCTCCCTGGGACCGGTACGGGCCAAGCCCGGTCGTCTGGAAGAGGCCGACGGCGGCAGCATTTTTCTGGATGAAATCGAGGAATTGTCCCTGGCCATGCAGGCCAAGATCTTGCGCTTTCTCCAGGAACGGGAATTCGAGCGCCTGGGCGGCACCAGGACCAGAAAGGTGGATGTCCGGATCATTACGGCCACCACCAAAGAGCTGGGGGAACAGGTCAACGCCGGCGCCTTCCGGGAAGATCTCTATTATCTGCTCAGCGTCTTTCCCATCCGGGTGCCGCCGCTCCGGGACCGCCGGGAAGATATCCCGCCCCTGTTGGACCACTTCCTGGACAAGGTCTCGGAGGAATACGGCCGCCGTTTTTATGTTACCCAAAGGTCCCAGATGGTCTTGCAGGAATACGGCTGGCCCGGCAACGTGCGGGAAATGGAGAACCTGGTGGAACGCCTGTGCATCATGGTGGAAGGCGCGGAAATCGACCTCAAGGACCTGCCGGCTTACCTGTCCCCGGCCGGGGCCAAAGTGGACACCGAGGACCAGGCGTTTCTCTCGCGTCTCAAGGAGATGGAAAAGCGGGAAATCGTGGCGGCGCTGGAGCGCAACCGCTGGGTGCAGTCCCAGGCCGCCATGGACCTGGGCCTCACCTTGAGACAGATCGGCTATCGGGTCAAGCAGTTCGGCCTGGAGAGGCTCATCAAGGAACAGCGGGGGCAGGGCTCCGGCGGCAAGGTGAAGGGCCTGGGCCACCGTTAGCCGGGGGCTTGAGTCGACAAAAATGTCTGTGGCTTTTACTCCCTATTTATTCTTACGTTTTTGTTAACCATGGCCTAGTCTCCCCTCACTAAGATCAAATAAGTTGTAATTTAGGGCGCCACAATTTCAAGCTTTGATGTTATTTTTTGTTTGGATCTTTTTCTTTTATTTCCAATGAAGATTCTGCATCTTCCCCAATTATACGGTATGTTCCATCAGTGCTAAAAATACGGAGAATAGGCTTTTGCTCTTTAACATCTCCAAGCTTGCGCGCATGTTCACCTATTAGATTTATTAATTCTATTAATAATGGTTGATGTTGACTAGAATTATCAACTGTTTGACCTTCAATTATTTGGCTCAATCTAATTATAAGATCTTCGCCATTAATCCTATAGGCAAATGATAAAATAGAAGATAATAAAAAATCATATTGTGAATTGTTAAACAAACATATTATCATATTTATCCAAGCGTCAATATCATTCGGCTGAACAATACCAGCCATTAAAAATGCTATTGAAGCCTCGGCGTAATCATTTTTTGAACTCTTATATTGCCCGAGATTATACCAAGCCAAACCACATAGGGCATCTAGAGCCAAGGCTTTATTGAGCCTTGTATTTGCCTCCTCCCGAGGAAGATCTTTTATATCAGCAAGTCTGATAGCTTCTTCTGAATTGCGCGTCTGACTTTCCAATCTTAATTGTTTCATCAAGCCAGTTAGAACCCATGATTTTAGAGCCCATTCAGGTTCAAGTTTACCAACATCAGATGAATATTCCTTGAAAAGGTCGAGGGCTTCTTTATATTTTCCTGAAAACATAAGCGCATCCGCCCTGGTCGCTTTGCATTCAAATGTTGCTCCTAATTCTAAAGCTTTACTATAGCATTTTTCTGAATAACCAAATTTCTTAAGAAGAAATAGAATCCCTCCAATTTCCCTCCAAAAATATTCTCTTTCTCTATAAGATGGATCATATTTTGATGCCATTCTATAATGATGGAATGCCTCATAGTAATTCCCCCACCTACCCCCCTTGATACGATTTCCCAAATTATAATGGCAAGTAGCAGCCTCTTTCCAATAACCTTTTATTTTTGTTTTCTCAATAGCTTTTAACATAATTTTTTTAAATAAATTGTATTCATGTTCCGTCATTATTGGCTTTTTGAATACTGGTAAGGCAAATATCATATATAATGATTGGGAATCAAAAATATCTAAAACTCTCTCAGATAAATTTAGTGCCAGGTCCATCCTTTTACTTAACGCAAAACATGATATGATTCCAGATAATATACCGATATCATTTAATAAACTTGATGAAAGAAAATGTTCGTAAGCAATTTCAGCAGCAATATTATTATAACCAAGCCTATGAAAGAGAAATGCAATCATAATTAATATGTCATGTGCCAAATATTGAATAGCTTTTTGTCTATCTATATAATATTTTATAGGGTTAGATATTCTGAAAGTTGTAAATCCTGCAAAATCAACTAAGATTATTTCGTTTGTTATTTTTATTTTTGGAACCATTGATCTTGATAGTTCTTTCCTAAATGAAATGATTTCTGACAAATTATTTGATGCATTTTTGATTAATGATTCCACTGTTGCGATCGGGATAGAGAGGAATTGATCACCTGGAAGGTCAAGCCATAAATCTAGAGGCAATACCAAATTAGGATCACGCAATCGCCTAAAAATCTTCAGCTCTTCTACCAATATATCAGGAGTTAATTCTACCCATTTACGATCTTCATAAAAATCAACTTTTAGTGATTTCTTTCCTAATTCACCATATGCAATTTCATGAGCCCATCTAATATAAATCTCTTTAGATGCGGAAACGTATCGGATTAGAAGTACTGGAAGCTGTATAGAACGGTAGTATCGGATTGTATCAACCGGAAATCTATGGGATAGCGATTTTTTTTTGTCAGGAATATCTGTTCCCTTTAATTGAATAAGGAAAATCAATCCAGTAGATAACCCAGAAGAATCGAAGACTTCGACTTGACCATCTATCCCATAATCAGATTCCGGTTTTCTGAGAACCCAATAATCAGGCATAAGATTGGATAGAAATTTCCAGGATTCATCTTCTAATCTATGGGAGCGAGGTCTTTGTGGCATTTATTATAATCTACCTATTTTAGAATAATAAAAATAGGGGCCACAGGAAATATATTTTTCCCGTGACCCCATAATTAGCCTTAATGCAAAACGACGTTAATGGCTGACCGCTTAATTCCTGAGGGTGTCGATCACTTCGTTCTTCTGGTTCAGGAAGGTGATCTCGACCGCAACACCGCCGTCCAGGCGGTGAGTGGCGCAGCTCAGTCACGGGTCGTAGGCGCGTATGGCCATCTCCACCTTGTTCAGGATTCCCTGGTCATACTTGCCGGCCTTGATGAATTGCTTGGCCGCCTGGTTCACCGACAGGTTAATGGCGGCGGCGTTGTGGGTGGTGCCGACGATCAGGTTGAGGTTGGTGATCAGGCCCTGGTCGTCGCAGGTGTAGTCGTGGATCAGGGTGCCCCGGGGGGCTTCCACGCAGCCGATGCCATGGGCGGCCCTGGGGGTGATCGGCACCCGGATATCCCTGCTGGTGATCTCCGGGTCATTCAGGAGTTCCACCGTGGTCTCGGCGCACTGGAGCAACTCGATGAGTCGGGCGTAATGATACAGCAGGGTCAGGTGGGCCGGCCGGCCGAACGCCGCCCGGAACTCCTCCAACTCCTTCTGAGCCAGGGGGGTGCCCATCTTGTCGGCCACGTTGATGCGGGCCAGGCAGTTGGTGCGGTAAACCCCGGTGGGGTTGGCCAGATCCAGATTAAGCTTGCCCCATTTCTTGGCATAGGGGAATTTTTGATAGGACCAGGGCTCCACCCATTCGCCGATGTAGTCCACGTACTGGTCATAGGCGAAATCGTCATAAGAGCCGTCGGGCCTCATCAGCCTGAGCTTGCCGTCATAGAAGTCCAGGGCGCCGTCGTTGGTGACGGTGCCCAGGTAGCCCACTTCGATGACGCCGATGGATTTGATGGCGTCCAGATACTTGGGGAAGACGTTTTCCTTGGCGAACTTCAGGGAAAACTTGGAGAACTCCAGGAGCTCCTTCGCCAGGGGGAGCATATACTGGCGATCGGCCTCGGTCATGGGCTTGCTCACCCCTCCCGGCACGGCAAAGGTGGGATGGATGGCCCGCCCGGCAAAGTGCTCCAGGATCTGGGCCCCCAGGTGGCGCATGTGCACCACCTGCTTGGCAATGTCCGGGGCGGCCTGGACGATGCCCACGACGTTGCGCACGGAATAGTCGGCGTCGGGGCCGATGACGAAGTCGGGCGCCGCCAGGAAGTAAAAGTGGAGAATCTTATCGCTGACGTAGGCGATGCTCTGCATCAGGCGGCGCAGTTTCACCGCCGCCGGCGGCGGCGTGACACCGTAACAGGCATCCGCTGCCTTAGCGGAAGCCAGGTGATGGGCCCAGGGGCAGATGCCGCAGATGTGGCAGACCGTCCGGGGCATTTCCTCCACCGGGCGGCCCTCGCAGAATTTTTCAAAGCCGCGTAAGGTCTGGACGTGGAACTTGGTATCAGCTACGTTGCCCGCGTCATCCAAGGTGATGGCCACCTTGGCGTGGCCTTCGATCCGGGTCACCGGCTGAATATTGATCACTTTTCCCATGCTTTTCTCCTCCTCATCTCGCCGGCCGCGCCGGAAGCACCGTCAGGAAACCATGCCCGCCGATGTAACGGTTCATCATGGCCCGACGATCCACCAGGGATTTGGGATCCAGCCCCACCGAGGTCAGGGCGCCCATCATTTCCACCATGGGGCGAGCCCCCTTGCGGATGGGGCCGAAGCAGCCCCGGCAGGGGGTGCGGGCCTGGATGCAGCGAGGCACCCCGGTCTTGCCGGCGCAACCCGCCAGGGTAACCGGGCCCATGCAGAGGAAACCCTGCTCGTTGATGCAGCGCATCTTGTCCAGACCTTCTTCGGGGTTGAATTCCATGTTCTCCAGCCAGCGCTTGACGGGGCCGCCGCCGGACTTCTGTTCCCGAATGACGGGGCACGTGTCACAGACGCTGCGTTCGGGCAATTTCCAGGCGGTCTTGCCTTCCAGCAGGGCGGTGATGGCCTCGGCGATCCAGTCGGGGTGGGGCGGACAACCGG
>JBAVUP010000030.1:0-15921 GCA_049696835.1 Desulfobaccales bacterium
GCCGGCGCCGACGCCGTCGAGCCCGTCACTACCTTGCCGCGCCGCTTGTGGCCGGACCGCCGGGAGACTCGGGCGGCCTTCCCATTACCGCGCTTGGCAAAATAGAGCTTCTCCTCGGCGGGGGGTAGTTTGGCGATGGGAGCCCCGTCCAATTCAAACCCCCTTTCAATCAACGGGCGTAAATCCGCCCACTTTTTCTTACTCCCCATCATGGCGACAATGATTTCGTGATCGCCGTTCCTGAACAGGCCCACGTAGGTGTGCTTGGCGGCCCGGGTGTACCCGGTTTTGCCCGCCACCGCCAGAGGCGTGGTAAAGAGGAAGCGGTTGTGATTCCGCAGTTCCCGGTCGCCCTGGATGGTGTAATACTTGGTTTCCATGATCTTGGCCAGCTCCGGGTCCTGCATGGCCCTCCGGAACATCAGGGCCAGATCCTGGGCGGTGGAGACCTGGTTGTCCGCGGGCAAACCGTTGGCCGTGGCGCAGGTGGTGCGGTAGGCGCCCCACTGCCGCACCTCCTGGGTAAGCTCTTGGGCAAAGTTCCCCTCGCTGCCGCACACCCTTTCGGCCAGGGCCCGGGCCGCGTCGTTGGCCGAATTCAACAAAAGGGCGTAAAGTAACTCCCGGACCGTATAGACTTCGCCCGGCTTGATGCCGATCTTGGACGGCGGCGCCGACGCCGCATAGGGGCTGACGGTCACCTTGTCGTCCATATGCAGGTGCTCCACCACCGCCATGGCGGTCATGATCTTGAGAGTGCTGGCGGGGGGTAAAAAGAGCTGGGGGTTGAGGGATAACAGGATTTGGCCGGTTTTAGCGTCCATAATGACAAAGGAGCGGGCGGAAATATCGAATCCTTCCTCTTGCCCCGCCGCAAACCCGGTTGCCACCGCTACCATTGCCAAAACCACACATACCGTCATGCCATGCTTGATGCGAAGACTCATGGAACCTCTTGTACACGGAAATGATCTCCGGAACCCGGATGGCCCGAGGTCAGACATGCAGCCTTAGTCTATTAAAAAATTCCCTGATTGGCAATTCAGAATGGCGGAAAGAAGGCAGAAAAACTGCACTAAAAAGGCTGCCGGTGAGGCCGGCCGGGGGCTTTGGGAGGCAGGGGCCGGAGGCCGACGGCCAAGCCGGCCCCCCGACACCGGAGGCGGTTCAACCGGCTTTCTGCAATTGTTCCAGGTATTCCTGCGGCGGGTAATAACCGGCGAACCGGTGCAGTTCCTTGCCGTCCTTCCCGATGACCAGGGTGGTGGGGGCGCCCGTGACGTTGAATTGTTTCACCACGTCCATATGGCTGCGCCCTTCCAGGCGCACCGGAATAAACTGAGAATTCAAGGTCTGGGCCACTTGGTCGTCGGCATGGGTTTCATTATGCAGGCGCATGCAATGGGGGCAGCCGTCCATATACAGTTCCAGGACGATACGGCGGTCCACTTTTTGGGCCTCTTCCTGGGCCGAGTTCCAGTTATCCCGCCAATTGATTTCTCCCATTACGGGTCTCCTTTCCTCTGGGGATGGTGAGGTTCATCATGATCGGCCGGAAGGTCCGGGGGGGCGGATCAGGTTTCGGTCCCCGCGGCTCCCGGCGCATGTAATTTAAGATAAGATGCATCTGACCAATGGCAAGGACTTCCGGCCCGAGTGACGCTAGCTGCTGCCTTTTTTCCGGGGAGATGGTATGATAATTTTTTATGACGGTACGGAAACCGCCGCGGCCCGCGGGCCGCAGCCGGCGCGACGTGAAGGCTGTTGGGCTCTATGGCTTATCTGATTGTACTCCTGCTGGCGGCAGCCTGGTGTTACCAGTTCCTGGCCCTGGTCTCCCTGGGGCGGTTTTTTCGCACCTCTCCCCCTGCCCCGCCGGGGCGCACCGGGCCCGGCCTCACCGTGCTCAAGCCTCTCAGGGGCCTGGAAGCGTTGACCGGGGAGTGTCTGGCGAGTTTTCTCACCCAGGATTATCAGCCTTACCAGGTGCTCTTCGGGGTACGGGACCCCGACAACCCGGTGCTGGACCTCCTCCGGGAGTTGCAGGCGGCCCATCCCGGCTGCGAGGTGGAGGTGGTCATCTGTTCGGAGGATCTGGGTCTCAATCCCAAAATCAGCACCCTGCGCCAGCTGCTGCCCCGGGCCCGGTATGATCTGTTGGTGATCGCCGATGCCGATGTCAAGGTGGGGGCCGATTACCTCGCCCAGGTGGCCGCAGCCTTGCAAGCGCCGGGGGTGGGCCTGGTGAGCTGCCCGTACCGGGCCGGCCGCCCCCGCGCCTTGGGGGCCGCCCTGGAAGCCCTGACCATCGCCGCGGATTTTATCCCTTCGGTGGCCGTGGCCGCCACGGTGGAAGGCATCCGCTTCGCCCTGGGGGCCACCATGGCCCTGACCCGGCAGGCCCTCAGCGCCATCGGCGGCTTCGCCCCCCTGGCCGATTTTTTGGCGGACGACTATCAGTTGGGCTGGCGGATCGCCCAGACCGGGCTCCAGGTGAAGATCTTGCCCTACGTGGTGGAAACCCTTGATCCGGATTTGAGTTTTGCGGCCTATCTGAGCCATCAGCTCCGGTGGGCCCGGACCTACCGGGTGTGCCGCCCCGGGGGGTACCTGGCTTATGGCATCACCCACGCCCTGGTGTTAAGCCTGATCGTCCTGCTGGCGACGGACCTGGCGCCCTGGGCCGGGGGCGCGGTGGCCGCCACCCTGGCTCTGCGGGTAGTTTTGGCCATTTTTTCCGAAAAGGCCTGCCTGCGGGGGGAGCTGCCCCCCTGGGCCTTTATGCTCCTGCCCCTGAAAGACCTGCTGGCCTTCGGCCTCTGGCTGGCAAGTTTCCTGGGCAACCGGGTCTCCTGGGGAGGGCGGGCTTACCGGGTGAGTCGGGAGGGGAAACTGACGCTCGCTGATTGAATCTGGGGGGGTAGGGGCGGTTCGCTAACCGCCCCTACGTTCCCATCCATCATCGCCCATCAAATTTGACTTTCGCCAAGTTTGTAATGAAGGAATAACCCATGGATAGTAAAATTCTGGAACAATTGTTGGAAGAGGTGCGGCAGGGGAAGCTCCCCGTGGCCGCGGCTTTAGAAAGGCTCCGGACCCTGCCCTTCGAAGACCTGGGTTTTGCCCGGGTCGACCACCACCGCCAGCTCCGCCAGGGGTTCCCCGAGGTGGTGTTCGCCGCGGGCAAAAGCGTCGAGCAGATCCGGGGCATCCTGTCGTCCCTGAGCACGAGGGCCGACCACATCCTGGTGACCCGCCTGGCCCCGGAGGCGGCCGCGGCGCTGCAGCCCCACTTTCCCGCGGCCCGCTATTATCCCGACTCCCAGGCGCTGACCCTGTCCCGGGGGGAAGTTCCCGACCGGGGCCGGGGCCTCATCCTGGTAATCTCAGCCGGGACCTCGGATATCCCCGTGGCCGAAGAGGCCCTGGTTACCGCCCGCATCATGGGCCACCGGGCCGAGGCGCTCTATGACGTGGGGGTGGCCGGCCTGCACCGCCTCCTGGCCCACCAGGAGCTGCTGGCCGAGGCCACCTGCTTCATCGTGGCGGCGGGTATGGAGGGCGCCCTCCCCAGCGTGGTGGGGGGGCTGGTGAACCGGCCGGTGATCGCGGTGCCCACCAGCGTCGGCTACGGGGCCTCCTTCGGCGGCCTGGCGGCGCTCCTGGCCATGCTCAATTCCTGCGCCACCGGCATCGCGGTGGTGAACATCGACAACGGCTTCGGCGCCGGCTACCTGGCGGCCCTGATCAACCGGAAGGATTGAGAAGAGCTTTCAGCTTTCAGCCAAGACCGGGAGTTGGCAACAGCGATCTCAGTGTAGGGTGCGCCCTGCGCACCAGCGGACCGGCGTGTCCGCCCCTTGCTTGGGCCGTTCCTAGAGGTGGCAAATAGCCATTTTCTCCTCGTCCCCAAGCTTCTGCTTGGGGACGCAGATTATTCTGCCAAGCTTGGGAACTAGAGAAAGATTTTCTTAAATAACATCATCACATTTCAATTCTATCGCTTAAAACTCAAAACCGATGGTAAAGCAGCTAAAATAATATTTTGATCAATCTCTCTAAATAATTCTGAAACCCTCATAGCTATCAAAGCTGCATAGGGTATAATATGATTCTTATTAGCTTTCCTTAAAGAACTTAAATATCTATTACGTCCTCTCTTGTCCCCCCTAAGCGTGACAGCAAAAGGAACTTTATTTATCATTAATACAATCATTAGAATAAGCCTTGATATCCTTCCATTAAAATCTGGGAATGGATGAATTCTCACAAATTCATGAGAAATCAATGCTGCAACGTCAAATATATTCCTTTCATTATTCCAGGCCGATAAAATTAACGCATTAGCATGTTTTATAAAATTTTCCATACATTCGGGTACAAGTTCATGAGCAGGGAACACTATACCGAAATCTCCCACCATTCTTTCATCGGTTCTGTATTCTCCTGCTTTAACAATAGCATCTTTAGGTAAAAGCCCCGAAGCAATAGTCTTATGTAATTTCTTTATCGCATCTTCCGTAAATAAATCTTCACTATCTTTAGTTTTATTTAACCATCTCTTCATATCTCTTTCAAATTTTTTTATATTATCATCTTTAGGTTTAAGATTCATTATTTTTATTATTTTATTAAAAATATCTCTGTACCTTTTTGTTTCAAATTTCACTGCAATAATCTGGGCTTCTAAATAAGCTGAATAATGTTGAATCACTTCAATGTATCCCCTCGATCTATTAGCAAATTTAATACTTGGAATTACTTTTTCTTTTTCTAAACCATATTTTTCAATAATTTCAATTATCTCATTTAACTTGCTACGACTGTCGAAATCAGATATGATTTCTTTCTCTAATTCAGCAAGTCGGCGTATTGCGTCATAGTTATCAGGAATTGACGGAAAGAATTCTTTAACCACCCTTTTTGTTTCGCCAGAGGGTAATCCTTCTCCTTCAATTAAATTACTTTCAAAAACTAAACGGTATCCCATAAATTTTGCAAAAGCCTTAAATTCTGCATGATGCTTTGATTCTTTTGGAATATTTTTGTAAGCGCTTATATAATCTAATGCAATTTTGTTCCAATATTCAAAATTTCTATACCACGGTCCAATTGGTTTTTCTTCCATTATCATTTCTCCAATTATATCATGTCAAAAACTTCCGATCCATGGTCCTATACTGGATGGCCTCGGCGACGTGGGCCGGGCCCAGAGCCCGTAGGGCGGGAAAGCGAAGCGCATCCCGCCATTAGCATGATTCCATCTCCCCGTGGCGTTCCTGCAGCGTGATCGTGAAAAATAAAGTGTTGCCAGAAACAAAAGCGCGAATATATTGCGGCAAAAGTCAAGTCTAACCCAATTGCCGAAGGCGGGATGCGTTTCGCTTTCCCGCCCTACGGCAAAAGATTCAACTCGTTCCCAAGTTGCACTTGGGAACGAGAAAATATTTTTTCACCCAAACTTCCGATCCATCGTCCTATACTGGATGGCCTCGGCGACGTGGGCCGGACCCAGGGTCCCCTCCCCTTCCAGATCGGCGATGGTGCGGGCGATCTTCAGGATGCGGTGATAGGCCCGGGCGGAGAAGCCCAGGCGCTCCATGGCGGCCTCCAGCAACCGGTGGGCTTCGGGGGGCAGGGTGCAGTGCTGCTTGATGAGCCGGGGCGGCATATGGGCATTGGCATAGATGCGGCTTTTGGCAAAGCGCTGCGTCTGGACTTCCCGGGCCGCCATGACCTGCGCCCGCATCTCCACCGAGCCTTCGCCCGGCTCCGGCTGGGCCAGGTCCCGGAACGGCACCGCGGGCACCTGGACCTGGATATCGATGCGGTCCAGGAGCGGGCCGGAGATGCGAGAGCGGTAGGAGTTGATCTGGTTGGGGGAGCAGGTGCAGGCCCGCTTGGGGTCGCCGTAAAAGCCGCAGGGGCAAGAGTTCATGGCCGCCACCAGCATGAAGCGGGCCGGGTAGGTGAGCGAGGTGGCCGCCCGGGAGATGGTCACCTTGCCCTCTTCCAGGGGCTGGCGCAGCACCTCAAGGGTGGAGCGGCGGAATTCCGGCAACTCGTCCAGGAACAGGACGCCATGGTGGGCCAGGCTCACCTCCCCCGGCCGGGGCATGGTGCCGCCGCCGATGAGCCCCGCGTCGGAGATGGTGTGGTGGGGCGACCGGAAGGGCCGCCGGGGCACCAGGGCCTGGCCGGGCTTCAATCTCCCCATGATGCTGTAGATCTTGGAGGTCTCCAGGGCCTCTTCAAAACTCCAGGGCGGCAGGATGGTGCGCAGGCACTTGGCCATCAGGGTCTTGCCGGCGCCGGGCGGCCCCACCATGAGGACGTTGTGGCTGCCCGCGGCGGCGATGAGCAGGGCCCGCTTCACCGGCTCCTGGCCCTTGACGTCCCTGAAGTCTTCGTCGTACGCCGGCGGCGGCGCCAAAAGCGCCGGCGTCTCCGGCACCAGGAGCGCCAGGGGCTCCCGCCCGCTTAAAAACTCCACCACCTGGGAGAGGTGTTCGGCGGGATAGATGTCGATCCCCTGGACCACCCCGGCCTCCCGGGCGTTGTCCTTGGGGATGATCAGGGCGAGATTGGCGGCCCGGGTGGCCAGGGCCATGGAGAGCACGCCCCGGGTGGGTTTGAGGCGGCCGTCCAGGGAAAGCTCCCCATAGAGGAGATAGGACTCCGGGGCCTCGGGCGGCACCATGCCCTGGGCGACCAGGATCCCCACGGCCGCGGGCAGGTCGAAGCCGGTGCCTTCCTTGCGGATATCGGCGGGGGCCAGGTTGATAGTGACGCGGTTGCCGGGGAAGCGGTAGCCGGAGTTCTTGACCGCGGCCCTGACCCGGTCCCGGCTCTCCTTGACCGCGGTCTCGGGGAGCCCCACGGTGGTAAAGGCCGGCAGGCCCGGGGCCAGGTCCACCTCCACCTCGACGATGTAGGCGTCCACCCCCAACAGGGCCCCGCTTTTCACCCGCCCCAGCATGTATATCCCCTGTCAAAGGCCGCGGCGACTCTCTGGCCCCGGCCCCGGCACGAGCTGCGGCCTTATCCCGCCGGCGCCCCTTAAACGCTGGATTCGCCAGGCCGGGAGCAACCGCGGCGATTTAGCGCAGCAATGGGATGATGGTCCCGCCGGCTATGGCCAGGATGATCACCAGGATCATGGCCAGCATAAAGATATTTTCCCTGGAATGGAAAAAACTCGCCTCGGTCAATCTGATGCTGGAGTAGGGCCAGAGTTTCCGGGTATCGTAGAAGACTAAAAACATCCACACCGCCAGCAACCCGATCTTGTCTAAATAATAGGCGGGATTCCCTTTCTTAACGGCAATAATAATATTGCTAATTAATGCCAGGGTAATAAAGAATATAATAATCTTTTCCAGCAGGATAATTGGCCAATACCAGGCAGTCTTACCCTTCAAAAATTTCGTAAGCTTATTATACTTATCGTAAACCCACACCGGATCGGTGCCTTCAACATTTAGTTGAACGGAATATTTGCTGAAATCGAGCAAGATATTTTTATCAAAACGGTTTTTCTGGTCAAATCCTTCTATCCAAAACGACAGATCGCTGACCCGGCCACTCAATTCTTTCTGGTCCAGGAGATGGTCGATGGAGTTGGAAAAAACCCTGGTTTGGCCGAGGGTCGTGGATATCCGGAAATATCTCTCGATCTCGGGCTTACTGAAGGTTTCCTGAATAATCTCCCCTAAGGTGTAAATATCATCCCTCTGGAGAATACAAGGCCTGATGCGCCCTTGTCTTTCATATCTCTTCTCAAGGTTGTCTGTGGTCATATGATCTCCCGGATTAAGACCCTACCATATGACAAGCGTTCGAGATTTTCAATAGATATTGTTTCAAGAAATGGACGCCGCCGCGAGGTCTCTGGCGCGGCGAAGAGGAATGGCATCGGTATGCTTGAGACGGGAAAGGCTGACGCGGTGGTCAGAACCACGGCCTGATGCCAACCGCAGGATAAGGCTGCAGGTTGGTGGGGGGAAGGGGTGATCGAACTCGCCGTCTCCGGCGGCACGGGGGGAAATGGCCGGTCAGACCGGCGCCGTCAGGCTCAGCGCCTCAATCCGGCTTCCAGGAGATCTTCCAAAGAGTTGTTGGAGTAGCCATAGCACAGAACCGGTTTGATCACCCGGGATTGTCGCTTGCCTTTGGCCGTTCTGAGGTGCTTGGCGGCTTTGAGCGGCTCCATCTCCGTGGCTATGGGGGACTTACTCTTGATAAAACCGGACCGCAAGCCATAGATGTCAAACACCGTGCCATTCACAAACCACCCCAACGGCTTCCCGTTCCAGCCGTACACCCGGTCTTCATAGATATAGGCCACGGGTCGGCCATCCCACAGGTAAACGGTCTCGCCGTCATCGGCGATATAGGCCACGGCCTTGCCATTCTTGTTGAACAGGGTCGATTCCATGAGGTTAAAACTCCTTGGCGGCATCCAGGTGGGCGGACCCCCCGGTTCACCCGGGCTTAAAGATGTCGCTGGCCGTGTTCGATCTTTATGCAGCGGTTCATGACCACCCGGAGACCGGCCTGCCTGGCCTTACTGGCCGATTGGGGTTCTTCCAGGCCCTGCTGCATCCACACCACCTTGGCTCCCACGGTGATGGCCGCATCCACGATCGCCGGAATGGCTTCCACGTTGCGGAAGATGTCCACCACGTCCACGGGGAAGGGGATATCGCCGAGACGGGCGTAACAGGTTTCCCCCAAAACCTCCCGGCAGCCGGGGTTGACCGGAATAATCCGGTAGCCATGCTCTTGCAGATAGCGGGCCACCTGGTGGCTGGGCCGATCGGGATTGCTGGACAATCCCACCACCGCCACCACCCGGTAGGTCTTCAAGATCTCGGTAATCTCATCCGCGCCGGCTTGCATCTCTTGGCTGGCCATCAGGTGTCCTCCTCAACTGAGCCCAGGCGAAGACGTAGGCTCAGGCAGATCAACCCGCCCCAACCCCCCGGTTCCCCGGGGCGCTCAGGCTCAGAACGTCATGGTGGTGGCCCCGGGGCCCGGGCCCAGAGGCTGCTTCACCTCCATGGTGTCCTCGATCTTTAAGGCACTCTTGAGGTATTGATACCCGAACTTCAGGAGCTCCTCGTCATCGTCCCAGATCCTCTCCTTGACGTCGTCTTCAACGTTAAAGACGGTGAGGAAGCGGCTCTTGAAGACGAAGTTCCGGAATTGGTCCAGGTCGTACATGACCATGGCGAAGAGCCGGTTGCCCCGCTCATCCGTAACCGGCCCGCCATCTTCGGCCCGGCGCAGCATCATGATCTTCCACTCCCGGTTCATCTCGTCGTACCTGTCCACGCCCTGATCGGCCCGCCAGGAGGCCACGGTCCACTCGGCCTCTTCTTCATAACCGCGGCAGTGCTCCTCCCGGACGTAGAAATAAAATTCATCTATGCCTTCCTCGGTGATCAGGGTGCCCTGGCCGATGGGATAATAGCGGCAGGTGGCCGGGCGATCAGGGTAGACCGTGCAGCCGGTTACCGGCCGCACAAAGGGGCAGCGGTTCTCGAACCGGGGCATATCCATGATGACCATAGGCAGGCCCGATTTGTCATGGGGTTCGGTCCGGGTATATTGTTTCAGAAAGTCCACCGCCTTCATATTGAGGCGGTTTTTCAGGCGCAGGATATCATAGGGGGTGAGGATGATGGTGGTCTTGCCGCAACACTCGGTAAAGCACGGCACGCCCGGGTGACACCGGAACTTGAAGCGGCTCTCCGTGGTCAGCTTCCGGGGTTCCACCACCCGCATGTTTAAATCAACCATGTCGTACTCCTTAACAGTTTTTCTTATCCAACCAATATCTTATCAAAATTTTGGCTAAAGACAAATCCCCATAATGCAGTGATTATGGGTGCTATTAAATTTCTGTCCGGAAATCACCAAGAAACCGGTCCCCCGTGGGGGGCCGGCATACCCCACAAATCAGCAAAAAGCAAGTTTGTGGGGTATATATCCTGATTATACCCCACAAATTAAAGAAATCTAGTTTGTGGGGTATATGCCTAGCCAAAATCTCAAAAAAAACCGGCCCCCCTTAGGGGGCCGGCCTCGTTTCACTTGCTGGAAGCCGCCCTTAGAAGCCCCGGTTTGACATCCGGGCATGGAGCATGGCCACGGTGCGGTACACGATGTGGGCCAGCTTGGTGTACGGGGCATAGAAGAACAGCATGAACACCGCGGTCAGGTGCAGGAAGTACGTGGGGTAGGCCAGGATGCGGATGCTCACCAGGCGGAAGACCCAGGAGAGTAAACCGGTGGCGCCCACCGCGAAGATCAGGTAGATCAGGAACCAGTCAAAATAGGAACCGTAGCCGGCCTTCTCGGCATTGGCCTGACGCTCCTTGATGAGGTTGTAAATGCCGTAGAGCAAGGCGGCGGTCCCCACCATCGCCAACAACTTGATAGGTGACAAGAGGAAGTACGGGGATTCGTGATGCAACACCCACTCATTGAGGAATCCCCAGGAAGTGACAATTAATAAAAAGATAAACCCGAAAACCAGAAACAGGTGGTTGGTGGAACGGTTATAGGTCGTCTCACACTGCCGGAAGCGGTTGTGAAACAGGATATCTTTCACGGTGGCAATGAGGTTGCCCACCAGGTTGCCTTCCACCTTCACCCGCCAGGGGTTGGGGCTGTTGATGTCCTGCCAGAAGGCCAGCACCCCCTTGGCCAGCACCGCCAGGGCAAAGAAGAAGGCCGGGACGAAGATGAGGTCCACCAACCAGAAGGTGGGGAACATCTTGGAGTAGACGATTGGACCGTCAGGGATGGCCAGCCCAGAGCCCACGCCAATCATCCCCGTGAACTTGAGCATGAACAGGAGAAGCAGCATCGGGAAGGCGATGAGCAAGGGGAGAAACTTGGGATCTCCCACCGCCTTGGCCACCACCGGCGGCGTGGCATACTTCTCGATGCACATCTGCCGGAGCACGCCCAGGACCTCACCCGGCTTGGCGCCCCGGGGACAGTAGACGGTGCAGTCACTGCACTGGTGGCACAGCCAGATATCCGGATCTTGGAGCACATCCGTCAAACCCCATTGAGCCTGGAGCATCTCCTTCCGGGGGAAGGGTTTCTGATCCGGGGTGAGGTTGCACACCACACAACAGGTATCACATTGATAGCACTTTTTGACCGTGTCCCCCCCGGCGGCCATTACCCGCTTCACGAATTGGAGGTCCGGTTTAATGAGAGTTTCGCCAGCCATGGATCATACCTCCTAGAATTCCTTGAAGGGGTTGGGGCCGATCTCCCGCACCCGCGCCACAAAATCGTCAAGGAGCTTGGGCAGGCGGGCGAAATCGGAGTGGGCGATCTGGTAGAGTTGCACCCGGTCAGACTCCAGGCCTAGCTTGTCCAGGGTTTCCGACAACTTGCTCAAGCGGTATTCGCAGAGTTCACTGCCCTTGGCGAAGTGGCACTGATAGTCGTCCCCCGATTTACACCCCAGCAAGATCATGCCGTCAATGCCCCGGGACAGGGCGTCGGAGACCCATACCATGTTGAAGGACCCCAGGCAGCGCAGCGAGATGAAGCGGATCATCGGGTTCAGGCGCATCTTGTGTTTGGCCGCGGCGTCCAGGGCCGGGTAGGCGTCGTTTTCGCACACCAGGCCGATGACCCGGAGAGGCGCCAGCGGATCGTCCTCATCCTCGATTTCCGGGACATCCAGGGACTTGAGCATGGAGCCGATTTGGTCCACGCTGTAGTCCTTGAAGGAGATGATGCGCTCCGGGCAGGCCCCCATGCAGGTGGCGCAACGGCGGCAGCGGTTGATCTTGAAAAAGGGCGTACCTTTTTCATCTTCTTCGATGGCGCCGAAGGGACATTCCTCGGTGCACCGCTTACAGGAAGTGCAGCGCTGCATGAAGGGGTCCGGGAAGGTAATGTCCCAGGCCCGGGGATGCACCGCCATCCCCGCGGCCACATGCTCCGCGGCCTGGATGGCTTTGCAGGCGGCGCCCACGCCATCTTCGATGGCCATAGCCATGTTCATGGGCTGGTGGACGCAGCCGGCGGCGTAAATACCGGTCCGCCGGGTTTCGTAGGGGAAGCAGATGAAGTTGGAATCGGCGAAGCCGCTGAACAGTTCCAGGTCAGGCAACCCCGGCCCCTGACGGTAGTTGAGGTTGAGCACCGCTTCGTCCGCGGTGGCGGGAACCATGCCGGTGGCCAGGACCACCAGGTCGGCCTCGAACATCACGTTGTCGCCCAGCAAGGTGTCGGTGGCGCTGATCAGGACCTTGCCCCCATCACCCAGGCTCACGCCGGCGATTTCCGCCTTGGTGAGCATGACGCCGGGATCGCTCTGGACCTCCTTGTAGAACAGCTCCATTTGCCCCGGAGTACGGATGTCCTTGTAGAGGATCATGGCCGTGGCATTGGGGTTCTGCTCCCGGACATACAGGGCCTGCTTCAGGGAGGCCATGCAACAGAAGTCGGAGCAGTAGGGGAGATGTTCCGGGTCCCGGGAACCGGCGCACTGAATGAAGGCCACCGAGTCGGGAACTTTGCCGTCGGAGGGCCGCACGATCTTGCCCGCTTTGGCCATCTCCTCCATCTCGATGTTGGTGATCACGTCCTTGGAGGCACCGTAGCCCAGCTTGGTGAGCTTGGTGGCATCATAGGGCTTCCACCCCGCGGCGACCACCACGGTTCCCACCCTCAAAGTCTCCACGTCGCCGCCTACCTTGATGGTGGCGTCCAACAGACCCGGCTGCCCATCGAGGGTCTCGAGCGTCGCCGCGGTCATCACTTTGATTTTGGGGTGGTTCTGAACTTCCTGGATCTGCTTGAAGACCACCGGCTCCTGGAGGGTGGTATAGGGGTAGCTGAAGGGCGTCTGCCGGTACATCTTGGCGGCGAACCCGCCCAGTTGCGCCTCTTTCTCCACCAGGACCACCGCGTAGCCGTTATTGGCTGCTTGCAGGGCGGCGCTCAAGCCGGTGACGCCGCCGCCGATGACCAGGATGGTCTTGTCGCATTCGGTCTCGTACGGCTCCGGCATCTCCGCCTTTTTGATCCGGGCGCAGGCCATGCGCAGATAGTCTTCCGCCAAGGCCTGAGTGTGCTCGTTGTTGGGTTCCTGGGTCCAGGCCACCTGCTCCCGGATGTTGCAGCGCTCCACGAGGACATTGGGAGAATCAAACTCTTCGTATTTCACCCGGGGCGAGCAGGCCGCAACGACGATGGCATTGATGCCTTCGCCTTCCGGCTTGAGGTCTTCCAGGATCAAGGCCCGGCCCTCGGGGCTGCACAGGATGTCAGCTTCCTTGATGTGCTGGATTTTCCCTTCTTTTTTGATCACCTTGGTGAGGCTCTCAAAATCGATGGCCTCGGCGATGCCACAGCCCTTGCACAGATAGACTCCGTATTTCTTTTCCATTTCCATCATGACCTCCTGCCCAGGGCGATGAGACTCTTAAGGGCGGCCCCGGTGCCATCCTGCACCGACTTGGTCACGTCCAGGGGGCCCTTCAAAGTTCCCACCGCATAGACTCCCGGCGGCAACAGGTCCTGAATGACAAAGCCATCCGGGGTGTAAGACAACGGCAGGGGGAAGGGTGAGGCTTTGGTGGAGGGCACCATGCCCGCCGCCAGGACCACCATATCGAAGACCATGCTGACCTTGTCTCCCGTGGCGGTGTTTTCCGCCACCACCACGACGTTGTCGGTCCCGGGTTCCTGGGTGATCTTGGCCACCTTACCCCTAATCAGATGGACATTCTCATCGTCCCGGACCTTCCAGTAAAACTGCTCGTAGCGGCCCGGGGTGCGGATATCGATGTAAAAGATATACACTTCGGCCTCCGGGTATTGCTCCCGCAGGTAGGTGGCCTGTTTCAGGGAGGCCATGCAGCAGATGTAGGAACAATAGGGCAGGTGGTTTTCATCCCGGGAGCCGGCGCACTGCACAAAAGCTACCTTTTTGGGAGGCTGCTGGTCGCCGGGCCGCAGGATCTGGCCGCCGGTGGGGCCGTTGGAGGCCGCCAGGCGCTCCATCTGCATGTTGGTGACGACGTTGGCCACCTGGCCGAACCCCAGATTGTCCATCTTGGTGGCGTCGTAAAGTTCCCAGCCGCTGGCGATGATGATGGCGCCCACGTTAAAATTCAAGGTCTGGGGGTTCATGTGCAGTTCGATGGCGTCATACTTACAGGCCTCCAGGCACTTCTGGCCGCAGTCGCCGCTGCACGCGCTCTTGTCGATGACATACTGGAAGGGAAAGGCCATATCATAGGGCAGATAGGCCGCTTTGGTCTTGTCCAGACCGTAGTTGAAATCATTCACCCGCCACTGGGGGCACGCTTCCGCACAGGCATGACACGCTACACAGCGATCATTGACGTAGCGGGGGTGCACCTTCACGGTGACGTCGAAATTGCCGGCGCTGCCGCTGACCTGGGTCACTTCCGCCATGGTGTAAAAGCTGATGCGGGGATTTTCTTTGATCCGGCGAAAGTTGATTTCCAAACCGCAGGTGGGAGGGCAGAGCTTGGGGAAGTATCGGTGGAGTTGGGCAACCCGGCCGCCCAGGTAGGGGGCCGCCTCGGTGATGATCACCTGAGACCCGGCTTCCGCCGCCTCCAGGGCTGCGGTGAGGCCGCTCATGCCTCCCCCGATGACCAGAATTTTGTTATCGGCGTTCACACAAGTCCTCCTTGGGGACGTTGAAGCGATCCAGAGCTTCGGCCGAGTCTCGGCTCCGGCCCAGGCCCTGAGACCCACTTTCTCCTTCTATAATACATTGTGAATATGGGTTCAAGGAAAAACGTCGCTCTGGTGGGGGGATGGTGATGCATCCCTCAAAAAATTGGCCGTGGCTGGCCGGGGGGCCTGAGACCACGGCCAAAAAACAGCCCGGGGCTTCGGGATCACCCGAAGCCCCGGAACCCAGCCGCTGTTACTTAATCAGCTGCTTGTAAGGCTCGGTCTCAAACTTCCACTCGTTGGTGTTCTTGTCGTACTGGGAGATGGTGAACACCTTCCACTTGCTGTCATCGATGCTCAGGAAGTCGGAGCGGTAGTAGTAACCGGGATAACGGCTCTCCTCCCGGAACAGGATGTGGCGCAGGTGGGCCTCACCGGAGAGAATCCGGTGATACTGTTCCCAGGCCCGCATCAGTTCGTGCAGATCCCTGGCGGCCAGCCGCGTCGCGTCTTCCTTCAGCAGGGTGAGGCGCTTCAGGCCTTCTTCCAGGCTCGGTTTGTTGCACATGTACATGGTGGAGCAACCGGCGACATACTCGTCCATCAGCTTCTGCAAGCGGGTCTGGACCTGCTTGGGCATCAGGTAGTTGGGGTTGATCTCCGGCGCCGAGGTGTAGCCTTTGTACTTCTCGAAGATCTCGAAGGGCAGGTAGATCTCGGCGATGACCTCGTCGATGTTCTGCGCCGCTTCCAGCTTGTCGTTCTTGTGGTCCAGGATGAAGGCCAGGGCGCCCTTGGCGGCCATGCGGCCTTCAGCGTGGGACCCGGAGGAGAACTTGTGCCCGGAGGCGCCGACGCCGTCACCGGCGGTGAACAGGCCTTCAACGGTGGTCATGCGGTCATAGCCCCAGAACCAGCTGTCGGGCGCGCCCATATAGTTCTTGGCGGGACCGGAGACCCACAGACCGGCGCAGCCGGCATGCGAACCCAGCAGGTAAGGCTCGGAGGGGATGATCTCCGACGGCATCTTGTCGGGCTCCATGTTGAAGGAGGCCCACAGGCAGGCGGCGGAGATGGACATATCCAGAAAGTCTTCCCAGGCTTCGGCTTCCAGATGCTTGAGCTCTTTCTTGGAGAGGACCTCCGCCAGGGCCTTCATAGCCTTGTCGGTGTGCATCATGATGGGGCCGCGGCCTTCCCGCATTTCGATCATGGCCGCGTGGTTCC
>JBAVUP010000031.1:0-8623 GCA_049696835.1 Desulfobaccales bacterium
CCCAATTCACAGCTCACCCCGGCTTTCCGCCGCCAACCGCCGCCGCGCCCAGCGGGTGCGGATCATATCCACCAGTCCGTACACGAACCCCTGGGGCAAAAAGAGGAGGATCACCACGAGAATCAAGCCGTGGATGATATCCGTGTAGGTTTCCAGAAACCCCAGGAAATGGGGCAGGATGGTGATAAACCCGGCCCCGAACAGGGTGCCCCAGATGGAGCCCATGCCGCCCACCACCACCATGATGACCAGGTCCAGGGACTTGAAGATGCTGAACGCCTCCGGATTGACGTAGCCGAAGTAGTGGGCGTAGAGGCTGCCGGCCACCGAGGCGAAGACCGCGGAGAGGACAAACACCGCGATCTTTTGGCGGCGCACGTCCACCCCCAGGGCGGAGGCGGCCACTTCATCTTGGGCCAGGGCGGCCAGGCCCCGCCCCACCCCGCTCCGGACCAGGTTAAGGCAGAGGGTCAGGGCCACCAGGGCAAAGGTCCAGACCAGGTAGTGAAACTTAAGGTCGCTGTCGAAGACCAGGCCCCCGATGGACAGGGGCGGCACTCCGGAAAGGCCGCTGGGCCCGCCGGTGACCGTGTCCCATTGGACGAAGATGCTGTCCACCACGTAGTTGAATCCCAGCGTGGCCATGGCCAGGTAGTGGCCCGTGAGCCTCAAGGCCGGCACCCCGATCACCAGGGCCACCAGCGCCATGGCCGCGGCGGTGAGCATCATGGCCGGCCAGGCCGGGACGTTGTACGTGGCGGTGAGGATGGCCGAGCCATAGGCTCCCAGGCCGAAAAACGCCGCGTGCCCCAAGGAGATCTGGCCGGCGAAGCCGATGAACAGGTTGAGCCCCAGGACGACGATGACGTAGAGGCCGATGAGGTTGAGGATGCCCAGGTCATAGGGATTGGGCATGACCAGGGGGGTGAGGGCCAGGACCACGGCCAGCCCCCACACCTTGAGCCCGGTGTGGTGGCGGATAACAAAAAATTTGGCTTTCTCCCAACCCTGCATGGCCAGAGTTCACAAGCTTATGTATGGGACTTTAAAAACCGGGAAATGCTGCGATCATACGTGCGCTCCACCTCCGGAGTGAAGTAGCACGCCGGCAACTCCCCGGAGGCCCGGTGGTAGTGGAGGCACTCACAGCAGATACCCTTGCGTTCGCAGGGTTCATAGGTACAGTTACATTTCGCCAAATTATCCTGGTGCCGGGGACATTCTTTCATCAAAGTCTCCTATCGACCTTATCTAATACTTGGTTACAAAAATCAGCGCAATGAATTACGAGCCGGCTCATTGATCAGAAATGGATAAAGTCCCCCTTTGAAAAAGGGGGATTTAGGGGGATTTTCAGATGGTTACAAAATCCCCCCTAACCCCCCTTTAGAAAAGGGGGGGAATAAAACCTCTTCCAAACAATGAGTAACGTCAAACATTTAGGTATTAGCTTACCATCATGCGGCCGCGGCTAGGCCGATCTGAAAGGCCCGCAGGCTGTCTTCCCGGAAGCGTTCGGGGGTCTTGGCCGCCATCACCTCCACCAGGAACTGCGGTGCGGCAAACAACCCGCCATGGCCGGCGGCGTACCCCAGGAGGATGAGGTTGGCCGCCACGGGGGGGAGGCCCTGTTCCCCGGCCAGGGACCGGGCGTCCACGTGGAGGTAATCGCCTGGACTTGCGGTATTGACAAACACCCTCCCCCCCGGCTTCATATAGAAGCGGTGCACCGCCAGGTTCTTGTAGTGCAAGAACAGCCCCGTATCCGCCTCCCCCGCGGGGATCAGGGGACCCTTAAACGGCCCCACCTTGATCATGGAGATGACCGTGCCGCCCCGTTGGGCCATGCCGTGGGTCTCGGAGGTGATGACTTCGAGCCCCGCGACCGCGGCGGCCTCCGCCAACAGCCGGGTCAGGGTGAGGGCCCCCTGCCCTCCCATCCCGCTGACGATGATCTGCTGTTTCATGCCCCCCCCTTCTGCCTCGCGGTGATGGCCCCCTCGGGGCAGACATGGACGCACACGCCGCAGCCCACGCAGCGGACCCCGTCGATCACCACCCGGCCATCGGTCTCATCCAGGGTCAGGGCCGGGCACTCGAAGTCGTCCAGGCAGTGGCGGCAGCCGGTGCAATCTTCGGTGACGCACATGCTGTAAACCGTCTGGGACCGCCGGGCTTCCCGGTCCAGGAGGCAGGGGTGTTTGGCGATGACCACCGCCACCCCGCCCTCGGGGCTACGGCAGTAGCCGTCCGCGGCCTGCAGCAGGTCCATGAAGGCCGGCAGGTCGTAGGGGTCGGCCTCCCTGAGGAACCCGACGCCGCAGGCCCGCACCAGATCGGGGATGAGCACCGGCCGGCCTTCTTCCCCCAGCGCGGTGCGCCCCACCTGGGGGGTGGGCTGGTGGCCGGTCATGGCCGTGGTGGCGTTGTCCAGGATCACCAGAATAAATCTGGCCCCATGGAACACCGCATTGAGCAAGGCCGGAATCGCGGCGTGGAAAAAGGTGGAGTCCCCGATGGTGGCCACGATGGTGGGAAACTCCCTACCGCCGGCGGTGTAGGCCCGGTAGAACCCCGCGGCCTGGCTGATCCCTGCGCCCATGCAGTGGCAGGTGTCCACCGCCCCCAGATTCAGGCCCAGGGTGTAGCAGCCGATGTCGCTGGGAAAGATGCCCGCCGGGAAGCTCTCCCGGATGGCGTAAAACGCCGCCCGGTGGGCGCAGCCGGCGCACAGGGTGGGCCGGTCGCCGCCGTCGGCCGGACCGGGCACGGACCGGGCCGGCAACTCCAAAAAGGTCTCCAGCACCGGGCGGATGACGTCGGGGGTGAGTTCCCCGGCCCGGGGGACCAGCCCTAAGGTGCGCCCCTGGACCCGAGCGTCGGCCATTTGCAGTTCGATGACCGGATAGGTTTCTTCGAGGACCAGGATTTTGTTATACCGGGAGCTGATCTGCCGGATAAAATCCCGGTGCAATGGATACGGCATGGTCACCTGGTAATAATCGACCTTGCCTAGAAGATTCATTTCCGCCAGCCAGTCCCAGGTATGGGCAAAGGCCACCCCGGAGGCGATGAGGCAGGTTTCAGGATAGGAGCCGTCCCCGGCGGTGAGCCGCGGGGCGAACTCCGGCGCCGCGGCAATCTGGTCGATCTTGTCGTTCAAGAGCCGGTGCAGCTCCAGGACAAACCGCGGGGTGGCGCACCAGCGCCGGGGGTCTTTCTCGAAGCGGGCCGGGCGGGCTAGCCGCTGGGGCGGTCCGCAGGGGACGTTCTGCCGGGCGTGGCACACCCGGGTGGTGGGCCGCACCATGACCGGTAGTTCAAAGCGCTCCGAGAGCTCCAGGGCCTGGGCCACCATGTCCTTGGCCTCCCGGGGGCTGGCGGGGTCCAGCACCGGCACCTTGCCGAACATGGCGAAGAAGCGGCTGTCCTGCTCGGTCTGGGAGCTGTGGGGCCCGGGGTCGTCGGCGGAAATCACCACCAGGCCGCCCTTGACTCCCAGGTAGGCGGCCCGCATGAAGGGGTCCGAGGCCACGTTCAGTCCCACTTGCTTCATGGAGACCGCCGAGCGGCGGCCGCTCATGGAGTTGGCCAGGGCCACTTCGAAGGCCACCTTTTCGTTCACCGACCACTCGGCGTAGACGGGGGCCCCGGTCTCCTGGGCGAAGACCACCACGGACTGCAGAATCTCGGAGGCCGGGGTGCCGGGGTACGAGGTCGCCACCGTGCAGCCGGCCTCCACAATGCCGCGGCCCATGGCCTCGTTGCCCATGAGGATGCGTTGGGTACTGATATTTTTTCTCGAAGTTTGCGTCTTCATGATTTCTGTTTGTGAAATATGAAAAAATCCTCAGAAAAAATTCCCCCCTTTTCTAAAGGGGGGTTAGGGGGGATTATGGTAACGACTCATAAACCCTCTCCAATACCCCCGCGGTATTCTCAAAGACTTCCCTGGCGGAAAACCTCAAAACTTTGAGTCCCAAGTCCGCCAGGTGGCGGTCCCTCATGGCATCCTCGGCCATCCCTGGTTCCGAATAATGTTGACCCCCATCAATTTCAATTACTAACTTGGCCTCGGGACAATAAAAGTCCACGATATAGTTGCAAATAATCCTCTGCCGGTAAAATTGGCAATTTTTTAGCTGTCTTTTCCGGAGCCTGAGCCAAATATGGCTTTCGGCCTCCGTCAGGTTATGGCGCAGCGCCCTGGCATAGTTCTTAAGGCCCTTATTGTAAGACAGCACACCTTATAATCCCCCCTTAATCCCCCCTCTAGAAAAGGGGGGAAATACATGACTCCGAGCCATGGTGCCGGGATAGGACGTAGCGATCGTAACCCCGGCCTCCACGGGGCCGTTAGCCCTTGGCCCTCTCCCTTAAGAAAGCATTTCCCCTCCCCTACCCATCTCTCCCCAGGAGTCCCCGGGGCCGGATGAACAAAACCAGCAAGAGCACGATGAAGGCGATGACGTCTTTATAGGCGCTGCTGATGTAGGCCGCGCCCAGGGACTCCAGCAGCCCCAGGGTGAGGCCCCCCAGGATGGCCCCCGGGAAGGAGCCGAAGCCCCCCAGGATGGCGGCGGCAAAGCCCTTGAGGCCCAAAAGCACCCCCACGTCGTAGGAGAGCGTGGTGATGGGGGTCACCAGGCAGCCGGCCAACCCTCCCAGGGCCCCGGCCAGGGCGAAGCTCATGGCCTTGACCCGCCAGACCTTGAGCCCCACCACCGCCGCGGCCTCGGGGTTGGCCGCCACCCCCCGCATGGCCAGGCCCATGGAAGTCTTGCGGAAAAACAACACCAGGCCGATGATGGCCACCGCGGTGAGGGCCAGGATCCATAAGGTCTGGGGCAGGATGGTGGCCCCGGCCAGATGCACCGGCGCCTCCCCGGACAGCGACGGCACCGCCATGCGATCCTTGCCCCAGATGACGGTCATGGCCCCCCGGAGGATAATGGAGAGGCCGATGGTCAGGAAGATCAGCACCAGGTGGCTGTCGGAGCGGGACGGGCCAATGCCCACCACCTCCACCAGCATGGCCACCAGGGTTACCCCCGCCACCGCCGCCAGCAGGGCCGGGGCCATGGGCAGCCCGGCGCCGAGCAGGGCGCTGTACAGGAGCATGCCCCCCAGGGAGACGAAATCCACCTGGGTGAAATTGACGATCCCCATGGTGTTGTGCACCACCCCGAACCCCAGGGCCACCAGGGCGTAGATGGCCCCGCCGGTCAACCCGGCAAAGATGAACTGGATGAGGTCGTTCAGGCTGCCCATGGCGCTCCCGCAGGTCAGGCCGCAGCTTCGGGGATGAAGCCCCGGACTGGGGCCTTTAAAGATATAAAGTTATCTGATGGGTGCGGTATCTGGCAAGGAAAAAGGGGGATAACTTCCCGACGGCGGAGCGGCGTTCACTTCCGGGCGCCATCGGCGCCGGTCCGGGTTAGTGGGGCGCTTTTGGGCTAATCAGGTGGGGTTCAACCAGGGTGGAGCGGTTCCCCGAGGGCCGGGTCCGCCTCAGGGAGTCCCGGGCTCATTTTCCGGCAGGGTCTCTCCTCCGGAGGGCGCACCGGACTCTTTTTTCTGGCCGGCAGCCGCCTGCCGTTGGCGAATAAATTTCAGGCAGTAGGCGATGCCGATGACACTGCCGGCGAATATCAAGCCGTTTCCCAATTTATGCGAAAATGAGAAGCCCGTGAGAGATACGAGGCAACCTGCCATGATCAGGACTGAAATCCCGAGAAAGAAGTTGGTCGAGGTCAGGCGCAGCGGCTGGCTCCGGTGGGCTTCGTCCCACCGGGTCCACAGGACTTGGAGGTCCCTATGGGTATGGGGGATCAAGTTTTCCAGGGTCCGGCGGCCTTTCTGGTTAAGGCGGGTCAATTTTAATCCGAGAGTGGCTTTGGGCCGTCCGTTGGCCACGAACCCGGTCGAGGTGACGATGCCGTCGAATACGAGGGACACGGTTCCCTCCCCGGCAGCCAGGCGCAGCCTCCCTTTGCGGCCCTTGAGGTCATCCCCTAAGGGCCGAAACCTGGTAGGGCTCATTTCCAGGGTAACCAGGTTGGCCGCCAGAGTCCGCACCATCACCGGCACCCGCTGGCCGCTGTGGCCAGTCGGCCCCTCCAATTCCAACCAGAGGCCCGACTCCTCAGCTTCTTGCGTCCGTATTTCTCTGCCTTGATTCATGGTGGCATCCTGCCTGCTTTGGCGTGATCATGTTCCCAGGGGCTCGGCACGGCCGTAGCCCGGGGGCCGGTCCTAATCGGAACGCGGCGGCTTGCACACGGGACACGGAATATAATGATGTTCCAGCGCATCCTGCGCCGACTTGAACTTTATCAATTTTTCCGGCCTTATCTCCCTGGCCCATTTGCAGCCAGGGTAATGATACTTGTTAGAAGTTTTGGAACCCACGTAAACCGCCTCAGCCTCGGTTCCCTGGTCTCTGGCCATCTCCTCCCGGCCGGCCAGGGCGCTGGACACGGTGTCTTCCTCCGAGCCCGGCGTGACGCCCATCTGGGCCGCCTGGTTATGAGGATCCCGGGGCGTGTTGATCTCTCGCCGGCCCTCTCGATTCAGCTGGGGCCAGAGCTTGACATGCGGTTCGCCGTCGGGCCCGAGTTGCAGCTCGGCCCGGGGCCGGCCCTGGTCATAAAAGGTCAGGTCGGGGGTGCCTTCGGTCCCCAGACCCAGGGTGGCGCGGTGTTTCCCTTTCTGGTCCCACAGGTTAAGGTGCACCTTGCCGTCTTCCTCTCCCAGCCAGGCCCGGAGCATGCCGTGGCGGTCGCGCACCGCCAGGCTTTCCACCTCCAGCGCCCCCCGGCCCAGGGTGAAGCGGCTCAGCAGGAAGGCCTGGCCGGCCAGGAGCACCACCAGCACCCCTAGGGTGAGCCACCCGAAAAACCTCTGGCGCCGATATTGACGCGCCAACTTCTCCAGGCGATCCCCGACCGGGTCAGGGCCGGGGCTCGCAAGTGGCGGCTCCGGCTCAGAGCCGGGGGGGGCCTCCGCCGCGCCCTGCTCCTCCGCGGGGGTCAGGGCGAACACGATGGGCGGCAGCACAATCCCCGGAGGCTCCAGGTCGCCTGGCGGCGCGGCCGGCGGCTCAGGTTTGGGTTGCGGGGCTAAGGGAGCCACCGGCACCCGGTAGCTGATTTCGCCGTGCTTATCTTTGAGCTCCAGAAAGGCCTCGCCATCCTGATTAATCCCCAGGCGGGCCCAGGTCTGGCCCTCGCGGTCGGTCAGAAACAGACCGGCCGAACCATTCTCGGTGACGCTGATTCTCCCGCGATAGGCGCCGGCGGCATCCCGGAGCAAAATCTTTTCCGCCTCGATGACCCGGGTCTGCGGCGAAACCCGGCTCTTGAGGAGGCTGACCAATTCCTGCCACTCCCGCTCTAATTTGGTCAAGACTGCATCCAGGTCTTTGATCACCGGTTTGTCGGGCATGTCATCCACGCTTCTGGGGGCCGTCAGGGGCTGGCGGCCACTCCGACCTGGCGCTTACCAGCCACGCTGCTCGTCTGGTCAATCGAACCTGAAACCTTTTTCTACGAATAATTTTAAGCATATATTCACGACATCCGGGTCATAGAGAATACCCGCCCGTTGCGTAATTTCTTGCAAGGCCCGGTCGATACCCTGGGCCGGACCATACGGCCGGGGGCAAACCATGGCCTCCACCACGTCCGCCACCCCCAAGATTCTGGCTTCCAGGATAATATCCGCATCCGTCAGGCCCGCGGGGTAGCCCGAACCATCCAATCTCTCATGATGCTGCAAAATGGCCTGTTGTACCGGCCAGGGAAATTCTATCCCCTGCAAAAGCTCATAGCCTGCCTGACAATGGGTCTTGATAATCTCGGATTCCAGGTTGCTGATCAAGCCCGGCTTGCTGAGGATCTCCAGGGGCACGACGATCTTGCCGATATCGTGCAGCAATCCCATGACCTGAAGGCCTTCCAGCCGGTGGAGGGAAAAACCCATATCCCGGCCGATGGCCATCACCAGTTGCGCCACCCGCTTCTGGTGTCCCGAGGTCATGGGGTCTTTGATCTCCACCGCCGCGGCAAAGGCCTCGACGACGCCGTGAAAACTGGTTCTTATTTGGCTGAGCAAAGATTTCAGGGTCTCTGCTTCGGCCTGGCGCTCACTGACGTCCCGGAGCAGCCACAACATGCACAGCGGCTCCTCACGGAGATCCCGGTGGGACCTGACATTGATGGACACCGGCAGGGGGTCGCGGTCCAGGGGTTGCAGGCGCAATTCCCAGTTGTGCTTCTCCCCCCCCCGCCGCAAGTGGATTACCGTGACCTGTAAAGCGGCGCGATCTTCTTCGACGAAGAAGCGGGGCAAGTGCTTCCCCCGGAGGAATTCCTGGTTCACATTGAGCATGGCGGCGGCCGCCCGATTGCCCTCCTGGATAATCATCTCGGCATCGGTTACCAGAAAGCCCTCCGGGGCCCACTCAAACAGGTTCCGATAACGCCTATCCTGAGAATCCGGCGGAATTTCAGCCGATCTCGTGTCCGGCTCCGGCGGGAGATGAGTTTCTTTCACCGCGGTTTTGAGTTCTTGTAAGGCATCACTGATGTCCTGGATCACCCGCTGTAGGCCGGACGTCGGC
>JBAVUP010000032.1:0-10724 GCA_049696835.1 Desulfobaccales bacterium
GTTTGATTCGCTTGAGGGGTTAAGCCGCACTCATTTCTGCAATGCCCTGCGGGCCACGGATGACGGCGTCGAAGTGGTGCTCATGGGTTGGGTGCAGCGCCGGCGTGACCACGGCGGCCTCATCTTCGTGGACCTGCGGGATCGGGAGGGGCTGACCCAGGTGGTCTTTAACCCGAAAGTCAATCCCGACACCCACCTCAAGGCCGGGGTGCTCCGGGATGAGTACGTCATCGCGGTGCGGGGGCTCGTGAACCTGCGCCCCCTGGACATGATCAATCCGAATCTGGATACGGGGGAGGTCGAGGTCCTGGTGGAAGAACTGCGCCTGTTGAACGCCGCCAAGACCCCGCCCTTCGAGCTGGAAGACTACCGGGTGGACATCTCCGAGGCCCTGCGGTTGCGCTACCGTTACCTGGACCTGCGGCGCCCCAGCGTCATGCAAAACCTCCTCTTCCGGCACCGGGCCGCCCAGGTGACCCGGCAGTATCTCAACGGCCAGGGCTTCATCGAGGTGGAGACTCCTATCCTCACCAAGAGCACCCCGGAAGGGGCCCGGGATTACCTGGTGCCCAGCCGGGTGCAGCCGGGGCATTTCTTCGCCCTGCCCCAGTCGCCCCAGCTCTTCAAACAGCTCTTGATGATGTCCGGCCTGGACCGCTACTATCAATTGTGCCGCTGTTTCCGGGATGAGGATCTGCGCGCCGACCGCCAGCCCGAATTCACCCAGATCGACCTGGAGATGGCCTTCATCATTGAAGCGGACATCTACCGGGTGGTGGAGGGGCTCATCCATGCCCTTTTCAAAGACTTGAAAGGCCTGGAGCTGACCACTCCTTTCCCCCGCCTCACCTACCAGGAGTGCCTGGACCGCTTCGGGTTGGACCGGCCGGACACCCGCTTCGGCCTGGAACTCCAAGACGTCACCGACCTGGTGCGGGAAGCGGAGTTTCGCCAGTTCCGGGAGGTGGTGGACCAGGGCGGCATCGTCAAGGCCTTGGGCGGCCCGGGCCTGGGCAAACTCTCCCGGAAGGAACTGGACGAACTCATCGACCTGGCCGGGGTTTACGGGGCCCGGGGTCTGGCCTGGGTGAAGCTCCAGAGCCAGGGCTGGCAGTCCCCCCTGGCCAAATATTTCCCTGCCGGGATCAAGACCGCCATCGGCGACCGCCTGGCAGCCCGGGAAGGCGACCTGATCCTGTTTGTCGCCGATGTCCCGGCCGTGGCCTGCACCGCCATGGGGCAGGTGCGGCTCCACCTGGCCGAGCGGGAAGGACTGATCCCCGAGGACATCTACCACCTGGCGTGGGTCACCGACTTTCCCCTCCTGGAGTACGACATCGAGGCGGGCCGCTACGTGGCTATGCACCACCCCTTTACGGCCCCCAAGGAGGAAGATTTTCCCTTGCTGGCCACCGACCCGGGAAAGGTGCGGGCCCGGGCCTACGACCTGGTGCTCAACGGCGTGGAGATCGGCGGCGGCAGCATCCGCATCAACCGCCGGGACATCCAGCAAACGGTCTTTGAGGCGCTGAACATCACCCCCGCGGAAGCGGACGAAAAGTTCGGCTTTCTCTTGGAGGCCCTGGAATTCGGCGCGCCCCCCCACGGCGGCGTGGCCTTCGGCTTCGACCGCCTGGTGGCCATCCTCTGCGGGGCCCGCTCCATCCGGGAGGTGATCGCCTTCCCCAAGACCCAGAAGGCCGCCTGCCTGGTGACCAAGGCCCCGTCCCGGGTGGGCCCGGAACAACTGCTGGAGCTGGGTCTGAGGCTGGAAGAATAGCATGAATAGTGGCCAGTTGTCAGTGGCCGGTGGTCAGTGTAGTTCCCTGATGGCCTTGAACTTGTTAACTGACCACTGACTACTGACAACTGAGAACTGATAAATAGGTGGCAAGAAAATGTCTCGCTGGAACAAAGAACGCCGGTTATTGGATCATGAGCACTCCTCCTTTTGGAATTATCGGTTACAGGAGGTGCCTGAGCCCAACCTGATGCGGAACATCTTCCCCTATACGGAAGTGGCCCGCATCGACTTCGACTACAAGTTCGTCATGCCCCAGCCCCCCGAGGAGATGCTGGTCACCGACACCACCTTCCGGGATGGGCAGCAGGCCCGGCCCCCCTATACGGTAGGCCAGATCGTGGATATCTTTGACATGCTCCACCGTCTGTCGGGTCCCCAGGGGATCGTGCGCCAGAGTGAGTTTTTCCTCTACAGCGCCAAAGACAAAGAGGCCGTGGAACGCTGCCGGGAGCGGGGTTATGAATTTCCCCAGATCACCGGCTGGATCCGGGCCCACGCCTCGGACCTGGCCCTGGTGAAAGACATGGGCCTGACCGAGACCGGCATCCTCACCTCGGTGTCCGATTACCACATCTTCCTGAAGCTGAAGTGGCACCGGAAGAAGGCCCTGGAGGACTACCTGGGCATCGTCAAGGCTGCCCTGGATATGGGCATTACCCCCCGCTGCCACTTCGAGGACGTCACCCGGGCCGATATTCACGGCTTCTGCGTCCCCTTCGCCCTCGAGGTGATGAAGCTGAGGGAGGAAAGCGGCATCGACATCAAGATCCGTCTCTGCGACACCATGGGCTACGGTGTGCCTTATCCCGGCGCCGCCCTGCCCCGGAGCGTCCCCCGGCTGGTGCGGGCCATGATTGACGATGCCGGCGTGCCCGGCCACCTGTTGGAGTGGCACGGCCACAACGACTTCCACAAGGTCCTGGTCAACAGCGTCACCGCCTGGCTCTACGGCTGCGGCGCGGTGAACGGCGCCCTGTTGGGGTTCGGGGAGCGCACCGGCAACGCCCCCATCGAGGGCATGCTCATTGAGTATATCTCCCTGCGGGGCGCCACCGACGGCATCGACACCACCGTGATCACGGAGATTGCCGAATACTTCGAGCGGGAGTTGCATTATCACATCCCGCCCAACTACCCCTTCGTGGGCAAGAACTTCAACAACACCAGCGCCGGTATTCACGCCGACGGCCTCCTCAAGAACGAGGAGATCTACAATGCCTTCGATACCACCAGGATCCTGAACCGGCCCGTCCAGATCACCATCACCGACAAGTCCGGCAAGGCCGGCATCGTCCATTGGCTCAATACCCGCCTGCAACTGGAAGGCGAACGCGCCGTGGACAAGAACCACCCCGGAGTGGCCAATATCTTCAAACGCATCATGGAAATGTACGAGGCCGGGCGGTGTACCTCCATCTCCGACGAAGAGATGGAAAAGTTGGCCCGCCGGTACCTCTCCGAGTTCTTTGTCTCGGAATTCGACCAACTCAAGCAAAAGGCCTACAAACTGGCGGCCCACCTGGCCGCGGACCTGGCCCTGGATGACGAGATCCGCTCCATGGATCCGGTCCGGATGGAGCCGGTGCTCCAAAAGGCCCTGGACAACTTCCCCTTTACCCAGTTCATGTACGTCGTCAACCTGGAAGGCCGCAAGATCACCCGGAACATCACCCACATCGTGGACCGGGCCAAGTACGCCGAGATGAAACTGGACGAGGACCTGTCCAACCGCACCTGGTTTATCGAACCCATCAAGACCGGGAAGGTCTTTGTCTCGGACTTCTATACCTCCCGGTTTACCGGCGCCCTGTGCATCACCGTCAGCGTGCCGCTGCGCAACGAGAGCGATGAGATCCAGGGCATCCTCGGCTTAGACATCCGCTTTGAAGCCCTGGCCAAGATGGAGCAGAACGGCGAGATTTAAGGGAGGTTGCGGGTTTCGGTCTCTCGACTGATTAATCGGGGCGCCCCTTTAGGGCGCCCTTTGACTCTATGCCGGCCGGGGGGACCGACCTGTTCCCCACCATGTGATGTAAGAAATTTTTTGACAAGAAATTCAGGCAGTTTCCGATATGCAGCGACCGGCGCGTCAGATAAACTGATTCGGGTTAAGTGTGCGCCGCCCTGACGCACACTTTTTCCCCTTTTCAAAAATGTGACGATACGCTAAGGTCTTAGCGTTTACGGTCTCGTTCCCAAGCTGGGCTTGGCATCCACTTTCGTTCCCAAGTGAAACTTGGGAACGAGTGCAAGATATTTAAGTTATTGATATTTTAATTTCTTTTAACTGAAAACCGAAAACCGAAAACCGAAAACGGTATTCAGGAGGACAGTGCATGTCTGACAAAGAACAGTTGGAACGCCTCCAAGAGGCCAAGGCCAAGTATGATGACAGGGTGGCCAAGGCGCTGCAAAAGATGCCGGAACGCAAGGCGGATTTTGTCAACACCTCGGGTATTCCCCTCCAGCGGGTTTATACCCCCCTGGATATGGCAGGGTTCGACTACCTGAAGCAGTTGGGTCTGCCCGGTCAGTATCCTTACACCCGGGCGGTGCAGCCCACCGCTTATCGCGGCCGTTTCTGGACCATGCGCCAGTACGCCGGTTTCGCCACCGCCGAGGAGACCAACGAACGTTACCATTTCCTCCTGAAATCCGGCCAGACCGGCCTGTCGGTGGCCTTTGACCTCCCTACCCAGATCGGCTACGATTCCGATCACCCTCTGGCCCAGGGCGAAGTGGGCAAGGTCGGGGTGGCCATCGACTCCCTGTGGGACATGGAACGGCTCTTCCAGGGCATCCCCCTGGACCAGGTGTCCACCTCCATGACCATCAATTCCCCCTGCGCCGTCATCCTGGCCATGTACCTGGCGGTGGCGGAAAAACAGGGCGTCCCCTTCGACAAACTGCGCGGCACCGTGCAGAACGATATCCTGAAGGAATACCCGGCCCGGGGCACCTACATCTTTGCCCCCCGGCCCTCCATGCGCCTCATCACCGATATCTTCGCCTACTGCACCAAGGAAGTGCCCCAGTGGAACACCATCAGCATCAGCGGCTACCACATCCGGGAAGCCGGCTCCACCGCGGTGCAGGAAGTCGCCTTTACCCTGGCCAACGGCATCGCCTACGTCGAGGCGGCCATCCAGGCCGGCATGAAGGTGGATGAGTTCGGGCCCCGGCTCTCCTTCTTCTTCAACTCCCATTCCGACTTCCTGGAAGAAGTGGCCAAATTCCGGGCCGCCCGCCGCCTCTGGGCCAAGATCATGAAGGAGCGCTTCGGCGCCCAGGACCCCCGGTCCCTGATGCTGCGCTTCCATACCCAGACCGCCGGTTGCTCCCTCACGGCCCAGCAGCCCCTGAACAATATCATGCGGGTGGCTTTCCAGGCCATGAGCGCGGTCTTGGGCGGCACCCAGTCCCTGCATACCAACTCCTTTGACGAGGCCCTGGCCCTGCCCTCGGAGTTGGCGGTCCAGGTGGCCCTGCGCAGCCAACAGGTGGTCGCATACGAGACCAACGTCTGTGATACCATCGACCCCCTGGCGGGCTCCTACTACATCGAAAACCTCACCGACGCCATCGAGGCCCGGGCCCAGGAGTACATCGACCAGATCGACCGCCTGGGCGGCGCCGTGGCCGCCATCGAAAAGGGCTTCATCCAGAAGGAGATCAGCGCCAGCGCCTACCGGTTCCAGCAGGAGATCGAAAAAGGCGAGCGCATCATCGTGGGCCTCAACCGCTTCCAGACGGTGGAAGACAAACTCACGGGCCTCCTCAAGGTTGACCCGGAGGTGGGGATGAAACAACAGGCCCGCTTGCAGGAACTGAAGAACACCCGGGATAACGCCGCGGTACAACAAGCCCTGGCGGAACTCAAAGCCGCGGCTGAAGGTACCGACAACCTCATGCCGCCCATCCTCAAGGCGGCCAAGGCCCTGGCTACCCTGGGCGAAATCTGCGATACCCTCCGGGCCGTCTTCGGCGAATACGAAGCCCCGGCGCTGGTGTGAAAATAGCTTTCAGCGGTCAGCTTTCAGCTTTTAGCACAGAATTTGGTAGCACAGGCGTTTCGCCTGTGCCCGAAAATCTGGTTGGTAGGGCGGGCGTCCTCGCCCGCCGCTTTGAAATGGAGAGAATGTAGGGTGCGCGCCGCGCAGCCAAAAACCCTCAAAATAGCTTGCAGTTGTAAGGGCACGGCGTGCCGTGCCCCCGATAAGGAGATTGAAAATGCCGGAAGAGAAAAAGATCAGGGTATTGGCCGCCAAGCCCGGGTTGGACGGGCATGATCGGGGTATCAAGGTCATCTGTGCGGCCTTGCGGGATGCCGGCATGGAAGTGATATACACCGGCCTCCGGCAGACCCCGGAGCAGATCGTCGCGGCCGCGCTGCAGGAAGATGCGGATGTCATTGCCATGAGTGTGCTTTCCGGGGCCCACAACTACCTGTTTCCCCGGGTCATGGAATTGGTGAAGGAAAAAGGCATCGGCGATGTCCTGGTGATGGGCGGCGGCATCATTCCCGATGAGGATATCCCGCCCTTGAAGACGGCCGGTATCGCCGCCATCTTCGGCCCCGGCACCGACACGGGCGACATCGTCGGCTTCATCCGGGAACACGTCCGCCAACGGTAAACAGGACCAAACCCTGTCGGGTGCACCTTGCGCACCCTTATTATTTTTAGATATAGTGGCACAGGCCTCTGGCCTGTGGTTCTCGGTGTTGCTTAGGGGCGGACCTGCCTGTCCACCTAATCTCCCTGGAATAACTGCCTTAAAGGAGCACCTCCCTCATGGAATCATACAAGATACATCTGAGCGAAGCCGAGATGCCTCAGGAGTGGTACAATCTCATTCCCGACCTGCCGTCGCCCATGCCGCCTTATCTTCATCCCGCCACCGGCCGGCCCATTACCCCGGACGACCTGGCGGCCATCTTTCCCCGGGCCCTGATCGAGCAGGAGGTCAGCCAGGAGCGCTGGATCCCCATCCCCGACGACGTCCGGCGCATCTATCAGTTGTGGCGGCCCAGTCCCCTGCACCGGGCCCGCAATCTGGAGGCGGCACTGCAGACCCCGGCCCGCATCTACTACAAGAACGAATCCGTCAGCCCCGCGGGCAGCCACAAGCCCAACACCGCGGTGGCCCAGGCCTACTATAACAAGGTGGCGGGAATTAAAAGGCTGGCCACCGAGACCGGCGCCGGCCAGTGGGGCTCGGCCCTGGCCCTGGCCTGCAACTTCTTCTGCCTGGAATGCACCGTCTACATGGTCAAAGTGAGCTACCACCAGAAGCCCTACCGCCGCTCCCTCATGAACATCTGGGGGGCCAGCGTCTACCCCTCCCCCACGGACCGGACCCAGGCCGGGCGGTCCATCCTGGCCCGGGACCCGGAGACCTCCGGCAGCCTGGGCATGGCCATCTCCGAAGCGGTGGAGGACGCCGCCACCCATGACAACACCAACTACTCCCTGGGGAGCGTCCTCAACCACGTGATGCTGCACCAGACCATCATGGGGTTGGAGACCAAACAGCAACTGGCCCTGGCGGGGGACTCTCCCGATGTCCTCATCGGCTGCGTCGGCGGCGGCAGCAATTACTCGGGCTTCTGCTTTCCCTTCGTGCGGGACAAACTCAAGGGCAAGGACCTCCGCTTTATCGCGGTGGAGCCCACCGCCTGCCCCACCCTGACCAAGGGTGCCTACACCTATGACTTCGGGGACACCGCCGGCCTCACCCCCCTCATCATGATGTACACCCTGGGCCACTCCTTCGTGCCGTCGGGCATCCATGCCGGGGGCCTGCGCTACCACGGCGACGCCCCGCTCCTGTGCAAGTTGGTGCACGAAAAAGTCATCGAGGCCCGGGCTTACGCCCAAAACCCGGTCTTTGAGGCGGCCCGGCTCTTCGCCGAGACTGAGGGCATCATTCCGGCCCCGGAGACCGCCCACGCCGTCAAGGCCGCGGTGGATGAGGCCCTGGTGTGCAAGGAGAACAATCAGGCCAAGTGCATCGTCTTTAATTTTTCGGGCCACGGCCACTTCGACCTGGCCGCCTACGACGCCTTCCTGGAAGGCCAGCTCAGGGATATCGAACTCGATCCCGACGAGATGATCAACCAGGCCCTGGCGGATCTACCCAAGATCAAGGCGAAGTAATCGAGCCCGGCATCAATTTTATCGACAGCTCCAATCTTCACAGATGATGGAGGGGCGGGTTTTCAACCCGCCCCTACGCGTTTGTCCGCCTTGACAAGCCTTTTTCCGAACATATTTTACAGCAATAAGGCCAAGAAGGGAGGTGAAGGCGGGATGAAGCCCAGCACAGAGGTGTTGGCTAAGGAGGCTGCCTTCTGGGGTCAGGTCAAGAAAGTTGATCCCCGCAAGGTATGCCACAAATGAAAGAAGTGAAAAACTTAAAGGCTGCTGGTTCAGCAGCTGAGCGGGGCAGATATGGCAAATGATGAGCGTTGCCGGAACAGAACCCTCAGTCTAATTTGCCATATCTGCTTGCTTCTTTTAAAAACCCACCGATATCCTCCCTCGAGGTTTTTGCCATTACCTCAGCCCCTTTCCAGAGGATAGAGACCATGTCCGTCAGTCATGCCTATGATTTTTTAATCCAGTGGCACCTTACGGAGAGATGCAATCTGCAATGCCGGCACTGTTATCAGGAGGGCGGCAAGATCCAGGAGTTGTCCCTGGCGGAAATTTATCGGGTAATAGATGAAATCGGCGCAATGCTGCAAGCCTGGCGGGAGAATTATGACCTGGATTTTACGCCCAGTTTTAATGTCACCGGGGGAGAGCCCTTTTTAAGGTCAGGCTTTTTTGAAATCCTGGAAAGAATGGCTGAGACCGGATTTGAAATCTATATTCTCTCGAACGGCACCTGCATTACTGCAGATAAGGCGCAGAGAGTAGCCGATTTGGGAGTACATGGCGTCCAGGTAAGCCTGGAGGGGCCGAAGGAGATTCATGAGAAGATCAGGGGACCGGGAAGTTTTTCTGCCGCTCTCCACGGCGTCCGGCAGCTCCTGAAGGCAGGAGTGAAAGTCTCGCTCAATGCCACCATTTCCAGAATGAATGCCGGCTATTTCCAGGAAATGGTGGATCTGGCAGCCGGGCTGGGAGTTGCCGGGCTGGGGTTCTCCCGGCTGGTGCCTTCGGGCCGTGGGAAAGCCTGGTTGGATCAGATGCTCACCCGGGATGAGGTGAAGCAATTCTATGAAAAGGCGTTGTCGCTCCAAGTCGAGGGCCTGGAGATTGCCACCGGGGACCCCATGGGGGCCCAGATGAACGTACCCGCGCCCGCTGATGATGATCATGGATCCTTTCCCGCCGGCGGCTGCGCCGCGGGAGTGTCCGGCCTCACCATCCTGGCGGACGGCACGGTGACGCCGTGCCGGCGGCTCCCCCTGCCCCTGGGCCGGGTGGGCCGGGACTCGCTCAGGGAGATTTGGGCGACGTCGCCGGTGCTGGAGGCGTTGCGGGACCGCAGCCGATATGCCGGGGCCTGTGGCCAGTGCAAGAGATGGGCCGGCTGCCGGGGCTGCCGGGCCATCGCCTATGCGTATGCGCATTCCCAAGGGAACCCCGATTTTCTGGCCCCCGATCCCCAGTGTTTTATCGGGCCGGATTAGGAGAAAGGAGGATGCAGGTTATGATCGAACGCCCGGGAGTAATCACCATGAAAGGCAAGCCCCTGACCCTGGTGGGCCGGGAAGTCCACGCGGGGGAGGCGGCCCCGGATTGTGAGGTCGTCGCCACCGATTTGACCCTTTTCACGTTATCCTCGCTCCGGGGCAAGGTGGCCGTCATCTGTTCGGTGCCTTCCCTGGATACCCCCACCTGCGATCTGGAAACCCGCCGGTTCAACGAAGAGGCGGCCAAGCTGGGCCCCGACGTGGTGATCGTCACCCTCAGCATGGACCTGCCCTTCGCCCAGAGGCGTTGGTGCGGCGCCGCCGGGGTGGACCGGGTCAAGACCTACTCGGACCATCGGGACGCGGCCTTTGGCCAGGCCTACGGGGTTCTGATCAAAGAATTGCGTCTCCTGGCCCGGGCGGTGTTCGTGGTGGATAAGGCGGGAGTAGTGCGCTATGTCCAGTTGGTCAAGGAACTGGCGCATGAACCGAACTATGACGAGGTCTTGCAGACGGTGGGGAAGCTGACCTGATGAGTTCAGAACTTTGCGGAAGGTGCGTATTGTAGCGATTCATAATTTCTATGATATAAATTGAGCTCAAACTGAATAGCGGTGCTTTAAGTCCCCCTTTCTTAAAGGGGGATTTAGGGGGATTATTGAGCGGTTATTTAATCCCCCCTACCCCCTTTAGAAAAGGGGGGATAAAATAAGGCTTTTAAGTGTTATATCAATGATGAAGTGCCACACTGCGGACGAAGCGGTGTGTCCACCTTTTCCGTGAGAGGCAGGCAAGTGCCCTGCTGCTTATGGTCCCAGGCCCGTCGGATGACGTCCGTGGTAGATGGCGGCAAGTCGAAGCCCGACAGGTCGCTCAAGGGCACAAACCGGGCCGCGGTGATATCCGACCCCGGGGTCAGCTCCCCCGCCAGGTAATCGCAGAGGTAATCCACCAGGACATAGTGATAGGCGATGCGGCCGTCGGGGTCGGGGAAGATGCGCTCGGCCACCGCGGTGATGCCTCGGAGGCGCACGGTCAACCCGGTCTCTTCCGCCAGTTCCCGCCGGATGGCGGCCGAAAGGGTCTCTCCCAGTTCCACCAGGCCGCCGGGCAGGCTCCAGGAGTCCCGGGCCGGTTCCTGACCCCGGCGCACCAGGAGCACCTCGGCGTCCCGGAAGACCACGGCGCCGACACCCACCAGGGGCTGGTCCGGATAATGGCGCTTGAGGGTAATTTTGCTACCTCATTTTTGGTGGGCAGTGCCCACCCTACATG
>JBAVUP010000033.1:0-45845 GCA_049696835.1 Desulfobaccales bacterium
TCCAGGGTGGTCACCGCCTGGTACTGGGCCGGATTGAGCTCCGCCTGGTAATCAATGCGGCGGACCGGAGTTTCAGGCGATTCAGGTCTAAGAGTATATGTCATGCTTTATATTGAAATAGCTATCAGCGGTCAGCTTTCAGCTTTCAGCAAAGACTAAGGATTGGCGCAGCCTATGTTATGTAGGGTGGGCACGGCCCACCATAACTCTCTTAACATTTGCGGGTGGGGAGGGGGATGTGGGGGGAGGCAGGGACTTTTTTGTAAGGGTTCCTGGTCCTTCTCCCACAACTCATCCTTTCTTAAAATATTCCACAATCGCTGCGGCCAGGGCCGGGATGGTGAAGTCGGCCGGTTCGATCTGGGGAGTAAGGTCGTATTCCTTCAGCGTCGCCGTGGTGATGGGGCCGATGGAGGCTACTACGGCCCTGGCGGCTAATTTCTGGAACCGTTCCTTACCCACCAGCCCGGCAAAGTTGTGCACCGTGCTCGAGCTGGTGAAGGTGAGGATATCCACCCGGCCTGATTCCAGCACTGCCGCGGCTTCGGGGGGCACGACCTGAGGCGGCCGGGCGCGATACACCGGCACCACGTCGAGTTTAGCTTCCATCCGGGTCAGGCCGTCGGGCAACACGTCCCGGGCCTGCTCGGCCCGGGCCAAAAGAATCCGGGTCCCGCCCATTAAGCGCGGCGACAGAACCTCCAGCAACCCTTCGGCCTGGAAGGTGTCGGGCACCACATCCGCTATCAGGCCGTAGGGCTTTAGGGCGTCGGCAGTGGCCGGGCCGATGACCGCCAGACGGGCCCGGCCCAAGGCCCGCACATCCAGTCCCATATGGAAGAGCCGGTCCATGAAGGCGTTTACCCCGTTGGCGCTGGTGAAGATCACCCAGTCATACCGGGCGAGATGCTGTAAGGCCGCGTCCAGGGGCGCATAATCGGCGGGGGGGGCGATCTCGATGGTGGGCACTTCCAGGCAATGGGCCCCGGCCGCGCGGAGCAGTTCCACCAGGCGGGACGCCTGCTCCCGGGAGCGGGTCACCACCACGGTCTTGCCCCATAAGGGCCGGTTTTCCCACCACTGCAAGGTCTCGGCCAGTTCCACCACCCCGCCCACCACCAGCACCGCCGGGGGCCGGATGTCGGCTGCAATGGCCTTAGGCGCGATGTCGGCCAGGGTCCCCGCCACGGTGCGCTGGGAGGTGGTGGTGCCCGATTGGATCACCGCCGCGGGGGTCTCCGGGGCCCGGCCCGCCGCCACCAACCGGCGGCAGTTTTCCGCCAGATTTTTCACCCCCATGAGGAAGACCAGGGTGCCGGGGTTTTGCCCCAACGCCGCCCAGGGAATGGTGCTGGCCTCCTTGCCGGGGTCTTCGTGGCCGGTGATGAAGGTCACCAGGGTGGTGTAGCGCCGGTGGGTCACGGGGATACCGGCGTAGGCGGGCACCGCCACCGCCGAAGTCACCCCGGGCACCACCTCAAAGGGGATGCCGGCCGCGGCCAGCTCTTCCGCTTCTTCGCCCCCGCGCCCAAAGACGAAGGGATCGCCGCCCTTGAGACGCACCACCGTGAGCCCGGCCCGGGCCTTGGCCACCAACAACTCGTTGATGCCTTCCTGGGGCAGGGCATGGGCGCCGGCCTTCTTGCCCACGTAAATGAGTTCGGCCCCGGCCGGCGCCTCCTGGAGCAACTCGGGACTGGCCAACTGGTCGTAGACCACCACCTGGGCCCGGCGCAACACCTCCAAACCCTTCACCGTGATCAACCCCGGGTCCCCGGGCCCGGCGCCTACGAGATAGACCATTTTTAAATATTAACACATTTTCGCCACAGAGACACGGAAGACACAGAGTTATGGGGGGATTAGGGACCAGGGGTCAGGGGTCGGTTTCGGTTTTTCCTGGTCCCTGGTCCCTGACCCCTAACCCCTGTCTCTTAATGGCAGGTCTGGCAGCCCTTGCGCTGCTCGATGCTCTCCACGATGCCGCGGTATTTCTCGTGGATCAGCAGCCGGTCGAATTCGTGCATCCGGGCCAGCAGGTCGGCCCGCTCGGCCTCGCTGAAATAGGCCATGCACGGGATAAAGAAGTGCTTGTCTTCTTTGTCGATATGTTTGGGATAGAACTCTATCAGCTTTTCCAGATGCTCCATGAGCTCGATGAGGGCCCCGGGCGTTTCCAGGAGATAGCCTTCCTTGGCCTTCACCAGGTTCCCGGTGGTCTCCCGGGCCCAGACGTGCTCCCGAATCAATTCTGCCATGGTCTGCCGGTGCTCCGGGGAGAGCTCTTTGGCCGCCAGGGCCTTAAACAGGATGTCTTCCTCTTTGCCGTGGTGGCAGCGGTCGGCGTAGGTGCGGATGAAATCTACCGCGGTGTCAATGAACACCGGGTCCACAAAGGCAAACTCCGGGTCAATGGCGATGTTATCCTTGATCCGCCGGAACTCGCCCGCCATGAGATGCAGCAGGCGCTCAATCAACCGGTGTTCGATCATCAGGGGTCCGATGGGTTGCATAACATAACTCCTCTTAATCTTAACCGCCGATAAACGCGGATAAACGCAGATGGTTATCTGAGTTCATCTGCGTTCATCCGCGGTTACACTTTAATCAATTCATATTCCCGGGCTCCCAGGCCGAGCTTCTCGGCGTATTCCAGTTGGAGGTGCCAGTCCACCTGGGGATAGATGTCCTTGAATTTGTCGCTGCCGGAGCTCAGGTCCTTCAGGCAGGAGCCGGGAATCCCCGGGCTTTGGTTGACCAGGTCCACGCAGGCCTGGTCGACGGCCACCGGGTCCCGGGAGGCCAGGATGCCGATATCCCCCACGATGGGCAGATCGTTGTGGCCGTAGCAGTCACAGGCCGGGGACACCTGGGTGATGAAATTGATGAACACGCTCCGCTCCTGCTTGGTTTTCATGACGCCGGAGGCGTATTCCATCATCTTTTTCAGGAAGACCGGGATGGATTCGTTCCACTGGATCTGGATGTTACCGTAAGGGCAGACCAGGAGACATTCGGCGCAGCCCACGCATTTTTCCGTATCGATGACGGCCTTTTCGGTCTCGGGATTGATGCCGATGGCTTCCTGGGCGCAGTGGACCACACAGTCGCCACAACCGGTGCACTTTTTCTGGTTGACCATGGGGCCGATGTTGGAGTGCTGCGACAGCTTGCCTTTCCGGGAAGCGCAGCCCATGCCCAGGTTCTTCAGGGCGCCGCCGAAGCCCGAGAGCTCGTGGCACTTGAAGTGGCTCAGGGTCACCAAACCTTCCGCTTCCACGATGGCCTCCGCCAGAAAGACGCTCTTGAACTGCTCCCGGTTGATTTCCACCTCCACTTCGGCCTTGCCGGTGAGACCGTCGGCGATAACCAGGGGCGCTTTCACCACCGCGTAGGCAAAGCCGTTTTCAATGGCGGTGGTGAGATGGCTCACGGATTCGCTGCGGGTGCCCACGTACACGGTATTGGCGTCGGTGAGGAAGGGCCGGCCCCCCAGGTCCCAGACCTTGTCCACCACCTGGCGGACATAGATGGGGCGGATGAAGGAGGTGTTGCCCTTCTCGCCGAAATGCAGCTTTACTCCGATGAGGGGCCGCTTCTTCTTGCGCTGAATGATGCCCTTGATCTCCAGGGCGTCCAGCAGGCGGCCGAATTTCTTGAAATTGGGCTCCTTGGCGGAGGCACGTAAATCCATAAGAAAAACCTGACTGGGCATAATTCACCTCAATAGGGGTCAGGGATCAGGGGCCAGGGGTCAGAAGGAATGGTTTAGCCAGATCCGAACTCAGCCCTCGATCCACGCAAGGCTCTGGCGCGCTGACTGGCCATTACCACCCCTCACCCCAGCCCTCTCCCCTCACAGGGGAGAGGGGGGTTTAGGGAATTAGGTTTACCGGGGGCGCAAGCTCTTAATTGACAACGAGTTATTAAAGCCCCGGCGCAGGTTAAAGCTGCATGACTGGTAATACCGCCACCCCCGAAAATGAAAATCTTTTGTAAGGGCGAGCCGCCGGCTCGCCCCTACGGTGGGACTTTCACGGTAAAGCCTGCGGCTACCTTTTTATCGCCGGCGAAAACTAACCTCTAACCCCTGCCCCCTCACTGCTCACTGCTTACTGCTCACTACTCCTCCCACACCACCCTTCCCCCCACGATAGTCATGACGGCCTTGCCCTGCAAAGTCCAGCCGTTAAAGGGGCAGTTGCGGCTCTTGGAGGCGAAGGTGTTGGCGTCCACCTGCCAGGTGCGGTTCAGGTCGATGAGGGTGACGTCCGCCGGGGCGCCGGGGGCGAGCGTGCCGCCGGGGACGTTCAAGATGCGGGCCGGGTTGGTGCTCATGGCGGCCACCAGTTGCATCAGGGTGAGGATGCCGTCGTGCACCAGTTTCAGGCTGAGGCCCAGGGAGGTTTCCAGGCCGATGAGGCCGAAGGCCGCCTCCTCGAACTCCACGTCTTTTTCCAGGGAGGTGTGGGGGGCGTGGTCGCAGGCGATGGCGTCCAGGGTGCCGTCCATCAGGCCCTCCTTGATGGCGGCCACGTCTGCGGTGGTCCTGAGCGGCGGGTTGACCTTGGCGTTGGTGTCGTAGCCCATAACCGCTTCATCCGTCAGGGAAAAATAATGGGGCGCGGTCTCGGCGGTGACGGTGAGGCCCGCGACCTTGGCCTGGCGGATCAGGGCCACGCTGCCGAAGGCGCTGACGTGGGCGATATGGAGGCGGCCGCCGGTGAGTTGGAGCAGGGCCAGATCCCGGAAGATCATAGCCTCTTCGGCCGCGGCGGGGATCCCCCGGAGGCCCAGTTCCAGGGAGACCCGACCCTCGTGCATCACCCCCTTGCCTCTGAGATCCAGGTCTTCTTCATGGGCGATGAGGGGGAGATCGAAGGTCCGGGCATATTCCAGGGCCCGGCGCATGAGCAGGGGGTTCATCACCGGACGGCCGTCGTCGGAGAAGGCCACCGCCCCGGTTTCCTTCTGGTCGCCGAACTCGCTGAGGGACTCGCCGGCCGAGCCCATGGAGATGGCCCCCACCGGATAGACCCGGGCGAGCCCTGCGGCCCTGGCGGCCTCCAGGATGAAGCGGGTGACCGCGGCGTTGTCGTTCACCGGATGGGTATTGGGCATGGCGGCCACCGCGCTGAAGCCGCCCCGGACCGCGGCCGCGGTGCCCGTCAGGATGGTCTCCTTGTATTCTTCCCCGGGTTCCCGCAGATGCACGTGCATGTCGATGAGGCCGGGAGCCACTACCAGGCCCTGGGCGGAGATCACCCGGCGGCCCTCGCTCGGGATAGCCCCGGCGGGCGAAAGGAGAGCGATCTTGCCATCTTCGATCAACAGGTCCCGGGGCCCCGAAAGAGACTGGGAGGGATCAACCACCAGGCCGCCGGCAATCAGGATGCTCACGCTTTTTCTCCTCCGATCAAGAGATAGAGCATGGCCATGCGCACCGCCACGCCGTTGGTCACCTGTTCCAGGATGACGGAATGGGAGCCGTCGGCCACCTCCGGAGAAATTTCCACCCCCCGGTTGAGGGGGCCGGGATGCATGATGATCACGTCCGGCTGGGCCAGCTCCAGGTGCCGGGGGGCCAGGCCGAAAAAGCGGCTGTATTCCCGCAGGGTGGAGATGAACATCTGGCCCATGCGCTCCAGTTGCAGCCGCAGCATCATGATGACGTCGGCCCCGGCCACCGCCTCCTCCAGGGAGAAAGTGACCTTGGCCCCCAGGGATTCAAGGTAGGGCGGCAGCATGGTGGCCGGGCCCGCCACCGTGACCCGGGAGCCCATCTTGGTAAAGGCCTGAATATCGGAGCGGGCCACCCGGGAGTGGGCGATGTCGCCGATGATGGCCACGTTTAAGTCGGAAAGTCTGCCCTTGGCTTCCTGGACGGTGAGGAGATCCAGCAGGGCCTGGGTGGGGTGCTCATGGAGGCCGTCGCCGGCATTGATGACTCCGCATTTCAGCCGCCGGGCCAGGTAGTGGGGGGCGCCGCTGGCGGGGTGGCGAATCACCAGCAGATCCGGCTGCATGGCCTCCAGGTTGTGGGCGGTGTCCGACAGGGTTTCGCCTTTGACCGCACTGGACGCCGCCACCGTCAGGTTGAGGGTGTCGGCGCTAAGGCGCTTGGCCGCGATCTCAAAGGACATGCGGGTCCGGGTGCTGGGCTCGTAGAAGACCGTCACCACGGTTTTGCCTCTGAGGGTGGGAACCTTTTTGATGGGGCGGGCCGATATTTCTTTCAACGACTCGGCGGTGTCCAGGATGTGACGAATCTCTTCGGGGGTCAGCTCGGCGATGCCCAACAGGTCCTTCCGCCGGAATTCCATAATGGGACCTTTCTCACGTGCAAGGATGGAGGTTAAGGGGTGGGAGCCTCAGCCTCACCCATTGAGAAGGAATGATTACCCTGCCCGGGGATTGCCCTCTTAGGGCACTCCGGACCGACTACCCGGGACCGGTTCCTCGGGCCTCCAGGCCCTGGCAAAAAAAAACCTCCTTGGGTTGAAAGGAGGCGGGGCCAGGGATATCGGGATTTCGCACCATAGAACAACCTTTATAGCATCTTTATTTTTCTATCACGACCTTGCAGGAAATTCAAGAAGATTTTCCGCTGATTTTCCCCCGGGGGGGGAGAGTTGACAGGGGGCCGCCCAAGACCTATATGTTGATATACAGAGACAGGATTCCTGGCCCGATTAACCAGCTTTAACAGGGTCTTGTCTGCGGGCCTCGGGCCAGGTGACCATCAACGACAAGCTCAATACGTATACCTGATTGAGGAGGAACTATCTCATGGCGAATGAACTCATGGAATGGAGACCGTTTCGGGAGATTTCTCGCCTGCGGCGGGAAATGGACCGCCTCTGGGATGATTATTTCGGACCCGGGAGACGGGCGCTGAAGCCCATGGAAATGGAGTTCGCCCCCGCGGTGGACGTCAAAGAAACCGCCGATCAGGTCGTGATCAAAGCCGAAGTGCCGGGGATCGACGCCAAAGACATCAACATCTCCATCATCGGCGATGTCCTCACCATGAAGGGCGAAAAGAAGTCGGAACATGAAGAAAAAGAGGAGAACTATCACCTGGTGGAGCGCAGCTACGGCTCTTTTGCGCGCTCCCTGGTGCTGCCCGCCGCGGTGGATATGGATAAAATCGAGGCCAAATACGATAAAGGAGTGTTGACCGTTACGTGCGCCAAGAAGGAAGAGGTCAAACCCAAGGCCATCGAAATCAAGTCGGTTTAGGCCGGAGTGCCTGCAGCACGGTAACCTGACGGGTCCCCCCTCCCGGCCGCTCCGGCCTTACAGGGGCGGAGGGTTGGGGGACTTGTGTTTCCAAGGTTTTGCGTTTATCATGACATTCTGCTGCGGCAGTGCCATATCCCCATCGCTAACCCCATGGTCAAAGGGAGTCGCTATGAGCACCGAACTGGAAGCCATTATCAAGAGCGCCATCGCCCAGGAAGAATTATCCCATGCGTTTTACCAGCGCCTGGCCGGCCTGATGAGCCATGCGGACACCAAAGATATACTGGCTTTCCTGGCTAAGGAAGAGCTGGAACACAAGGCCTTTCTCCAGAGCTGTTTCACCCCCAAAGGGTGCACGCTGGTCGGGAAAGCCCAAAATACCCACCTGGCGGAGTTGGTGGAGGGCCCGGCCATTACCGACGACCTGTCCCCCAAAGAAGCCCTGGTCATCGCCATGAAGCGGGAGGAAGGGTCATACCGGTTTTATCAGGCCTTGGCCGAGCTGCAGCCCCCGGGAGAGATCCAGGATTTCCTGAGTAAGATGGCCGAGGTGGAGCTCGGCCACAAGGAAAAGGTGGAATACCTTTACGATAACGTTGCTTTTCCCGAAGTCTGGTAGCCTTTTCCGGTGACTGCCAAGGGCGTACTCCTGGCCCTGGAAGGGGTGGACGGCTCCGGGAAGACCACCCAGGCCCACCTTTTGGCCGAGGCCTTGAAGGAGCGGGGCCTGCCCGTGGTGCTGACCCAGGAGCCCAGTGCCGGCCCTGCGGGACAACAATTGCGCCGCTATCTGGGGGGCCCCACCCGCCACCTGAGCCCCGTTGCCGAACTGGCGCTCTTTGTCGCCGACCGTCGCGAGCACGTGGCCCAGGAGATCAACCCCGCTCTGGCCGCGGGGCAAGTCGTCATCACCGACCGCTACTATTATTCCTCGGTGGCCTACCAGGGGGCCCTGGGGTTGGATCCGGCCCGCATTCTGGCCGACAACGAGGCCTTCGCCCCCCGCCCCCATCTGGTGTTCATCCTCACCCTGCCGCCGGACCTCGCCGTGACCCGCCTGGGCCATAGTCCCGGCCGACGCCGCCAGGTGAGCGAAGGCCAGGACTACCTGGAGCGGGTGGCTGCCATCTATGCTTCCCTGCACGGTCCCCATATCCATCGGGTGGACGCCGCGGCGTCCCCTGAGGCCATTCACGCCCATCTCCTGACGATCACCCTGAAGGTCCTGGATCTTGCCTGAGCAGGGCGGGTTTTGGGAAGGGTCATGGCGGGATCATGGAGGCAGGGCCACGCCCCCGGTTTTCCCGGCCGGGGTGGCTAGGGGGAGTCGCCGGGCGGTTCTTGGCGGAGGTGACGTCAGAACCGGGATATACCCGAGCCACCAAGGTTTCCCGACTCAGCGCCCGGTGGATTTCCTTGACAAGTCAATCCTCGGGGGTTAATAATACTTTGTTCGGGCCGTTAACTCAGTCGGTAGAGTATCTGCCTTTTAAGCAGAGAGTCGTTGGTTCGAATCCAACACGGCCCATAAAACGCGTCCCCATCGTCTAGCCTGGTCCAGGACACCGGCCTTTCACGCCGGCAACACCGGTTCAAATCCGGTTGGGGACGCCAAAATGAAATCGAGGGGTTAGGTCAAACGGCCCGGCCCCATTCTTTTTAATTCCCCACGCTATTCCCCACATAACACCCCCAAATATGTCTTTCAGAGGTTAGAATGTTTGGGAATGAACCTGGTCCCCCCTGGTCATTTTCAGGCCAAAGTGTGGCTGGGTCCGGACATCATGGGTTCAATCATCTTTAGCGATGCACGAAGCATATTTCCTTGGAAATTCGCAAGAATATTGGTATCGAGCCAAGCTGGATAATTATAGAAAAGGAAATCAGAGACCATAGAGAGACATCATATAAGATGCCCATCAAGGCGCTCCCGAGGAACCAGAAAAGTCCGAAGCCGGTGTTAAAAATGCCATAGCCGGTGGCCCGCCGATCCCGCGGCACCATTTCCGCCAAGGCCGCCTTGATGATGGATTCTTGCCCCCCCATGCCGATTCCCCAGAGGACCATGCCCAACAGGGCGAGATTAAAGCCTCCCAGAAAGACCAGGGGAGCAAAAAGGGCGGATAAAATTGCCACGGCCATGATAACCGGCATTCCCAGGCGATCGAACAGGCGGCCCAGAATGAGCGCCGCCACGGCATCCACCCCCATGGCCACGGCATAAAATATGGGAATCCAATTAGGCGGCATGATCGAGGCTTTGCCAAAATGGTAGGCGATTAAGGGAAAATCGGCATATCCCGCGCCAATCAGCCCCACGGCCGCAACATAAAGCCAATAAGGGTGAGTCAGTCCCTTGGTTTCCAGCTTGGGAGCGCTTACTTCCAAATGCTGGGGATGAGGGTAAAGGCGGGCCGCAACGGTAATTACCAGGAGTGCGAAGATGGCCGGGATCAACAAATAAGCGAACCCAGCCCGATAGCTGCCATGAAAATATAGGACCGTGGCAACAATGAGAGGCCCCAACATGGCCCCCGTCTGATCCATGGCCTCATGGAAACCAAAGCCCCAACCCCGCCCCACCTCGGTGGTGGCGTGGGAGAGCATGGCGTCCCTGGCCGGGGTGCGAATAGCCTTACCCATCCGCTCCATGATGATAAGCAAAGCTGCGAGTTCCCAATCTCCTACTAAAGCCAGGAGAGGGACGGCGAACAGGTTCAGGGCATAGCCAACAAAAGTTATGGACCAATATTTGCCAAGACGGTCGGTTACGTAACCCGACACCAGCCTCAAGGCATAACCGATGAACTCGCCCAAACCGGCAACGATCCCTACAACAGTAGCGCTCGCATTGAGGATGCCGAGAAAAGGGCCAGTGACACTGCGGGCTCCCTCATAAGTCATGTCGCTAAAGAGGCTGACCACGCCCACCAGGATGATAAATTTCCACGCCTCGGCTTTGCTCAAATCGCTGGCTCTTATTCCAGATTGTTTTTCCATTTCTGATCTCTGTGGGTAATTATGGAGATGGATAAAAGGAGCATCTACCAGGAGAGCCAAGGCACAATAATTCTACGATTATTAAATCATCCTTTTAACAACACGCCTTGATGGACGATGAGAACGCAGCATGCGGGTGGTGGTTAAAGCCGCTTCCTCAACACCGGGTAAGATCACATCAATCGCTGAATTATCAGGACAATTCCCAGGCTGATCAAAATATAAGCGGCATAGAGGTTGACACTGCCGCTGTGGATTTTTCCGAGCAAGGCAGCCAGTGATTGCCCTAACCGGGCGCATGGACGAAAAATCGTGCGTTCCAGAATGTATACTTCCTGCCGCTGGCTTTTGACCGCGATAAGGAAATGCTCCGCCACCGTTTCTCTCATTTCGTCGAAGATGACGGGCCGAAAGACCGCCTCGAAAATCACCCGCACGGGATTAGAAAATCCTGTGGCCGTATAAGTCATCATAGGTAATAACCGCCGTACGCCTCCTGCCCAGGCCGGCCCTCTATCCACCTTTCTGATCCTGGTCAAGACTCGGAAGAAAACAATGCTTCCCCCCAGGAGCAAAATCAAGACGACAAAGGTGTAGGAAGTTGACATGGCAAAGACCACGGGGTTGCGCTCCGTGCCCCGATGCATAACCACCAAACCCCGGCCCGGAAGAAAAGTCCGGCCGACTTGAGCTCCGAGGTCATGGAATTCGGCGATGAACGGCTCGCCAAACTTGGCGTTTCCCTTAGCGACCGTAAAAAAAGGCGGCACCAGTTCATCCACCATGTGCTCATGGGTAAAAGTGGCGATGGTATTGTCCAATACCGGAATCACATAGGTCGGGAGAATCCCGAAAAGCAGGCAACATACTGCCAGGATACCCAGGGAAGTCCGCATGGAGCGGGTCACTTCCACGGCTTTGGAGGCCTGCGGGGATCTGGCCACCCCCAAAAAACTCATGGCAAAAGCCTTCACAAAACAGGTGACCGCTAAAGCCGCGGTCAGGGCCAGGACCGCGGCGCAGAGGGCAAAGATGATCTTTATCCCCATGGAGGGTAGCACTACGCTTTGCAGCATGGTTTGCAGGGTCAACCACTCGCTCACAAAGCCGTTAAAGGGGGGCAGGGCGGCAATGGACAGCGCTCCTACCAGGAAGAAGAAGCTCGTCCAGGGCATAACCCGAATCAGCCCCCCCAAACGATCCATGTTCCTCTCCCCCGCACTGTAATCCACCGCCCCGGCCCCCAGGAACAGCAGGGCCTTGAAAAGTGAGTGATTGAGCAGGTGATAAAATGCTGCAATGAAGGCAATGCCTGCCAAAGCCGGCAGACCTGCAACCCTGAAGATAAAACCTGCCCCCAGGCCCGCGGTGATAATGCCCATATTTTCAATGGAGCTGTGGGCCAGCATCTCTTTCAAGTCGTTCCTGATGGTGGCATAAAGAATTCCCACCAGGGCGGAGATGGTACCCACGATTAAGACGATAGCGCCTGCTCCAATATTACTGACCGGCAGAAGGTCGGCATTAAGCCGCACAATCCCGTAGAGGCCCAGATTAATAATTACCCCGGACAGGATAGCCGAGACATTGCTGGGGGCCGCGGGATGGGCCCGCGGCAGCCAGATGTTGGTGGGCACCAGACCCGCCTTGACGCCGAAACCGAAAAAGGAAAGCAAAAAAACGCCCCAGCGGGATGCTGCACTCAAACCGGTGGCGGCAGTTCTTAAGGCAGGAAAATCAAGACCCGCCGCGGGGCGCGCCAACACAAAGAAGGCCAACACGACTGCGAGGGTCCCGGCTTCACCCAAGCTCAGCATAAGGTATCCTGACCGGGTAGTTTCTTCTTTTTCGTGTTCGTAGTTCACCAGTAAATAGGAAAATATCGACATCGCCTCCCAGGCGAGCAGAAACGAGAGGACATCGCCGGCCACCAGCAGCAGGACAATTGAGGCTAAGAGGAAATGATAATAAATGCCGAATGATCTTAAGCTATATCTTTTCACATACTTCTTGAGATTCATGTATTGGGCGGAGAATATGGAGACGGGCAGGAACACCAATCCCGTGATGAACACGAATAATGCCGATAGGCGGTCCATCTTAAGAATCATTTTGCCCAGGGACCATATATTCCAAAGCTCTAGCTGCCAGGCATGACCGGAAAGGAGAACCTTGCCGCTCACTAATAAGATGGTTAGAGAGGACAAGGACCCGATCCAGGCCAAAGCAATCCGGTTTTGCCTGCCGGGCAGCACGGCCGCCAGCACCACCCCGGCAGTACAGAGAATCAAAAACAGGAGAAACAGGCTATTCAGGTCAAACACGGCGTTCACCTCCTGGAGGCGATTCAACTGGCGTACAAATATTAGGCTCGGCCCGGCCGACGATGGTAAGTAAGGCATGCAAGATCGCCAGGGGCGGAGGCGGGCACCCCGGGACCAGAATGTCCACGGGAATCAGGTTGGCGACGCCGCCCAGGGACGCGAAACCTGATCCGAAGACACCCCCAAAAATGGCGCAGGCGCCCAGGGCCAGAACCCCCTTGGGAGCCGGCATGGCCTCATAAGCCTTGAGAAGCGGCAGCCGCATATGGTCGGTCACCGGTCCCGCCACCAGGAGCACATCGGCATCCCGGGGCGTGGGAGTGAGAAAAAAACCCAGACGATGCATATTGTAATAAGGTTTGTTGAGCTGCTCGATTTCGCTCAAACAAGCGCCGCAGGCACCGGCATCAATCACCCTGAGGTGAAGCGAACGCTGAAAAGATCTCCCGAATTTCTCCTCCCGCTCAGCGCGGGGGCGAGGAGAAACGGCCCATTCATAATTCCCCTGCCACTGCCATTCCAGGGGAGGCGTGAGCCGGCGGAGACAGCGATAACAATGGATGCAGCGCTGCTCATGAAATAACACTTGCCGATCCTCTCGACCCAGGGCTCCGCTGGGGCAACAAGAGGCCATCGTCTCAGCCTCTTCGGAGGCAGCCCAGGTTCTTGGCAAGCCGGTAGGGAAACCCGGCGACACTCCGGAGGCCGTCTCCTTCCTGGCCGGGTAACCCGTGGTCACGATTCCTCGGCGAATGCCTTCCCAAACCCATTTCCACATAGCTGATACTCCTACCGGTCACACTCGGCGTTGGAGAGCCCGAAGGTGGCCATAATAATGGGGAAATCCTGATAGGCAAAATCCTCTGCGGCAAAATGAAAGCCGTGCCAATTGATGAAAGAGGGGGTAGTTACATGATAGCGGGCTATACAGCCTTTCTCATCAATTCTCACCCAGTGAAAGGTAGCGCCGCGCGGCGCTTCCGCCCAGCCCAGCGCGGCACCGGGTTTGATGGCCACGTCCGGTGCGGCTATCTCACCTTGGGGCAGGGAAGATAATAACCCTTGCAAGATGTTCACCGATTGCTCCGCCTCCCGGAAGAGAACGCGCAGACGAGCGTAGCCGTCCCCTTCCTCTTCCTGGGGGACCTCGAAGGACACCTTGTCATAGGCGGCGTAGGGCAGCGCTTGCCGCAGGTCCCGGGCGATGCCGGAGGCCCTGGCGATGGGCCCCACCATGCCATAGTTGCGTACCTGGTCTTTCGTCACCATCCCGACTTCCTCCAGCCGGTCAAGAAAGCTGCTGGAATAGCGGAGCAGGTTATAGAGCCTCTCCAGTTTATGGAAAAGCGCTTGCACCCCATAAGATAAAATCTCACACTGCCGGGCGTCTAGATTCAAGGTCACCCCGCCAGGAATGTCCAAGCCGAAGAGATACCGATGTCCCGTGAGGGAGCCACTCAGGCGGAGGGCCTCCTCTTCCAGGATGCCAGCCTGGCTGGTCGCCACCGCCAGGGCGGTGGAGTTGCAAATGCCGGCGATGGCGGCCACATGATGGCGGAAGCGTTCCAGTTCAGCCAAGACGACTCGCAGGGCTTGGGCCCGAGCCGGCACCGCAACCTGGCAGATCGTTTCGACGGCTTGACAGAATGCCAGGGAATGGGCGCAGGCCGAGGATCCGGAAAAGCGTTCCGCTAGGAGGAGCACCCGGTCAACGGACTGGCCTTCGGCAATCTTTTCCACGCCGCGAAACTTGTAAAAAAATCGGGGGGCGGTGCGCATCACGTCCTCCCCCACGCTTTCCAGCAAGAAGAGAGCCGATTCGGCGACATCGGCATACACCGGTCCGATGGGCATCATGAAAGCCCCTGGAGCCTGAACCACCCTGTGAGGCCGCCAGGATGGATCAACTGGGCGGTGGGGGTAAGGCTTGGAGGCATCGAAGTCTTTCCGCAAGGGATGTACGTCCTCCGGCCATTCCTCATGCAGTACGATGTTTACCAGACGAGGGTGGCCTTCGAAATCCAGGCCGAAAAGATCCCGCGCCTCTCGTTCGTGCCAATCTGCCGCATGAATGATCCTGCTGATACTGGGGACGGTTCTCTCGGTCTTATTGAGACGCATACACAGGTGGACTTGCTCGCTATCCGGCTCTCCATAGAAAATGTACCGGAGCAGCCAGTCCTCGGTAGTTTCTTCGACAATCAAACTAGCAAAGTCATAATCCATCTCATAAATGAGCCACCGGCAGATGTCCGGGAGATTGTCCCGGTCGCATTCCACATAACACTGAGACAATTCAGCGTCGATGCTGACATTGACCTGCCAATGCCAACGTTTGGCAATGGTTTCAGAAAGATCGATACGCCTTAGATTATTCGATGGATATTGCGACATTTACATCCTCCCCAAGGAAGCCGCAGCATGATGAAGGAGTTGATAAAGCTGCTCTGGAAGGTAAACGCCAAATAAAATTACCGGAATGATCGTGACGATAAGCGCAATTATGCAGGTTAAAGGCAAAATATTCCGCTTAGGTATTATTGATCTTCCAAACAACAGCGCCCGCTCGTCCATCAATATGATTTCCGCACTTCCAAAAACCATCCGGTTGATTTGATACATGATGCCAAAGAAGGCCACCACCAGGAATAAGGCCAGAAGGCCGATGACCAGATACTGGCCATTCATTATGCCGGCTTTCAATATGGAGAATTCGCTTAAAAAAACCGCCAATGGAGGAGCCCCGGCAATCCCCAACCCTCCCACCATCAGGAAAATCGCCGCCAGGGGCGATATGCGAATGAGCCCTCGAATGGCGGCAATATCTCGAGTTCCCGTCGCCAGCAGGGTGACGCCGGCTGAGAAGAAGCAAAAGGACTTGGTGACTGCATGGCTCACTATCTGCAACATAGCGCCAAACAGGGCGGCATAGCCTCCCAATCCCGCCGCAACCAGGATAATGCCCATATGTTCGACAGTAGAAAAAGCAAAAAGGCGCTTATAATCTTTGGCCTGAATCAGGAGGAAAGCTGCCACTCCTGTGGAAATGAGACCGAAGATGATAAACCATGTGCGGGCATAAGAGGCGGCACTGCCGTGAAACATCGGTAAGAGTCTCATAATGCAGTAGAGAACCGTGGTGGTTTCAACCCCTGACAATAAGGCGCAGATGGGTGAAGGGGCCTGGCTATGAGCATCTGGAAGCCAGGTATGCATGGGCACCAGGCCTACCTTGGTGCCGAAGCCGATCAGAATGAATAAAAAGGCCGTATAGAGGATGGCTGGCGGCATCTTCGGCGATGCCGTAATGAGTCCGGCCCAGGTGAAGGTTGCCTGAGTAGCGGCAAGGCTCATTCCCCAGTAGAGCAGGAGTATGCCGAACAGGGCCAGGGCGGCACCCATGCAGGTGAGCATGACGTATTTCCAGGCTGCCTCCAGGGCTTCCGGGGTGGATTCAAAGCTCACCAGAAAGACCGAGAGCAGGGTGGTCAACTCCACGGCGATCCAGACCATGGCCAGGTGGGAAAATATCGCCACGGCCAGCATAGAAAACATGAAGAGGTTGAAGCGACTGTAATATCTCCGGATTTTCCTGTCTTCAGTGGCCTCCACGGTGGCGCCGATATAGCCCCACGAAAAGATGGCGGCAGCCAACCCGACAAAGGAAACCAGGAGAAGGATCAGGGCGCTGAAGCTATCACACGAGAGCCAATCTCTGACGGCGACCACCTCGCCTCCGGTAATCGTAGCCAGGGCTGTCCGGAGGGATAAAAGAAAAACCGCCAGGGAGGCGATGAGCGTCACCACCGGCGCAAATCTTTTTCCCGCGGGGATGAGAGTCAAGGCGGCGGCCAGGGCGGTGATGATCAGAATACCTAACAACTCCATAAGATTTTACTCCTCCCTTAAAGCAATCAACTCGCCGACCGCGGTCTTGCCGAGGGTTTTGCGAATCTTCATGGTGAGCAGCCCCATCACCAGGGCGATGATCAGCACATCAAAAGCGGCGGCCAGCTCGGCGATGAGGGGCAAAGTATGCGCTATCGAAACCCCGGCGAAAAAGGCACCGTTCTCCATGGCCAAAATCCCCAAGACCTGGGGGACCGCCTCACGCCGCACGGTCAAGGCAAAGGCCCCTAAGATGAGACTCGCCATACCCACGGACAGATTGACTTTCTCAAAAACCCCGGCGCCGGCGGCAGTCAAAAGCGGGCTGGCGATATAATAAGACAGTATGGTGATGCCCAGGGCTATGAGTAATGAAGCCGGTATGTTGATGACCTGGGAAATTTCCCGTTTGGCATAACTTTCATAGCCCACCGTGTGACGCAGGAGCCACGGAATAATGCAGACCTTGGTGATGATAGTGAGTGCGGCCACCACGAAGAGATGAATCGAACCATAATGATAGCCGAGAATTAACGCGGAAATTGCCAGAAGCAGGGACTGAAAGACATAGAGTCGCAAGCAGGTAAGCATCTGGCGGATCGCCACGAGGCCGAAGGCGCTGAGCAGAAAAACCCCGCCCGTCAGGGCGTTCAATTTGGTGAGGAATGAAAGCAGCAGATCTGGCTCACTCATATTTTCTCTCCTACATGAGAAACAGTCCGGTGATCATGGCGGCTACCGAGGTGACAAAGGCAGCCCCGAGAAATTCCGTGATCCGAAACAGCCTCAACTTGGCCAGCGACGATTCAATGGCCACCAAGGCCAGAACAAAGATGCTCATCTTGATCAAGATCAGCGGTACGGCTAACAAGACTTCCCAATACTCCGTCCCGTGGGCTAAACCCCAGGGAGCCACCAGGACATTCAGGAAGATGCAGCACAGCACGAAAAATTTCATGGCCCCGCCCCACTTCATCAAGGCGGCGCCTCGGCCGGAATATTCCAGGCCCTTTGATTCATCGATCATGGCCAATTCGAAGTGTCCGGAGGGATTATCCACCGGAATGCGTCCGGTCTCCGCAATGACCAGCATGAGGAAGGCCAACAGCATCAAGATATGCGAGGGTTCAAAGAAGTTGGCCAGAGGGGTGACCCAGTGCTTCTGGACGATATACGGGATAGTGGAACCGGCGATAAAGGAAACGGTGAAGAACACAATCATGAACACGGGTTCAGCCAGAAAGCCCACCATCCTGGTGCGGGATGCTCCCATCGGCCCGTAAGGGTTGCCGGTATCTATCGCGGCCAATGTGGCGAAGAACCCGCCCAGAGCCAGAATAAATCCTCCGCCCAACATATCGCCCATGAAGGCGAAAAAGAGGGGATAGTCGGTCAATACCGGGATCAGGAGGGCAACAAAAATCGGGGTGATGAAGACCACGAAAGGGGTGAGGCGAAAAATCCAGGAACAATGCTCTGAGACGACTTCGTCTTTGTGAAAAAGCTTCCAGATATCCCAATAGGGCTGAAAGATGCTGGGGCCCCGTTTGGATTGAACATTTTCCTTTAAACGGTTGAGAATGCCTTTTATAAGTGGCGCAAAAGCCAGGACCGCGCTAACTTGAATTACATTAAAAATAATTTTATTGATCATAAAGGGTACTCCTTCTCGGTTTTGCCTGGTGTAAACGAAAATAAGCCTTAATGAAATTTTTCAGAAGAATCAAGCAAAATTTCCCCTTCATCGTCAAAAGGGTCGCTAGGCGGGCCCGCCAAGATTCCTACTGGGAGCATTCCTCCTCTGCCTGGCAACGTAAGCTTTTGAAATAGATAGGTTGCTAACAGCCCCGCGCCGCTGACGACTGCTAAAGAAAGATCCATCTGAGAATCTCCCAAATGATCGTCACTTAAAGACCTTGGGCATAAAAAAAGCTCCTGACCTCACTGAAAAGTGAGTTCAGGAGCCATTAGCTCAACGCGGTTTGGAGTATCTCCCCGGGCGGACTCCATCGCCCTGATTCTGGTTAAGGATAATTTGTTGACTGGGTGAACGCAAGGATTTTTTTTGATTAAGGTCGGGAATATGGTGTCGCTGCTGTTGGCGCCACTCCTGCTGAAATGACCTTTGCACCATGAAAGCAAAAGGCCGGTTGCCAATGGCTGGCCTTTTGCATTTTTTGAAGTTTCTCAAGAGAGGAAAAATTTGGCGGGATTTGCGATAATTTTCACCAATCTTGACATTTGGTTATGAAAGGCACAAAATATAATTAATACGGCGATGAAGTCCGCCATAACCGCCCCGCCCTTGGGGTGTGGGACGATGACTTCTGTCCAATGGGCAGAAGTCATTTTTTTTCTGCCCGACTCAGTTCCAGGAGGAGGGGCCGCCGTGAAAGAGTATGAGGAAATCATCCGGGAAAAAGGACTGTCCAACGTGGGGCAGACGGTGCGCAGCAGGAAATATGGCACCTTATGGAGGGTGATGGAGAAAAAGGAGATTTGGCGCAATATCGATCCCGACCCAACAACCGGCGAAGCCCGCATGGTCCCCGGTATTTACCTCCTCTTCTGGAAGGTTGAAGAGGGACCGCGTCCTGGAGTGGGTAAGATGATGGGCTTTGAATACACCCTTTACGATAATACCTTCGGGGCTAACTGGGAAATCGTGCCCTGAGGTAATCCCTACATCCATGGCTTAAAGGAAATCAGGGGGCAAAAAGCAACCCCTGATCAGGGGACCAGGAGGGGGGTATGACCATGGGCAAGGTTATAGAGCTCCGCCTGACCAAGAAGGCCGTGTATCGTGCCGCGGTAAAGGAAATGAACCAGATGTATCGGCTCTCGGCGGGTGGCACCGACCCTATCATCGATGACGCCTCCAGGTGGGCGTTTGAAAGAGGCGAAATAGACGAAGTAAGATGGAAGGATTGGACGACTTACTGTGTAACGGTTTTAAATAAGATAGGAAAACAGATTTAATGGGCAATCAATTAAGGAGAATGTAATCAGACGAGAATTCCGCAATCGCGGTTACCTGGGGAAAATTTGTCACAAGCGTTACAAAGTCTATAAAATTATTGACTTTTTAATTATAATCCGATTAAATATCCAGAAGGTGATGAAGTCCGCCTTAAACGCTCCGCCCGCAGGGTGAGGGCTAATGACTTCTGTCCAAGTGTCGGGCAGAAGTTTTTTTTTGGCCCGGTGAATAAGGGGAAATCCATGGGAACCTATCGAGAACTTCAGGAGGCCTTGGAGCGGCAGCTCCATCAGTTGGCCCAGTTGCCGGAACTTAAAGGCCCCCACCTCCAGCGCCTCATCGACAAGTTGCGCACCAACCGCTTCAACCTGGTGGTCCTGGGAGCCTTCAAGCGGGGCAAGAGCACCTTGATCAATGCCTTGTTGGGGGAACCGGTGCTCCCCACCGCCATTGTGCCTTTGACTTCCGTGGTCACCATTTTGGGTTATGGAGATCGACTCAGTATTCAGGTGCACTTTCAGAACGGCGAGACGCGGGAAATCGGCAAAGAGGAGTTAGTGAACTACATTACGGAAAAGGGTAATCCCCAAAACCGTAAGGGAGTGCGGGAAGTGGAGATCGCTTACCCTTCCGAATACCTCAAGGACGGCGTGCGCATCATCGACACTCCCGGGGTGGGCTCGGTTTACACCCACAATACCGATGTGGCTTATAACTATCTGCCCCAGGTGGATGCCGCCATCTTCGTGGTCACCGTGGACCCGCCCCTGTCTCACTCGGAGCAGGAGTTTTTGCAGGATATCCGGGAGTACGTCCACAAGCTTTTTTTCGTTCTGAATAAAATCGATTACGTAGACGCCACGGAGCGCCAGGAGGCCCTGGAGTTCACCACCCAGGTCTTACAGGCCAACCTGGCAACCGACCGGGTGATGATCTTTCCCATTTCCGCCAAGCTGGCCATGGATAGCAAGACCAATGGACATCCGGAATATCTGGAAAAGAGCCTGCTGCCCCAATTTGAGGACCATCTGCAGCAGTTTCTCTACCAGGAGAAAGGCCGGGTGCTGCTCATTTCCTGCCTGAACGGGGCGCTCAAGGCCATCACCGATTCCACCCTGTCCCTCAAGGTGGAGCGCCAGGCCAGCGGCCTGCCCTTGAAAGAACTGGAAGAAAAAATTGCCCGCTTCGACCTGGAATTGCAAGGCCTGGAGAAAGAACGGGAGATGTCCCTGCTGCTGTTGGACGGCCGGGTCAAGGGCACGACCACGGAACTGGACGCCGACCTGGAGGCCTTCAGGCGGGAAACCACCGCCCGGCTGCGCCGGGAAGTGGAGGAAACTTTTCACCAGAAAAGCCGCACTGCCATGGACCTACGGGGCGAGATGGAAAACTTTTTGTTCAAGGCTTTGCGGGATGTCTTCACCACCTGGCGGCGCCAGGAGATCGACAAGCTTTCCCAAAAACTGGGGGACACGCACCAGGAGTTCGCCGCGCGGATCAACGCCATCCTGGAGCGTCTGACCCAATTAACCGCCCGCATTTTCGATTTTTCCCTGCGGGGCTTTGCCGCCGAGGAGGCTTTTACGGAAAGGAGCGAATTCTGGTTCAAATTCAAAGAAGATCCGGTGGGCCTGGAGATCCTCCAGATGACCGTCACCTCCCTCTTGCCCCGGGCCTTGACCAAGGGCTTGATGCTGAAAAAATTGTTGGAAAACGTCACCGAGCTGGTGGACAAACATTGTGGCCGCCTGCGCTACGATTTTAACCGTCGCCTGCAAGAAATCGCCCGCGATTACCGCCAGACCTGGTTGGCCAAGGTGGACGATACCACCCAGGGCATCCGCCAGGCCCTGGAGCGAGCCCGGGCCCAGAAACAGAGCAGTGCCCAGGCCGTGGCCACGAGGGCAGGAGAGCTGGACGAAAGGCTGCAAGACGTTTTGCAGGCCGAAACGCAATTGCTCGCCTTCAAAGAGCGGATCGAGGCCTCTTTCCCGTGAGCCTCGGTCAGGGATGAATGATGCCTGCCACTTGCGGGGCATGAAGCGGGGCGTCTTTGTGGATTTTTGATTATTTATAAAGGGTCTTTCAAATCGATAAGTGCTCTGAGAACTCTCTGTTTGAGGATATAATCTTCTTGTTTTGACAGCGTTTTAAGGTTGAGGAGGAGGAGATGATCAATCAGACGGAGATAGTTTTGCGGCTGGTGTTGGCCGCCGTCTTGGGAGGCATTGTGGGCCTGGAGCGTGAGATTCACGGCAGGCCCGCAGGTATCAGAACTTATCTTATCCTTTCGGTGGGCGCGGCCCTGATTATGGTAATTTCTGAATATTACACGGTCTTATATGGATTACCACCCAAATGGGTGATGAATGATCAGGGGCGCATTGCGGCACAAGCTGTTACTGGCATCGGTTTTCTCGGGGCCGGGGTCATTTTGCGCGCTAAGGACCATGTCCGGGGCTTAACCACGGCCGCCTGTGTCTGGACGGTCTGTGCCATTGGTCTGGCCATCGGCGCAGGGTTTTATCTTTTCGGCGTTTTGGTGACCTTGCTGATCGTCATTGCCCTCGTGGTGCTGAAGCAAATTGAAAGAAAGCTCAGGAAGGACTGGTATAAAGAGATTACTGTTATCTCCGAAGATGTGCCCGGCCAATTCGCCAGTATCCAGGACATTATCGGGAAACACCATGTGCTTATAACAAATTTCGGCTTAAGCCGGGACCTGGAAAAGAAAGAGGTAACGGCCAATTTCTTCCTTCAGGGGAGGGGCAGGCCTCCCGAGGTGCATCCCAGCGGCGAATTATTTCAGGAGATCTTCGCTCTTGGCGGGGTCAAAAAGGTGGACTTATCTTGAGTTATGCGGTGGGAAGCGTCCATCCCAGTTAAATGAGATTTGAGAGCAAACGTGAGATTCTACTGCCCCCGTTGCTGGCGGGACTTTGCTAAAGATGTAACGATATGCCCCCATTGCGGCCTGGATATTGGGGAATTTTGGAAATCTAAAGACTACGGGGAAAAGCTGATCGCCGCCCTGCACCATCCGGAGAAGGAGACGCCCATCCGGGCGGCCTGGCTGCTGGGGCGACTCAAGGATACTCGGGCAGTCACACCCTTAATTGATTTGGTCAAAAAGACTGAAGATGTCTATATCGCCAGGGCGGCGGTCCAGGCCCTGGGCGAAATCGACACCCCGGAAGCCCGCCAATTCCTGGGCACCCTTGCCCAGCACCACGCCAAAATGGTCAGAGACGAAGTAAGCCGTATCTTATCCGAGCGGAACCACGCTCATCTATCTTCTGATGAAAGAAAGGAACAGCCATGAGCGGTAAGATCATGTCTATCCGGGCCCTGGAAATCCTGGATTCCCGCGGCAATCCGACCCTTCGGGCTTATGTCTCCCTGGATAACGGGATCACCGCCGCCGCGTCCGTGCCTTCCGGCGCCTCCACCGGCGAAAACGAAGCCGTGGAGTTGCGTGACGGGGATAAGAAGCGCTATGGCGGCAAAGGCGTTTTGAAGGCAGTAGAAAACGTCAACACGGTCATTGCCTCCCATCTCGTCGGTCATGACCCCACCCGCCAGGGAGAGATCGACCGCCTCATGATTGAGCTGGACGGCACTCCCAATAAAGGCAACCTGGGGGCCAATGCCATCTTGGGGGTGTCCATGGCCGTGGCGCGGGCCGCGGCTATCTCCGCCGAGTTGTCTCTCTACCAATACCTGGGAGGCCCCGGCGCGGTGCGCCTGCCCATGCCTATGATGAACGTCATTAATGGCGGCAAGCACGCCGACAACAGTATCGACTTCCAGGAATTCATGATCATGCCCATCGGGGCTGCCAGTTTCGCCGAAGCCCTGCGCTACTGCTCCGAAACCTTTCACGCCCTTAAAAAAATTCTGAAGAAAAAGGGTTACGCCACCAACGTGGGGGACGAAGGCGGTTTTGCCCCCGATCTCAAGAGCAATGAGGAAGCCTGCGAGGTGATCCTCGAAGCCATGGTCGCTGCCGGATATCAACCGGGCAAGGATATGGCCATCGCCCTGGACCCGGCGGCCAGTTCCTTCTTCGAGAAGGAAGCCTACAACCTCAGCAAATCCGGGCAGGGACAGAAGATCAGCGCTGAGATGGTCGACCTTTACGAGGCCTGGATTGGGAAATACCCCATCGTCTCCATAGAAGACGGCCTGGCGGAAAATGATTGGCAGGGGTTCAAGGAGCTTACCGTGGCCCTGGGGGATAGGATTCAGATCGTGGGGGATGACAACTTTGTGACCAACACCCGGTTTATCGCCCGGGGGATTGCCGAAAAATCCGCCAACGCCGCGCTCATCAAACTCAACCAGATCGGCACCGTCACCGAGACCATGGAGGCCATCCATCTCTGCCGCCAGGCTGGTTGGGGCTTTGTCATTTCTCACCGCTCCGGGGAAACCGAAGACCCCTTTATCGCCGACTTCGCCGTGGCCATGGGCGGGGGCCAACTCAAGACCGGTTCGGTGTGCCGCAGCGAGCGCATCGCCAAGTATAACCGGCTGCTGGAGATCGAGGCGGAACTCGGCAAGGCGGCCCTTTTCAACAACCCCTTGCAGAAGGACTAATGGAGGGGCTCATTCCTTCGCATATCAGGCCATATGGAAATTAAGGAAGATAGGGAAATCGTCGCCAAGGGGGGATTATTCCCCCACCTAAATGAGGGCCACAGGAGCAGGATAAGGATAACCCTCACGATCCTCGACGAAGCCTTGTGTAAATTTGCGGAGTGGGCCCAGGGCCGCGAAGTTCGCGCCCTGCTCTATGCCGAGGAGAATGATCTTTCGCCCCGCCAAAAAGAAGAGATATTTGCCGGGGTTGACGGCATTCGTCAGATTATGCGGGAACTGCGTGATAATTTGCAACTGGAAGTAAATCCCCGGAATGTGACCAAGGCCATTCTGGCCTCCTGTTACATCCTCTGGGTAGACGTTCTGGAAAGCACCGGAAAGCAACTCCGGGGATTTGGAGAACCACCTCAGGAGCTGGTTGATTACCTGGACCCTAAGCTGCACCGGATTATGCAATATCTCGATCATATCAAGGTCTGGTTATCCAAGCCCTGAATATCCTTCATCGTAATTCAGCCTATGGAATGCGCTAATCGCTTACCCGGCGGATTTCGACCGGGTGAGGAAAGAGTTGTGGTCAACCCAACCCTAGCTCCTCTATGAAGAGATGTGGTGCGGCCAGGAGACGCTCCCCGAAATCGTTTAGAGCCGGGCGCAAGCCCACTGCCTCCCCCGGATGGGCGCTATCGTGGCGCCGCGGCATTTTCTGCATTTCTCGAGCAAGTTGGACGCCGACCGCGGCCAGGGGCCCCTTTTAGTCCACCGCGGGCCGGGGGGTGCGACCAGGGACTGGGGTTCGGAGCCACGTTCGTTTAGATCTTGAGAAAGATCCGCTTGCGGTAAAGCAGGCCCATCAGCGTTGTCCAAAAGCTCAGGCAGAGCAAGGCCCAAACCAAGGCAGGCCAATGCGGATCATACCAGTTCGTCTGCCCGATGACATCCCAATTTTCTCCGAACAGCGCGCTGGATATGACGGCAATGAAGTGGGTATGGTGGGTTGGCGTGCCGATGTATAAGACGTGCAAAGCGATAAACATGATCTGCGCTCCGCAATAGGCTAACAGCGGGTTCATGCCGAGCCAGACGGCCGGCATAACCCACACCGTCTTCACCTGCTTGATATCAATCAGCCAGAACCAGGCCCCCAGGAACACCAAGGCGAAGCCGGCGGTGTAAACCACGTAAGAGCTGGTCCAGAGGAACTTGTTGAGGGGGAACACGAGTCCCCACAGCGCCCCGAGGCCTATCCCCAGGCAACCGCACAGCAGCAGTCCCATGAGCTTGCGGCGCCCGTCCCGCTCACTGAGGAGCCAGTGACCGGCCAGGGCGCCGGCCAGGCCGGTGGCGATGGCCGGCAAAGTGCCGAGCAAGCTCTCGGGATCCCAGGTTCGCCATAAATGGGGTTCACCGAGGATGGCGCGGTCGATATAGGTGCCCAGGTCTTTCCCCGGTTGGAGTTCGAAGCCCGGGAGGCTCATCAACCCCCAGTATAAGAGGAGCAACGCCCCGGCAATGATCGCCTGCCCGCGCCAATGGGTGTGGATCAGGAGGATCGATACCGCCAGATAGACGAGGGCAATCCGCTGCAGCACCCCCATAATCCGCAGGTTGGCCAGGGAAAAGAACCAGACGTTGGTGTCGGCCGGCGGGGAGAGGAATAGCGCCCAAATGCTCTTTTGGGTCTCGGTGGGCGGACAGATCGCTTGGCAGAGCCAGCCGACGAGGAACCAACTGCACGCCACCAGGCCCAGGAAAAAGAGAGCCGCGCTGCGGGTAAGGATATGGCGATAAAGTCGCGCTAGGCTCTCCCTCGCGGCTAGACGTTTGTTGAGGGAAAAGACCGCGCTAACGCCGATGATAAAAATAAAGAACGGGAATATGAGGTCGGCCAGGGTGCACCCATGCCACTCGGCATGCACCAACTGCCGGAAGCGGGGGGCGTCGCTCCAGGTTCTCAGGTTGTTGACGATGATCATCGCGGCGATGGTCAGGCCGCGAAATATATCCAAGGAGACCAGACGCTGAGAGCTATCAGGCTTCATCCTGATACTCCATGGACCGCAATCGCCCGGGCTAGCCGGACGTTTTTCGGTATTTCATCCAGAAGGCCATGGATTTATACCCTTGCCACGGGTGCAAATTTTACCGTTTATTATATCTTGAATTCTTTGCTTTTGGTTCCTGGCAGGTTCTTTTCCTCTCAGACCAGGTGCCAAATGGTGGCCTGGCGGCCGGGTCTATCTTTGCCGGCTGGGGCACGGCTAAACTGGCGCCCTTGGTCTCCGTGATTTTTCCGTTTGCCCCCCGGTCATGGTCTGGAGGATAATGCAGGAAAAAGCTTGAGGCTGAGTAGATGAGGACGTTGGCGGATCGACTGCAGCAGGTGGACAGACTCCGGGAAACGCTGCTCAACCAGCGGGAGGCCTTGATCCAGGCCGCCATTCAGGATTGCGCTTTTACGTATCGGGAATCGGCCATGGAAGTTGACACCGTCCAGGACCGTCTGGCCGGCTTCCCCGAGATGGCGGCCACCTTTGCGCCGCGCCGGCCGCTGGCGGGGCCCGGGCAAGAGGTGGCCCTGATCTTGCCGTACAATGGCAGCGCCTGGCTCAACACGGCCATGGTCTCCATCTATCTGGTAGGCAACCGGGTGCGGGTGAAGTTTGCCTCCCGGGGTTCCCATATCGCCCACCTCACTGAGAGCCTGTACCGGCCGATTTTCGGTGACGCCATTGTCTTTGATTATGCCAGCGGCCGACAGTTTCTGCAGCGGGCCTTCGAGCACCCCGAGGTCCCGGCCATCTGCATGTTCGGCTCCGACCGGCATGCCTTTTCCTATGAAGCCGCGGCCCGGGCCTTCAAGAAGAAGTTCATCTTTGAGGGGCCCGGGAAAGACCCCTTTATCGTGCTGGCGGACGCCGACCTGGAAGCCGCCGCCCAGGAATTGAGCTTCAGCAAGTACCTGTATGCGGGCCAGACCTGTACCGCCCCGGAGCGCATCTATGTGCACGACCGGGTATACGATGACTTTGTCAGCCTCTTTTTGGCGTTAAGCCGGCAGGTGCGCCTGGGGGATCCGGCCGACCCGGCCACGGAGATGGGCCCGGTCATCAGCCAGGAAGCCATCCGGACCATCAAGGCGCAACTCAAAGATGCCGCCGCCAAGGGTGGGCGCATCGTTCTGGGGGGCGATATCTCCGGCAATTGGGTGCCGCCCACCGTGGTCGTGGACGCCACCCAGGAGATGCTGGGAATGCAGGATGAGACTTTCGGGCCGGTGGCCTTTCTGGCCAGGTTCGGCAGTACTGAGGAAGTGATCAGGTTAGCCAAAGACAATCGCTACGGTCTGCGGGCCACGATCTTTGGCCATGCCGAGGCCGACCGCGTGGCCCAGGCGCTCATCGGGGGACCTTATTGCCACCCGGTGGAGACCATGCGGTTCGGCGTGTTCGGCACCCTGTCGGTGAACCGGCCCCGCTCCGAGTCCTGGGTCGGCGCCTTCGTGTCGAAGCCCGTGGGCGGGTACGGGTTTTCCGGGTGGATTTGGGAGACGGCGGCGGACGCCTTCGTCCTTAAACAAGGGCCCAAGCTCCTGAGTTTAGAGACTTCCTGGGTGCCCACCTGAGCCCGGGCCGCAGGTTCGCTGCATTTTATGTATTATAACTTCGCCAGAATTCACCGGCCCCCGAGGGTGACCCCCGGCGATGGAGGCGGGGATTTCAGAGCATGTTTGAAGTATGGAAGAGATAGCCGCGCTTATAGAATAATTTTTTTATGGACAGCCCTATTTTTCCCCTTGCATTTTTGCAAAATATGAATTATATTGACCTCAAAAAGAGGTCATGTGAACTTAATATAAGGTCACATGACCTATATAAGAGGTCAATTAAATGTTAGCATCCCTACTCGGATCAATCAGTGGCGAGAGAGCCCTTCTTTTCATTTATGCGAGAGGGGAGGGGTATGCGCGCGAGATAGCAAGATTTTACAATACAGACTTGACTCCCATTCAGAGAGGGCTTGAAAAGTTTGAAGTCAATGGGGTTTTAAATAGCCGACTTGCAGGGAAAACTCGTTTATATTCATTCAATCCTAGAAACGCATTTAGGCCAGAGATCGAAAACCTTCTTAAAAAGGCTTTAACTTTTTATCCCCCAAACGAGCGAGAAGCGCTTTTAATGAATAGACGTAGGCCCAGAAGAAGTGGGAAGCCATTGTGAAGCCAATCAGGGATATGTCGATTGGAGAATTGGCAGCATTTATCAGTAGCCATCTCAAACACAATGGTATTGATGTTGTCCTATCAGGGGGAAGTTGTGTCTCAATTTATACTGAAAATAAATATGCTTCCCTTGACTTGGATTTTATTGAATTTGGCTCAGTTGGCAGAAGGAAATTAAAAAGAATCCTTCGGGAAATAGGTTTTTCTGAAAAAGATAAATATTTTATAAATCCAGAAACATCCATTTTCCTGGAATTCCCATCAGGGCCGCTTTCTATTGGAGAAGAACCAATAAGGGAAATTGACACGTTAAAATTCCCTACGGGTGAATTAAGGATAATTTCCCCAACTGATTGCGTTAAAGATAGGCTGGCCGCGTATTACCATTGGGGGGATAGACAGAGTTTAGAGCAAGCAGTATTGGTTGCAAAGAATAATAAAATTGATCTGAATGAATTAGAGCGGTGGTCTAGCGTAGAAGGTAAGCTATTTGTTTTTCAAGAAATAAGGAAACGGTTTGAGGGGTAAGGGAATTTGGAGCGGCCTCAGGGCCGCTTTTTTATTCCTGTCGATTTTCAAAATGATACTACCCGGGCCGCAAGAATTCTTGAAATATGGTTAAGGTGCGGGTACAATTAAATTAGGAATATTCCCCGGTTAGACCCGTTAAGCGCCGCTCTGGGAGAGGCCGCCAGGCCAATCCGGATTGAGGATCAAGGTGAGTGAGGCCAACCACGATTTTGATGACCTGCCGGAAGGAGATGGAGTCCTCATTCTCTCCCCCGAACAGGTGATCCTCTCGGCCACCCTCCAGGCTGAAAGGCTCCTCCGGAGAAGGTTGGAGCACGGCCGCACCCTGACCCTGGCCGAAATCTTCCCCGAGCCCTATCTGCCCCAGGCGGAATTGGCCTGGCGGGAAACCCTGCAAACCGGCACCCTGCGCGCCAATCTCCTGACCCAGATTCGCCTGGAGTCCGGCCTGGTGCGCTTCCTGAAATATTCCGTGGCCCCCCTTTACGGCCGGGACGAGCAGATTGTGGGAGCCGTGCTGGCCTTTCACGATGATACTCTGACCAGGTCCCCGTCCGCCTGGGCCAACTTCGGCCTCGGAGTTGAGCCCGACGCGGTCTTCGAGCACTTTGACCGGGGGCTGTTCATCGTCAACCAACGGCGGCACATCACGGCCTTCAACCGGGCGGCCCAGGAGATCACCGGCTATAGCCAGGAGGAAGTCTTGGGCCGCGCCTGCTGGGAGGTCTTCCAGGCGGACCGCTGCAAAACCGGCTGTTCCTTGAAAGCTACCCTGGAAGACGGCGTCACCCGCAAAGATCAGGAAGTGCAGGTCAGGGATAAGGAGGGCCGCCGGCTTAACCTCCTGATCAGCACGGCCCCCATTCGCAACCGGCGGGACGCCATTGTCGGGGCGGTGGAAACTTTTCAATCCCTGGGGGTCGCCCTGGCCGGCCGGGAAGAACGGCGCGCCCTGCCGGGAGAGGTGGAGATCATCGGCCAGAGTCCTCCCATGAAAAGGCTCCTGGACATGCTCCCCGAAGTGGCGGCGTCGGAGGCCACGGTGGTCCTGGAAGGGGAGTCGGGGACCGGCAAGGACCTCATGGCCCAGGCCATCCACCTGAAGAGTCCCCGAGCCGGGGGCCCTTTCGTGGCCTTCAGTTGCTCGGCCCTGGTGGAGACCCTGATGGAATCGGAATTGTTCGGCCACGTCAAAGGCGCCTTTACCGGGGCCATCAGCACCAAGGTGGGCCGCTTTGAAATGGCCGAAGGCGGCACCCTGTTCCTGGACGAAATCGGCGAACTGAAACCGGAGTTGCAGGTCAAGCTACTCCGGGTCCTGGAATCCCGGGTCTTTGAACGGGTGGGCGGCACCCGCCCCATCCCGCTGGAAGCCCGGATCATCGCCGCCACCAGCCGCAACCTGGTGGAGGAGGTGCGGCGGGGCCGCTTCCGCATGGATCTCCTGTACCGGCTGCGCACCGTGCCGTTTTACCTCCCGCCTCTGCGGGCGCGACCGGAAGATATCCCGCTCTTGGTGAACCACTACCTGGCCCGCCTCAACCGCAAATACGGCAAACAGGTGCGGGGGGTCGATCCCAAGGTGATGACCCTCTTCCAGCAGTACTCCTGGCCGGGCAATATCCGGGAACTGGAAAGGGTGCTGGAATATGCCTTTGTGTTCGTCAAGGGGGCAGTGATCACCAAGGACCTGCTGCCCGAGTTGGAGTCCCCCCGGCCGCGCCCCGCCCCGGTCTCTGACCCGGGGACTCGGCCGCGCTGGGACAGCGAACTCCAGATGATTCAAAAGGCCCTGCACAAAGCCCGGGGCAATCGGGAGATCGCGGCCCGCTTCCTGGGCATCAGCCGCACCTCCCTCTGGCGGAAGATGAAAACCTACGATCTCCTATAATGTTCCATTAGTTTCAATATGTTTCATAGAATATAAATAAACTTAAGAAAAATAAATAATTATATGTTTCATGATTGTTTAATATTGTTGCGCGCTCCGCAGGGGGAAAAATAATTATTATGGAATATCAATGAGATAGATAGATGGCATATATATTGCCCTTTATTCCCCTTAAATATTGATTTATTGGAGGGCGGCAATGAAAACCGTCAAACCGGATATCGATAGTATTTTGGAAAAATATGCCCGTCAGCCGCAGCATCTGATCAACCTGCTCCAGGACGTCCAGGCCGCGTACAACTATATTTCCCCGGAGCACCTGTCCTTGGTCTGTGAGCATGTGGGGGTGCCCACCACCCAGGCCTGGTCCATAACGACCTTCTATAAATCGTTCAGTCTGGAACCCCGGGGCGATCACGAAATCAAGGTGTGTTTGGGCACTACCTGCCATCTTAAAGGTGCGACCCGGATCTTGGAAGCATGTGAACGCGATCTGGGCGTGGCGCGGGGTCAAACCACCGGAGATTTTCGTCTTACCCTGGATACGGTCAAATGCGTGGGGGCCTGTGCCTTGGCGCCCGTGGTGATGGTGGACGAGGATTACCTGGGTGAAGCCAACATGGCTTCCTTGAAGAAGCGTCTCAAACAGCTCTAATTATCAGCCGGGCCGCAGGAGGAAAGCATGAAGCGCATAAAACAAGCCGCAGATTTGAAGGCCCTGCGAGACACCCTGCTCCAGGCGCATGACCCTGACCGGCCGCTGGTCAGGGTTTGTCGCGGTCCAGGTTGTCTGGCGCTGGGCGCGGATAAGGTTTCCCAGGCTTTCCGATCAGCCATCAGGAAAAAAAAGCTCGGGGTCAAGGTCCAGTCCTTGATCAAAGAGACCGGCTGCCACGGTTTCTGCAGTCAGGGGACCCTCGTTAAGGTGGCTCCCGCCGATCTTTGTTATGTGCGGGTGAAACCCGAAGACGCCGAGGAGATCGTGCAAACCACCCTGGTCAAGGGCGGGGTGGTGGAGCGGTTGCTGTATAGCGACAATGGCACCAGGTACAAGTCTGCCGCCGACTTCCCTTTTTACCGGCGGCAGCAGAAGATTATCCTCAAGAACGTAGGAGTTATCGATCCGTTAGATATTCATGACGCCATTATGGCCGGGGCCTACCAATCTTTGGCCAAAGCCTTGACGGACATGTCGCCTGACGACGTCGTCCGGACAGTGGAGGTCTCCGGTCTCCGAGGCAGGGGCGGGGGGGGCTTTCCCACCGGATTTAAGTGGAAAAAGGCAGTGGAAAGCGCCCGGGAGAATCCCGGGCCGGTTTATATCATTGCCAATGGGGAAGAGGGGGACCCTGGAGCTTTTATGGACCGGGCCATTATGGAGGGTGACCCCCACGCGGTGCTGGAAGGTATGTGCCTCGGGGCATATGCCCTGGGGGTCAAACAGGGGTTCCTCTATGTCCGGCACGAATATCCCATCGCCATCCGGCACCTCTCGGCAGCCATCCAACAGGCCCGTAAGCTGGGTCTCCTGGGCAAAAATATCCTGGGCACGGGCTTTGATTTCGATCTCCAGATCAACCGTGGGGCCGGCGCCTATGTCTGTGGGGAAGAGACGGCCATTATCGCCTCCCTGGAGGGCCGTATGGGCGAACCGGTAACCCGGCCTCCCTATCCGGCCCAGCAAGGTCTGTGGAACCGCCCCACCGTAATTAACAACGTGGAGACTTGGGCTAATGTCCCCCACATCATTGAGCAGGGCGCCCAGTGGTATGCCGACCTGGGGGTATCCCACAGCACCGGTACCAAGATTTTCTCCCTGGTGGGCAAGGTAAGGAACACCGGCCTGGTTGAGGTACCCATGGGCATCACCCTGGGCACCCTCGTTGAAGAGATCGGCGGCGGCGTGCCCGGTCAGGAGCGGTTCAAGGCCGTCCAGACCGGCGGACCTTCAGGCGGCATAATTCCGTACGATTTAAAAGAAGAATTCACGGATTATCACTTCCATCCCCCGGACTTTAAGCTTTCCGATAAAATGGAACTCTCCGTGGATTTCGATTCCATGGCTCAGACCGGCTCCATTATGGGCGGCGGCGGGATGATCGTCATGGACGATCACGATTGTGTGGTGGATGTGGCCCGGTACTTCCTACGCTTTTTGGAAGAGGAATCGTGCGGCAAGTGCCTGCCCTGCCGCCTGGGTCTCAGGGGCATGTTGGATTTTTTGAATAACTTCGCCCAAGGGCGGGGGGTCCCGGAAGACATTGATGCCCTGGAGAGCCTGGGAAGAGCCCTGGTGGATGGATCTTTGTGCGGTTTAGGCCGCAGCGCTCCCAACCCGGTATTGACCAGCATTCGCTACTTCCGGAATGAATACCTGGCCCACATCGTCGACCATAAGTGTCCCGCCGGGGTCTGTCGGGACCTGATTACCTATCGCATCGACCCCGAAATCTGCAACGGCTGCACCCTGTGCGCCCAAACCTGTCCCCAGGTGTGCATCACCGGCAAGAAAAAGCAACCCCATACCATTGACCAGGCGGCTTGTATCCGGTGCGGGGCCTGCATGGATGTCTGCCCGGTGAATGCCGTGGCCGTGGCTTAGGAGGTGAGTGTATGAGCTCCAGCAAAAATTCCCGGCAAGAGATGATCAACTTCACCATCGACGGTCAACCGGTCCAGGCCCAACCCGGCTGGACCATTCTGGAGACGGCCCGGCATTACCATATCCATATTCCCACCCTGTGCTACCATCCGGCCATCAAGCCCTGGGGCAGTTGCCGCCTGTGCGTGGTCGAGGTCCGCTACGGCAAACGGGGCAAGGTTATGCCGTCGTGCTTGAACCCGCCCATCGAGGAACTCGAGGTCCTCACCAACTCGGAGCGGGTGCTGAATGTGCGGCGCTGGGTCCTGGAAATGCTGCTGGCCGAGTGCCCGGCCGCTCAAGAGATCAAAAAGCTGGCCGCGGAGTATGGCGTAACTTCCACCCGCTTCCCCATCACCGATCCTCTGGAGGAATGTATGCGGTGCGGCCGCTGCGTGGCGGTGTGCAGCGAAGTGGTGGGGGTCCAGGCCCTGACCTTCGGTTCCCGGGGGGTAAAAAAGCGCTTGGAAACCCCCTACCGCGTCCCCAACAATGCCTGCATCGGCTGTGGCTGTTGTGTCTCAGTCTGTCCCACCGGGGCCTTGCAGACGCGGTTGGACACCGTCCGGGGCGACCTGTCGCGGCGCACCGGGCACGGCTACGCCCACTGAGGGAGGTGACAGATGAACCCAAAGCCAGCCGAGAAACTGAATCCGCCGCCGACCAGGTTAGGGGTCTTCCTCTGCGAATGCGGCTCCGAAATCGCCCCCCGGGTGGACCACGCGGTCTTGACCCGCCTGCTGGCCAAGGCCCCGGGCGTGGACCACGTGGAGGTCCTGCCGTTTTCCTGCCTCACCCCCGGGTTGGCCAGGATCAAGGCGGCGGTGGCGAAAACAGGACTCAACCGCCTCATCGTGGCCGGCTGTGAGTCCCGCATCCTCCTGAAAAAGTTCGAGCAGGCCCTGGCCGCCCTCGGGGTGGGCGAAGGGCAGATCGACCTGGTCAACCTCCGGGACCACGTGGCCCGGGTCCATGGCGATAAGCCCGCGGAACTGGCCGCCAAGGGGGCCAAACTCATCCGGGCCTCCCAGGCCTGGCTCGAAACCCTGGAGCCGGCTCCCCGAATCCCCATAGACTTTCAGGGCCCGGTCATGGTGCTGGGCGGAGGCATCGCTTCCTATGCCGCGGCCCAGGAACTGGCCGCCCAGGGGGTGGAAACCCTCCTGCCCTTCAACTACGATCCGGACCGGGAAATGTGGCGCGCCCACTATCTTTACCCCGGGGAATACCACTATTATGACCGTCTGGAACGTCTCCTGCAGGAAGTGGAGGGCAATCCCCTGGTCAACCAGACCCGGGTGGGGGACCTGCAGCAGGTCTCCGGCCGGTTTGGCGACTACACCTTGACCTTTGCCTCGCCGGACGGCCAGAGCAGCCTGGAATTCCAAGCCGGGGCCATCATTGCGGCCCTGGATTGGGAAATCGCGCATCCCCTCCCGGAATTCGGCCATGATGGCTCCCGCATTATCTGCCAGATCGAAATGGATGAGTTCATGCGGCAGGGCGAGCCCCTCAGTGGCCGGGTGGTTTTTTGGGTGAACGATCTGGAGGCCGACCAGCCGTTTGCCGCCCATCTCTCCCTGAAAAGCGCCTGGCATATGGCCGTCCATCTCCGGGAAAACTTTCCCGAGAGCCGGGCGGTCATCCTCTATGACCGCACCCTGGCGCTCCCCTTTGGCGGCCTCGACCGGGCCCAGGCCCGGGACCTCGACATTGCCTTGATCCCCTATGACGGCAGCGTCCGCCCCACGGTCAAGATGGATTTCATCTCTTACAGCCGGGCCGCCGATCGCACGGAGCAGGAACTGGCCTGGGATCTCCTGGTGCTCTCGCCCCGGCGTCATCCGGGGGCCGAGGCCCTGAAGACCGCCAAAATCCTGGGTCTGGAAGTGAAGGAAGAAGAGTTCCTGGACCGCTTTCCCCAGATGGTCCGTCCGGAACAGGTGGTGCTGGGTGAGAAACTGATGGTCGGCTCCGCCTGCCAGCCCTGCGACCTGCGGGGCGCCTTGAGCCAGGGCCGCCGGGTGGCGAAGAAAACCGCCACCCTGGTCAGGAAGTCCCAGGCCGGTGAACTGTTTGCCCCCCTGGTCATTTCGACGGTGGACCAGAGCAAGTGCTCGGTGTGCACCCTCTGCCGGGAGATCTGCGACTGCCTGGCCATCCAGCCGGTGAGCGGCCCCGTGGAAGGTCTGGGGCACAATGTCCCCCGCATGGTGGACCCCATGCTCTGCACCGGGGAAGGCACCTGCGCCGCGTCCTGCCCGGAACTGGCCCTCACCCTGCAGAATTGCACCCTGGCCCAGCACGAGGCCCGGGTGACCGCCCTGGCCCGCAATCTAGCGCCCGATGAAGTCATGGGATTCGGCTGCCAGTGGAGCGGCGCCGCCAGCGCCGACCAGGCGGGCTTGCGGGGACTGAGCTACGACCGGCACTTTTACCTCCTGCCGGTGCGCTGCCTGGGACAGATCGACCCGGTGGTCATGGCCCGGGCCTTCCTGGAAGGGGCCAACGGGCTCCTGCTCATCGGCTGCAATCCCGAGGAATGTCACCACAGCTACGGCATTGACCATACCTGGAGCCGGGTGTGGGTCTTGAAAAAGCTCCTGGGTCTGTGCGGCCTCGAGCGGGACCGTCTCGCCCTGGCCCACAGCGACATCATCAAGCCGGAGCAGTTTGTGGGCACGGTGGAGAGCTTTCTCAAGTCCATGGCGGCCCTGGGCCCCATTTCCCGGGATGCCGCCACCCAGGAAAACCTCCAGGCCGTGTATGACGCGCTCCATGTTTACCGGGTGCGCTGGGTCCTGGGGGTCAGCCTGCGGCGGCCTTGGGAAACCGCCTATCCCATGCACATGCCCAACCCGGCGGCCTATGACCACACCTTGACGGAAATCCTGACCGAGGAATTTTTCCGGGCCCGGGTCAAAAACCTGCTGCGGCGCCAAGGCAAATCCCTGCAGCTCCATGACCTGGCTCAGGCCTTGGGGGTGGATGAAGCCCAGGCCTATGAGTATTTAAAAGACATGGGGCATGAAGGGCTGATTTCCGTCGCCTTTGTCAACCGCACCCGCTTTTACGGCCTGCCCACCGGCCCGCAATAGCAGTTGTGCCGGGGCGGCGGCCACCGCCGCCGCCCCGGCACCCTCGCCCCTACTTCTTTCCCTTCCTTGGCCAAAATGTGTACTGCATTTCTGGCCTTTGGCCTAGTGTTGCGTCACAGATATACCTCCCCAAAATATTTCCTCTGTTTGTTGAGGTTTCCGTAAGGGCGGTTTGCGAACCGCCCCTACCGCTCCCTGGAGAAAATATGCTGGTCCTGGCCTACGCCGCTTGCCAAGGGTGGACCCGGGCCTTAGCTTTGAAGATCATGAGATGGATAGACCTCTCTCCGGAAAGGAGCCGCTGATGCCCACGGAAGTCAAAGTGGCCAGGGTGCAGGATTTCCAGGATGGCGACATGCAAGAGATCGCCCTGGGTGAAACCAAGATCGTGCTGGCCCGGGTCAAGGGCAAATTTTACGCCATGGCCGGGACGTGTACCCATTATGGCGGGCCGTTGGCCGAAGGGGCCCTGAACGGCCCCCGGGTGGTCTGTCCCTGGCACCAGGCCGCCTTTGACCTCACCACCGGCGCCCTGGCAGAACCCCCGGCCCTGGATTGGCTGCCTTGCTTTACCGTGCGGGTGGAGGGGGATGACGTCTATATCACGGTACCGGACAAGATCGAAGAACGGCGGACGCCGGCTATGGCAAAGCGGGAGGCGGGGGCGGACGGGCGCACCTTTGTTATCCTGGGCGCCGGCGCGGCCGGCAATGCCGCCGCGGAAACCCTCAGGCAAGACGGCTTTCGCGGCCGCATCGTTATGATCACCCAGGAGCAGCGCCTGCCCTATGACCGCCCCAACCTGAGCAAGGGCTATATGAGCGGCGAAGCCGGTCCCCAGGATCTGCCCTGGAGAGCGGCCGGGTTCTATCGAGACTATGATATCGAAGTGCTCCTGGGCCGCCGGGCCACCGGGGTGAATCCGGCGCAGCAAACCGTGGCCCTGGCGGATGGACCCCCCATGACCTACGATACCCTGCTGCTGGCCACCGGGGCCGTGCCCCGTAATCTGGAGGTGCCGGGGGCGCAATTGGGGAACGTCTTCACCCTCAGGACCCCGGAGGACACCGACAAGATCGTCGCGGCCGCGGCCTCCGCCTCCCGGGCGGTCTGCCTCGGCGCCGGCTTCATCGGCATGGAAGTGGCCGCCAGCCTGACCAAGCGGGGGTTGGCGGTCACCGTGGTGGGAGCCGGGCCTGTCCCCCTGGCGCGGCAGTTGGGACCGGAAATCGGGCGGGTGCTCCAACAGGTGCACGAAGAGCACGGGGTTGCCTTTCGCCTGGGGCGGCGGGTGACCCGCCTGACAGGTGACGACCGGGTGCGGCGGGTGGTTCTGGATGACGGCGACACCCTGGACACGGATCTCGTCATGGTGGGCCTGGGAGCCTCACCGGCCACGGCCTTCCTCCACGGCCTGCCCTTGGCAGCCGATGGCAGCGTCCCCGTGGACCGCTATCTACAGGTCCAGGCAGGCGTCTATGCCGCGGGGGATATCGCCCGGTTTCCTGACTGGCGCACTCAGGAGACCATCCGCATCGAGCACTGGCGCCTGGCGGAACAGCATGGCCGCATCGCCGCCCACAACATGGCCGGCAACAAAGTGGCCTTCACCGGGGTGCCCTTCTTCTGGACCGACCATTTCGATCAGATGCTCCAATATGTCGGGCACGTTACGGCTTACGACGAACTCATTATCCACGGGGAGTTGGCAGCCCGGGATTTCCTGGCCTTTTATGTCAAAGGCCACCGGGTCCTGGCGGCCGCCGCGCTCCAACGGGACCGGCAACTGGCGGCGCTGGCGGAATTAATGCGGATCGACCAGGTGCCCTCCCCGGCAACCTTGTGCCGGGAACCGGGGTATGACTTCGTCGCGGCTCTGAAAGCCTTGCAGGCCTGAGGCCTGGGTGCACCGGGAATTTTATGATAACCTGTGAGGCCAGGAGGGTAGGTGATGCCTGACTCCGTCGATGGCCGAGACCAGGCTTACCGGGGATTTGAACAGGGCCCCATCCGGCCCCCCAGCGAGGCCCACAGCCTGCTGCTGCGGGTGACCCGCAACTGTCCCTGGAACCGCTGCACCTTCTGCCCGGTCTATAAGGGCACCCGGTTCTCGGTCCGGCCGGTAGCCCACGTGCTACGCGACCTTGACGCGGTGCACGCGGCGGTGCAGCTGCTCCGGCAGGGGGATGAGGAACCCGCCGGAGCCGACCCCCGGGCCTGGGTCGCGGCCAAAAACTGGATGCGATACGGCCGGCGCCAGGTCTTTCTCCAGGACGCCAACAGCCTGGTGGTGCCCCCCGCGGACCTCCTGACCATTCTCCGCCATCTCCAGGCGCGGTTCACGGAAGTGACCCGGGTGACCTCGTATGCCCGCTCCAACAGCATTGCCGCCCTCGAGGACTCGAGCCTGGCCGCCTTGAGGGGCGCCGGCCTCAGCCGGATTCACATCGGCATGGAATCGGGGGCCAACCAGGTGCTCCAGATGGTGCGCAAAGGCACCACCCGGCGCCTGCACATCCTGGCGGGGCAGAAAGTCAAACAGGCGGGCATGGAGCTGTCGGAATACTATATGCCGGGCCTGGGAGGCCAGCGGTGGCTGGAGCTGAACGCCGTGGCCACGGCCACGGCCTTAAACGACATTAATCCGGATTTCATCCGGCTCCGCACCCTGGCCCTCCCGCCCGATGCCCCTCTATATGAGGATTATCGCGCCGGCCGCTTCGTCAAAGCTACGGATATCATGATGGCCCGAGAACTGCTGCTGTTTCTGGAATCGCTGACCGGCGTCACCAGCACTATCAAAAGCGATCACATCCTGAATCTCTTGCCGGAAGTGGATGGGAAGCTGCCCCAGGATCGGGAGCGTCTCATCGGCGTCGTGCGGACCTTTCTGGAGCTGGACCCGGAACTTCAGTTTCTCTACCGGGTGGGGAGGCGGTTGGGAGTCCTGGCGGGCTTAGGGGACCTGAAAGACCCGGCCACACTGGCCAACGTCGAGGACCTCTGCCGGCACTACGGCATCCGGCCGGACACCGCGGAGGCGGTCACCGACGACCTCATGCGGCGGTTTATTTAAGGTAAGGTTGCAAAAACCCCGGTTAAGCTGACCGCCATCAAATCTAGATCAGAATAGGCCTGATAATTGGGGTAAAAGTGGCAGGGTCTGAAATGCAGCTATATCTACCAGACCCTTGAGTTCATCATCAATCAAGCCATCCCCAATCAGTCTGCTTGATAACCTGGACGCCTGGCAAGATATTCGTGGCGGAAATCAGGGTCTTCCCTAAGCATCAATCAGTATTTTCCCCGATATCTTCGATCCCCCAAGGGTATTAAATAAAAGCTAATAAAGGATGATTCAAACCGAAGCAGGAGAATCGTATGGATTTACAGGGGTTTCAGCAGGCCTGGAGCAAGGTGATTGTCAGGGCCTGGAAGGATGCGTCTTTCAAGGCGCGGCTGCTCAACGACCCCGTGTCGGCGTTCAAGGGTTACGGCATCGAGCTCCCCCCGCATATAACGATCCAAGTCAAGGAGAACCCCGACCAGGTGATCAGCCTGCGGTGCACTCAGAGAGGCGCGCCCGAAAAGTACGTGGAGTGTACCTCCTCCTGCTATACCCGCCCCGAGCAGAACTCTCAGATGCAGATTTGGACAATGTGGCGGGCGGGCTGGTCGACGGGTGTAACGGTTTCCCTTTAGGCCAGAGCCAGGGACTCCGAAGACAAATTGAGTACAAATTCAGCTAATTATTGATAGTGGGCGAGAACTCCACCCTTCTTCCTGAAACCACTCAACCCAGACAAGTGCAGAAGAGAGCTTAGTCAACCAGAAGGGCGGGGGGCTGGGGCAGGCGGTTCCGGCCCCAGGCTTTTAACCACCCCTTTGCGGTCAAAGGTCACGGCCAAGGCCCGGGTGGTTTCCCGCAAATCGGGGGTAAAGGCCTTCACCGCCGGTAAATAACCGGTGGCCAGGGGAGTGGCGGTGGTATAGGTAAAGTGCCAGGTCTGCTCCCCGTTCTCGCCATACGAAGCCCGGAGCGGGTAACCCAGGAGAGCCGCCACGTCGGCCTGGGTGGACTTGCCTACCTCGATTTTGGCGACCACGTCGGCATCGGTAACGGCCTTGGTGCCGGCGGAGACACAGCCGCTGACTACCAGGAGGAGGGCTAGTGCCGGAAGTTTAAGCCACGCTGTCATTGCTCGATCCTTAAACCAACCCCCTAGAAGCCGGGGCGTTGACCGCAATCCCCTGCCATTTTCTCAGATTTCCCCGCGTTTTGCACGCCCAGATTAATCACGGCCACTTTTTCCCGCCAGCAAATCTCTCCGAGGTGAAGACCCTCCAAGTTGACAGGTGCGTCTGCTTGTGGCAAGGTGGAAACCATCAAGCAACCAACCGGGAGGTCGGCGCATGAGGCCGTTCCCTGAGAAGACTGGCAGCCCGAGCGTCCCGGAGCCCAAAGCCCCGGGGACCCCCAAAGGGGCTTGACCGCGCTCGGGCTGTGGTGTTTTGTGGCAGCATGAGGCGCCGCGGGGAGCGGCGGCAATTGCGGCCCGGTACTGAGGGCAACGAGGGAGAAAAGTTCGCCATGAGAACGTTTGCCATTGCCAACCAAAAGGGGGGAAGCGGCAAGACCACCACCAGCGTCAACCTGGCCGCAGCCTTGGGAGAAAAGGGCCGGCGGGTGTTGGTCATCGATCTGGACCCGCAATATTCCACCACGTCGTGGTTCGGAGTGAAAGACGCCGGCAAGGCAGTGCTGGGGATCTTTGCGGACAATGGCGATATGCTGGAACTGGTGCAGGATGCAGGGGTGGCCGGGGTGGACCTGGTGCCGTCCTCGTCCTGGCTGGTGGGGGCTGAAAAGATGCTGGCCGGGGAAGTGGGCGCGGAAACCATCCTGCGCCGTAACCTGAGTCGCCTGCCGCCGGACCGGTGGGACTATGTGATCATCGACTGTCCGCCCACCCTGGGGGTTCTCACCGTCAACGCCCTGGTGGCGGTGGCCGAACTCCTGGTGCCGGTGGAGGCCCACGTCATGGCTTTGAGCGGCCTGGCCCAGTTGCTGCAGACCGTGGAGGTGGTCAGGGACCGCCTCAACCCGGACCTGAGGATTTCGGGCATCCTGGCCTGCCGGGTGGATTCCCGCACCCGCCACGCCCGGGAGGTGGTGGAACAATTGCGCCAACGGTCCGGCAGCCTGGTATATCGCACCGTCATTCGGGAGAACGTCCGTCTGGCCGAATGTCCGTCTTTCGGCCAGGCCATCATCCAGTATGACGCCAAAAGCGCCGGCGCCGCGGATTACCGGGCCCTGGCCGACGAGATCATCAGCCAAGAAGGGAGTTGAACGATATGGCCAAACGCAGCACCATCGGCGAAAATCCCCTGGATGCCGTTATCCGGGAAAATCCGCTGGATACCGTAGTTCCCGATCTCTCGGTGGTCACCAAAGCCGGCCGGGTGGCGCCGCCGCCGGAGTTGGCCGCCGAACTGCAGGGGCGTTTGCAAGAGCTGGAGACCGGCCTCAACGGCCTGCGCACCGAGGTGGCGAGGGCCAAGGCCGCCGCCGGGGAAGTGGCCTCGGTGAAGACCGAAGTCGGAAAATTGCCAGGGGAGCTGACCCGGGTGCGGGGCGAGGTGGAACGTTGCCAGGCCGAGGTTGCCCCCTTGAAGGCAGAGGTGGCCCGGCTGCAGGCCGAAGTGGCGCAGCTCAAAGAGGATTTGGCCCAGGTCAAGGCGGCCCAGGCCGGACCCGGTGACCTGCCCTGGTGGATGCGGGGCAAGAAGAAATAGCCAACCCGAAAACCGGCGACTCCTACACTCTTTCCCCACGGCCCGATCCAGGCGGGTGCAGGGCAGGGTCGGGGGCCGTCCTACCTCCGCAGCAATCCCGGGGCCCCGGCCGGGAAATGAGTACTGACGTCAGGGCGGATTATCGTCCACTATCCACATACTCCGCCTGAATCCTGCCATGTTGCTTAATTTCCACCACCCCCGAACTCTCCTAAATTGCGTGGTTCGCTTCTTTCTGCTGATGCAATTGAGACGAGGCCGGTCTTGGGAAACTTGTTATTATATAACAATCATTATCAATCCAGGTTTATTTTCCACGATTGGCCATTACGTAACCGCTTTACCTGGGGGTGAATCGCCGGGGCATGCTTTTTTAGGAGGATTGAAGCAATCCAATAATATCTTATCATCAGGCCCCTAATTCTCCGATAGCTCTATTGACAAGGGGAAGGGGGATGCTTATTAAAACAAATTATATTATCGGGCTTAATCTGAGAAAATTTCACGAAGATAATGAACTTATGCATACATTCTCTTGCTGAGGGACTTACAGAATCCGGATAAATCACCGTCGACTAGATTTTATGAAATCTTTGAGATATCTGATCCTCCCCGCCAGTGAAATTTTTCTCAGGGAAACCTAGCGGAACGCGTTTAACCGCCTGGTCAAGATGATTTGCCCTGCTTGGCCGAAAAAGACATTGCAGAGAATATTTTTTAGCTAACCGGAGATTGACCTGGCGTCGGAGTTCTGGCGTTTGGGCCACTGCGGGCCGGGTCACTTCTTAAGCGTGCACACTCCAGGGATGGTCATGCCAAGTAACCTCCATAACGTTTTGACTCACCAGAGGTTTCCTGATGAAAGGAACTTGACCATGGCGCGGTATACCATCGTATTGGCGGATGATCACGTCCTGGTACGCCAGGGCATCAAGAAAATAATCCAGGAAGAACGCAACATGCGGGTGGTGGGGGAGGCCGGAGACGGCCTGGAACTCTTGGAACTTTTGGAGAAAGTCACCCCGGATATGGTCATCCTGGATATTTCCATGCCTCGCCTCCGGGGCCTGGCCGCGGCGGAAAAGATCAGGCAGCTCTACCCCGACATCAAAATATTGATTCTGAGCATGCACCGCAGTAAAGAATACCTGCGCCAGGCCCTGGCCGCCGGGGTGAATGGCTATCTTTTGAAAGAAGATGCGGATGTGGGGCTCTTTGCCGCCATCGAAACGGTGCGCCAGGGAAAGACCTTCATCTCGCCCCTCCTGGAGGATTAAGGGTATCTGGAAGGACTAATTTTATCGCATTGTTAAGCGTAGTCTTATACTCTTCATAGTATTACGGTAATCACTAAAAAGAGCTGTCGGATTTCCCATCTCCCTGCTTTCAGCAACCATTGAGGCCGTCTTTTCCCCAGATGCAGACATCGTGCTGCCCTTGGGGTTAAACTGTTGCCCCCAGCCGCCAACCTGGCACCAGTTTCCAGCCGTTTACCCCCACTAGACCCTCATGGGTTTTTTATTCGTAATTTGCGGCAAATATGTTTATATTTAAAAGTTACGCAAATTTTTCAGGCCGGCAATGGTTCAGGTCTAGTCTATATGTCAGAGCTTTTATCCGGAAAATTGGGAGAGCGGCGACTCTTTTTGGGGAATGAGGCCATCGTCCGGGGCGCCCTGGAAGCCGGGGTGGCTCTGGTCACCACCTACCCCGGGACGCCCGCCTCGGAGATCGGCGACCGCTGTTACGAGATTGCCCGGCAGACCGATCTCCGGTTCGAATTCTCCACCAATGAAAAGGTGGCTTTGGAGGTGGCTGCGGGTGCCGCGGCCTGCGGCTGGCGGGTCTTATGCGCCATGAAACACGTCGGCCTCAACGTGGCCGCCGACGCCCTCATGACCCTGGCCTACGTCGGGGTTAAGGGGGGGATGGTGATTGTCAGCGCCGACGACCCCTCGCTGTTCTCCAGCCAGAACGAGCAGGACAATCGCTATTACGCCAAGATGGCGGGATTGCCCATGCTGGAGCCGGCCAGCCCCGCAGAAGCCAAAGAGATGACCGCCGCGGCCTTCGCCCTCTCCGAAGAACTCAAGGTCCCGGTGCTCTTGCGCACCACCACCCGGGTGAACCATACCCGGGGGCCGGTGACCCTGGGGGAGCTGGCGCCCCGCCCGGGGGTGGGCAAGTTCCACAAGGACCCCTTCCGCCAGGTGATGGTGCCCGCGGTGGCTCGCCAGGCCCACGTGCGCCTTCTGGCCGCGGAAGACCAGGCCCGGGCCGTGGCCGAGACCTCGCCGTTTAATCACCGCCGCGGCCGGGGCGTCTGGGGCGTGGTCACCAGCGGGGTGGCCGGCAGCTATGTGGCCGACGCTTTAGCCGAGCTGGGCCTGACCGATAAAGTCCAACTGCTCAAACTGGGGTTTACCCATCCTTTGCCCGAGGCCCTGCTGGGGGATTTTCTGGCAAAGCTTTCGAAGGTGCTGGTGGTGGAGGAACTGGAACCATACCTGGAAGAGGGCCTCAGGGCTGTGGCCCAGGCCCGGGGACTCACCCTGACCATCCGGGGCAAAGGTCCGGGTTTATTTTCCCGCCTTTACGAATACCACCCGGGCCTGGTGCGGGAGGTGATCGCCCGCTTTTTCGGCGTGGCCTATGAGAAGCCGGCGCCGCTGGCCCCCGAGGCCGTTCTCGGGCAGCCTTTGCCGGACCGCCCCCCCAATCTCTGTCCCGGCTGTCCCCACCGAGCCACGTATTATGCCGTGAAGAACGCCCTCAAAGACCTGGGGGTGGAAGGGGTCTTCCCCACGGACATCGGCTGCTATACCCTGGGTCTGCTGCCCCCTCTGTCTATGGCGGATTTCCTTATCTGTATGGGATCGTCCATCAGCACCGCCGCGGGGATTTCAGCGGCCACGGGCCAGAAGGTGGTTGCCTTCATCGGCGATTCCACCTTTTTCCATGCGGGGCTGCCGGCCCTGGTCAACGCCGTGCACCAGAAGCACGACTTCCTGCTGGTCATCCTGGATAACGGCACCACGGCCATGACCGGCCACCAGCCCCACCCCGGGGTGAGCCTGATGCCCCCGGGCTATCCCGGGGAGCACGTGCCCATCCCCCGGGTGGTGAAGGCCCTGGGGGTGGAGAAGCTTTGGGTGGTAAATCCCTTTAAATACAAAGAGAGCCTGGCGGCCACCAAGGAGGCGTTGGCGGCCAAAGGCGTCCGGGTGCTCATCTCCCAGGCCCCCTGCCACCTCTATGCCCAGCGGATAACCGGCAAAAAAAGGACGGCCCGCTTTCAGGTGACCCGGGAATGCGGCGACTGCCGCCACTGCCTGGACTATTTCGGCTGCCCGGCCATGTACCTGGAGAAAGGCGAAGCGGGCCACTTAATGATCGACCCGGAGGTCTGCTCCGGGTGCGCCTTCTGCGTCCAGTGGTGCGACCACATCCGGCCGGTGGGGGCGGGTTGAGGAGGAAGAGGGGAAAAGAAAATTTGAGGGGAGGACCGGGGGACGCGGGTCCCCCGCCCTCCCCTCAAACTCCCCTCCCAACTCCCTGTAAGGGTGGCACCGGCGTCCCGCCGGTGCATCATGGTGGGCAAGTGCCCACCCTACATGAAGGGCG
>JBAVUP010000034.1:0-1604 GCA_049696835.1 Desulfobaccales bacterium
AGCCCCACGGCGGGCGCCGGCTCATCCCCGGCCCGGGGATTTACCACCTGTTGGGCGATGTTGTTCCGCACCGAGTTGCCGTAATCCAGCTCCAGGGCGCTGGGCGGGTAACACCCCCACAGCCACAGCAGCGCCAGGCCCACGCTCAGGCGCAGCATGAGCTTCAGGGGGCGCCGATCCTGGTTGCGCATACCTCATACCCTCCTGCCCCCGGGCGCGAGCCCGGGGGCGACTGGCCGCTCTCCTAATTCAGGGACTGGTGCCCGAAGCCCGGCGGCAACGGGGCCACGGGGGCCAGTGGCGCCGGCGGCCCGGAGGCCGGTTTCTGCCGACCCTGGTCCAGTCCCAGGAGATAGACGTCAACATCATTGGGCTCGACATACTTGTCATCGGGCAGCCGGGCCTTACCCGGGGCCATGGGTTTCACCAGGTGCGGAGTCACCAGGGCCACCAGTTCCGTCTCGTTCTTCTGGTATTGGGTGGAGCGGAATAGCACCCCCAGCACCGGAATATCCCCCAGCACCGGAAACTTGTTGATGACATTCCGGGAGGTGTCCTGGAGCAGCCCGGCAATGGCGAAGGTCTGCCCGTCTCTGACCTCCACGTGGGTGTCCATCTCCCGGGTATCGAGGCCCGGCACCGACACGCCCCCCACCTGGATCGCCAGGGAAAAATCCAACTGGCTGACGATGGGGTGCACCTTCATGGCGATCTTGTTGTCGTTGAGCACCGTGGGGGTGAAGTCCAGCTGCACCCCGAACTTCTTGTATTCGATGGTGATGGTGGCGGCCCCGCCGATGCCGCTCTGGGGCACCGGCACGGGAAACTCGCCCCCCGCCAGGAAGGAGGCCTTCTGGCCGCTGGTGGTCACCAGGTTGGGCTCCGCCAGCACCCGGCCCAGGTTATTCTGTTTCAACACGTCGAGAAACATGGTCCACACGGCCCCGGCCGCGGTCCACCCCCCAATGGCCGTGATGGCGGAGCTGGGGGCCAAGCTGGTGCTCGCCAAATTGGCGATGGAGGTCAGGCCGTTGAGTATGCTCACGCCGAAATCGCCATTACCGGTCCGCACGGCGAAGTTGACCCCGATGCGCTCGGCGATCGTCCGGTTGATCTCGGCCACCCGCACGGCCAGCATCACCTGCTGCACCCCGCCCACGTGCATGAGGTTCACCACCTTGTCCTTCTTGCCCCCGGCATAAGGCAGGGCCAGGGAGAAGGCGGTGCTCTGGGCCACCGGCCCGGTAACCTCCCCGGACAACACGATGGAATCCCCCGCGGCCTCGACCCCGATCTTCTCCTTGGGCAGGATCTGGTGGAGCTTTTCCTTTAACAGGGTCAGGTCGGCCTCCACCGTCACGGTGGCGGAGGTAAAACGGGACTTGCCCCACATGGTGATGTTGGTCACCCCCGGGGCCAGGCCGTTGATGTAGATCTCCCGTTCCGAAATGAGAATGAGGTCGGCGACGTCCGGGTCCGCCACGGAGATGCGGGTGAGCGCAAAGGGGGTGCGCAACACCTTGGAATGTCCCACCCGCAGACGCACGACCTGGGCGATCTCCTGGTCCTTTACCCGATCCAGCAGGGTCGCCGCCGGGGCGGGC
>JBAVUP010000035.1:0-1688 GCA_049696835.1 Desulfobaccales bacterium
GTTCATACCAGAGTTTAACATATTCCAGGTTGTCAAAATTATCTATGACCCAGTGCTGTCCGGTTAACTGATTAAAAAAAGTCCGAAAACTCCCGGAATCTGTTAGAATGGGTTTGCGTATAACTCACTAAACAGAAAGGAGAATTCGGACTATGGCCCATTGTAACACAATCTTTCATCAGATGCTTAAACTTATTCCGAGACATCATTTTGCCAAGTTGGAAGCCGAGCACAGCACCGGCCGGAAGGCCCGGTCTTTCACCCGTTGGAGCCAGTTGGTACACCTTCTCTCCATGCAACTCACGGCCCGAGTCAGTCTGCGAGACGGCGTCTCCAGCCTGAAAGCTCGCGTCAACAGTCTCTACCACCTGGGGATCAAGCCGGTGGCTCGCTCCACTTTTGCCGATGCCAACCACCAACGGCCCGCCTCCTTCTTTGAGGCGCTGTTTGGCTTGATATACCGGCGCTGCCAGCCGCTGGCCCCAAAGCACAAATTCAAGTTCAAAAACAAGCTCTACAGTCTGGACGCCACGGTAGTGAGCCTCTGTTTGTCGCTTTACCCTTGGGCTGCCTTCCGCCGTACCAAGGGCGGCATCAAACTACATACCCTCTTGGATCACGACGGCTATCTACCAGCCTTTGTGGCCATCTCCCCGGCCCGGGAGCACGAAGTCAAAAAAGCCCGTAGCCTCAGTCTGCCCAAGGGCTCGATTGTCGTGGAGGACATGGGCTACACCGACTATGCCTGGTATGCCCAACTCACCGCCCAGAAAATCTTTTTCGTCACCCGCCAGAAGCGCAACGCCCGCTATGCAGTGCTGGAGCATCGGAAAGTCAATAAAAATCAGGGCTTGCTCTCCGACCAGACCATCCGACTGACGGGTGAGGAATGCCCCGTGCCCTTGCGCCGCATCGCCTACCGGGACGCCGCCACCGGCAGACGCTATGTCTATCTCACCAACCATTTCAAGCTGGCGGCCAAGACCATCGCCGAGATCTACAAAGAACGCTGGCAGATCGAGATTTTCTTCCGCTTCATCAAGCAGAACCTGAAGATCAAGGCCTTCATCGGCAACTCGGAAAACGCCGTGCTGACCCAAATCTACACTGCCCTCATCGTCTATCTTTTGCTTTGTTATCTCAAGTTCATGTGCAACTTAAGCATTACTTTGCAAAATTGCCTCAGGATACTACAACTCAACCTTTTCAGGACCTGCACCTGGCAGGAACTCCTCGAACCTCCAGAGAAGATAGCTGATAATACGTGTCATCCTAAACAGTTAACCTTAGCTCTGGCTTAGCCGGACAGAAATGGCTAAAATATGTAACCATGTCTATTAATCGTACAACTTATATTGGTCTCTGGCTAATCGAATTGGTTCTTGACTCCTTTACGTGGGGCTTTTCCTCTGAGTTTAGTACACAACTTCACGGTTTGGACCACCCTATCCAGATCCTTTTTCGTCATGGCCGTTCCCGAAGGCAAGCATAAGCCTCTGTCGAATAAGTCCTCTGCTACGTGTCCGCCTATTACTCTGGCGCGATACGCTCCCCCAAAGTGAGATCCACTTTTATCGCTCGTAGGGAAGGCCGGTTTGCACGTAAAAACCGGTTGAAGATGCATCGGCTTCCACACCGGCCGCGACTCAATATTTTCTTTTTCCAGCGCCAGCCTTATCGCTTCCCGG
>JBAVUP010000036.1:0-9619 GCA_049696835.1 Desulfobaccales bacterium
GCACAGGCGTAATCAGCTATGGCGGGATTATCGGCCCACAGCAATAAACCGCTATGCACCGCCTGCGGCTTTAAGGGCCCCTGGCCTTCCCCCCCCACAATTCCATCTATGCATGCCAGATGTGGGCGACAGGGTTTTGCTTGCATTACCCCGGCAGAATCGGCATAAGAGACGATCCTGGCGAGGTCAACCGCCATTCTCCAGGCGGTGTCATTACCCCGCCAGGCGCCGCCCACGATGGGCGCAAACACCTGGACCCCACGCCGTACATATCTATCCAGAAGGCGCACAATATTTCCTAAAGGACCTTCTGGGCTGGTTTGTTGAATCGTATCATGCCACCGCGAAAAGACCCGTAAAAGGCCTGTCTCATCGGATGGATATTCATCACCTCCCTGATCGGGTGGCCCGAACCGGTGATGCGCCAGGCAATCTTTCAATCCCGCCGCACCCACGCAACCTTTGATGGCACAAGTAATCCCTACTTTTTCATGGGTCTTCAGCTTGGGCAAACTGATAATCACATCCGATTCGAGCACACTACGATGCAAAACGTAGATATGCTTTTCGTGAGCATGATAAGCTTCAGTACATAATGGATTATAATCCCTTACCCGGAAAGGCGCCGAATTGGCTGGCAATTGTGCCAGCAGGCTATCACTGCCTAAATTTATGCGAACCCCTTCAGACACATCGCGTCTTTCCACCCTGGCAACACTGCTGAAACGGCTTTTTTCGGCAACATACAGGCGCAGGTCTTTGGCCTCCACCGGCGCCCCCTGAGTGCGGTAAAATTCCAGCACCTCTCGAGCGCGAGTGTCTTCCAGCACCTGGTCCCAATCGCAGGATTGCAAGGCGGCATTGCCAAAGCGGACCCTGCCTTTCTCGCCCACCGCCAGGAGCACGAAATCTATGAGGGCGCGCAGGACTGAGCCGTGAATGCATTTCCCCAGGAAATTTTCGGCCGATTCGTTGCCGCGTCGGTGATGGACAAAATTGCACAAAACAAATACCTGACTCCCAGGGCGGATAAATACCCCGAGGGGGTTCCAGGCAGAAGTCCCGTAACGTTCCTGGTCGAGGCCCGCCTGGGCCAGGCATTCTCTCACCGCCCGATAAACCGGATTAGGACTGCTCGAGATGTGTGAAAAACGATACTCGGGGAAGCCCTCATCCGGCGAAAACCATTTCTCTTCCGGATAACGCAACGAAGTATCGGCAATGACTGAAAGCATGGTGGGTTTTTTAGCCTCGGGCCATCTCTAAGGCCCGGAGCAGATTCCGGGCAAAGGTTTCTGGGGAAAATTCCGCAATGATCCGACGGGACTGTTCCCCCATGACCTGAAGGTTCAGGCTGTCGGAAGACATTGTATGCATCACGCGGGCCATGGCTCCTACGTCAAACGGGTTGAAAAGGTAGCCGTTCACCCCTTCCTGCACCAGGTCCGGGGCGCAGCCGCAGGCCTGACTGACCAGCACCGGCAGGCCCGCCGCCATGGCCTCGTTAACTACCAGTCCCCATTGTTCGCTGTGGGAGCTGGGGGTAATCAGGCAGCGGGACAGGCCGTAGTACGCGGGTAGTTCATGAATTTGTTTGAACCCGGGAAAATATACGTGAGAAAGCCCCAATTGCCGGACCTCTTCCTGCAAGCGGGTCTCCTCGGGACCCGAGCCGACCACTACCAGGGCCCAGGCCCGCTCCCCGGCTGCGTGGCGGTAGCGGGCATAAGCCTGGAGCAGACGCGAGAGGTTTTTCTTCTCGTCAAATCGGCTCACACAAAGAAAATAATTCTCCGGCAGCCCCAGTTTCCGGCGCCGCTGGCTGGCCTGCTTTCTGGCTTTTTCAGCCTCCCGGGCAAAGTAGTGATTGTTTACGACATCAGACCCGATGAATATTCTTTGGGGTGCCAGGCCTAAACGCCGGGCGTAATCCCGGCTTAGAGCGCCGCTCACCAGGGCGCCATGATAAAGAGAAAAAACCCTCCGCTTGACCCATTCCCTCGCGGGATGCCGGGGGAAATCGTCGTACTTGCTGTCCATCAGGAGAATTCTCCCCCGTCGCCTCATCCAGGCCCACATCAAGGGAAACAACATGCCAATGGAGTTATGGCCGCAGATGGCTAAGGCCTCGGGGTTGAGACGTTGCAGCGCGGACCACAGGGCCGGCACCAGTTGGTGGTTTGATACTTCTTCTGCGGCTTTCTGGGGGAACAACGTATATTTTTCCCCATAATCCCCGGGGGTAGCTGACCAGGCATAAAAGATTTGCCGGGAGCCAAATTCCAGGCCGGCTACCGTCATGCCTTGACTTTTCCCCAACTGGGTGAGGGCGCGCAATCTGGCCAGATGATACGGACCGAAATAATGATATAAAATCAAGAGATCGATTCTCTTATTTTGTTTACTATGAAGCATCATCGAAACCACAAACTAGTTTTTTGTGGGCCATATTTGCTTTAATTAATCGCCAACAGCTTACTATACGAAGCGTTTTAATTCTGTGTAATATAACGCATTAATAATAATTGTCATACTTGCTAATGCGTTATGTGCAAGATTTCCAGGGCTTGTTTAGCGAGGCTGTCCCATGTGTGCGCTTTGGCCAATTCCAGTCGTTGCGCTTCTGCCGGGGCCCCTTGGTTATTCAAGGCCTTGGTAATTTTGTCTATGAATCTTTCTGAGGCCTAGGAGACCCAAAGACAGTGTGGCTTCGACCCGAATCCGCCGATCCGGGTGGTGACCACCGGCGGCCCGCATTTCATGGAAGCGTAAATCGACCTTTTCCAGGGTCCTGGGAACGAGCCTAAATTATCTATCCTCAAAGCCTAACAGGCCCTGACACAGTGCCTGGGCAAATTTTTCGGGTGAATGTTCGGCAGCAAATTTTCCGGCTGAAACCTCGTCGAAGAGGGTTTCAGGGGCCTGCTGCAAAAATCTTAGCATTCCTGCCGCAATGGCCGGTGGTTGTGAGGCATCCACGGTGATCCCCAAGCAGTGTTGGCGCACCAGCTCCCCCATCAAACCGTAGTCGGAAGCCAGCACCGGCTTGCCCGCAGCGGCGGCCCGCATGAGGATGCCGCTGGAGCCAACATGCCGTTGGTAAGGAGCCAGGACTACGTCTGCCATAGCAAAATAGGCGCCAACCTCCTGGTACGGAATATACTGGTTCAGGCGGATAACCTGGACGGAAGGGTGGCTCCTTAAAGTCTGCACCTGTTTCTGAAGCTGGGCCTCCAGATCCTCCTGGGCTTGACCCGCCAGGAGCAGCACCACTGGAGTGGCAGCCGGTGGAGATAAATGGTTTAAAGCCTCAAGAACCTGGAAAACCCCTTTTATGACGGTAATGGCCCCAAACAGAAGGAACACCCGGGCCTCAGGCCCGATGCCGAGGCGGCGGCGCAACTCGGCGCCTGCCTCTTCACCCCCGGGGGTCGTCTCCACCGGGTCCGGAACGTACAAAATGTCCGTATGACCGGAATAGCGTTTAAGAGGCTCGACGGCCAAAGGGTCCAGGCAAAAAATGGTTTTAAGAGCTGGGTGACGGAGCCACCAACGCATCAGCCACTCTTTCCTCAGATCACGCCGACAGTCCCGGACAGAAGGATGGTACCAACCATAATTTTTATAGTGAAAGGTAGGGCGGAAGTAAACGCCGGCTAAGTTGCAGGGCGCCCTTAGTCTGAGAGACAAGGGTGTCTGGAAGGTATCCAGAAACATGATGAGCCCTTGGGTCACTCGCAAGGTTACGGCATAGTGGCGAAGCAGGGCCCATTCCATTAAGGACTTCTTGAAGGCCCAGCGCTGCGACTCAAAGCGCTGGATTTCTTCTGGCGTAAGTGGGGACCAGCAGAGTTTTTCCGGAACATACGCGGCAAGGCTATTAACTGCTTCCGCATTCACCGTCAGGAACCGAGGGGACACCACGGGGAAGAGACGGCCGGGTATATCCTGATGGCACCAGAAGCGCACCAGGTGAAGCAGAAATTCGTCATGGTGGCCGCCCACCGCCAGGCTGAACACCATTACCCGGAGCATGGTTTCGCAGTACTTGGGATCAGGAATCAAACGGGTGCTCCCTGGCCAGGATTTCCTTATAAAAAGTAATGTACTCGCAGCCTATCCGGTTTATTTCAAAACGTTCCAGGAACACTTTGCTGGCGGCCTGGCTCATGCGGCGATGCCTTTCCACGTCACGGACCAGTTCATGTAAGCAACCGGCAATTGCGGCGGAGGTTCTCTCAATGAGAAAACCGTTGTAGCCATGATCGATCATGTCGGGCACCCCCCCCACCGCGGTGGCTATCACCGGGACCCCGCAAGACAGCGCCTCGATGATGGACATGGGGGCACCCTCTACGATAGAGGGGGCCACTAACACATCAAACCGGGGCATCAGATTTTCCCCGGCGTTGGGCACGAACCCCAGGAAGCGCACAAAAGGGCGGTCCTTGGCCCAAGCCGCGGCCGCTTCCGAATCGGGGCCCCTCCCCGCCATGAGGTAAGTGACCGGCTGCCCCTCCTGGTATAATTGCTCCACCGCCTGGCCGGTGAGATCCCACCCTTTGTTATTATCCAGCACACCCATAAAGCCTACCGTCAAAGGCGCACTCGGGTCGGTTAACCGGGGACAGCCCCTTAGGCCCTTATCTTCCACGCCATTCGGGATGACGCGGAAGCGCTTTGCAGGAATGGCAAAAAGCCGCGTGTATTTAGGGATATCTTGGCGGTTCACGGCGGTTAGGTTTAGTCCAAAACGTCGCAAGCGCCTGGCCAGGAAGCGGAAAGCCGTTTGTTTCCAGGCCGGAAGGTACTCATAAACCCCGCCATGAAAAGTTGACACCAGGGCCATAGGACAGTCCAGGCGAGCTTTAACCGGGAGGTAAATACCCGAGAGTGGGCCGTGGTGCAGGTGGACCACGAAATTCTTGGGCCGGAAAGTGTCATGCAGTTCTTTCACCCAGCTGGTCAACGGGCAGGCGAACAACTGCAAAAGGTTGGCTCCCGGGAAAGAGGGCACCTGATGCAGGAAGAAGGGGAGTCCCAGACCCTCCAGAGCCGATCGGCACTCTAAAGGCCACTCTCGTTGGGCGAAGACCCCCGCGGCCGCCGCTAGCCCGGACTGGCGCTCCGTCCAGGAAAGCAGGGATTGTATGACGCGCAACACCCCGGTACTGGGATTGAAGCCCACGTGCAGCACCAAGATCTCAGGCCCGCTGGGCATATCCCTGCACCTCCCTGGCTGGCCGCTTATCGGGTTGGGACAGAGGGCCACCGACTAGGGCCGGCAGTAAGCCGGCCATGACCCCCACGGTCAAGGAAAAGCCTCTATAAGAGAAAGCAGAGCCCGATAGGGAACCGGCCAGCGCGGGGACCAGCCAGATAACCAGGCCCAGGCCGATGACCTTGGCAAAGTAATTGTCACTGGCGCGGACCAGCTTAAAAGCTTGCCGAGAAAAGGGGCCGACCAAGCTGGTGACAAACAAACCCACAATGATCGCCAACGGACCCCATTCCCTAACAGTATCCATTAATTCCGCTGCAGTAAGGTTAGTCAGCACCCGATCTCGTTCATCTGGTCCTTAACCCTGGCCAGCAGCATCTCCAGTTCCGGCACTTTGTCGTACCTTCGTTTGATGTCTCGGGGGCCCCACCCCAGCAGAAAGGTTTCTGGGTCCTGGGGGAGGATTGTTTGGTTGCTCATTCATACACCATAAACCTTGTCGATCGCCGGCATTAACTCCACGTCCCGCCATAGACGATGCAGTATGCCTTTCCATCATCGCCAAAAGTGACAAGCATCCATGCCCCAGCGGTGGAGGTCCATTTGGTCCCGGCACCCGTGCTGAGACAGACCAGAGTGGCGCTGGTATCAAATCTGACAGTGCTGTGTGCGTCCTTAAAGAACAACTTTACCTCTTTTCCTCGACAACCGCCAAGAAGGTCGGTAATGTCCGTTGCCACAGACCGCGTTACGCTGAATTTGGAACCATAGAGCACAGAGGGAGTGGAGGAACTAGTGTTATTTATTGCAGTCGCTCCAGGGGGAATCTCCGGGTAAGTGGTGGGGTCAGCGTTTTTATCGGTGGGAGCGACATCATATCCATAATTATGCTCGATTAACGGCCAATCCCCATGTGGACCCCTCCTATTCTTAATAACATTATTTACAAGCGGGAAAAACACGCCAGCGCTGAACCCATCTGTCGCTAATGACCGCCCGGGGAGGCTGCTGGTCTGAATATGGTTATTTCTGCAAACATATCCCAGACCTGGAGCAACATCTCCTTCCCCACCGCTAGAAGCCTCTTGGCTGCCCTGGCTAATGGAAATTGCCGCAAGCGCAGGTGGGAAATTCTGCCCCCCAGCCCGGATGTGGTTGCCGACTATCTGCCCATAAGTCGGATTACCCCAAATCAATATCCCCGCTCCTTCAAAGGAATTAATGGCATTGTTGGCAAATACCTTTGGTACAGCATTATTCATGACTGCCCCGATCATCGCCCCAGGCCCCATTTGGTTCTCAGTGACGACCGAGCCACTTGACTGTAGGAACAGGTTAACGGCAGACCCGCCATCGGAGAACAAAATATTGCCATTGATGTTATTGTTCCCGATAGCAAGCACCAAGACATTAGCCAGACAAGCCACATGGCTGATGGCTCCGCTGAAATTGCCGCTGTCTTGCGGGGCAAACTGTATGGCTCGATCCGTGGGGTCTTCGATATGGATGAGATCGACAAAAGTTGCCGATCCAGACGTGGGGCCTCTACGATAAGGACCCCAACCACCGCAGACCTTGACCCTAAGCCTGCCATTATTGGAATTGTTAGTAATAGTGTATTTAATCGCAACATAGCCAGGTACATTTATCTGCCAGCCCCCGCCATTTTCCTGGGTTATGGCACGAGACAGTGGACTAAGGTTGCCTGGCGTATGCGTGGCCGTGCCCGCCCCGGTATTGATGGTCCATTTAGTGTAGGTCCAGCCATCGGTAGAGTCGAAAGTGCCATGGGCACACCTGTTGTTGAGATGCCCCTCGATTTGGTTATGCTGCAGAAAAGAATCCACGCCGCCATAGAAGGCGGGAAAGCCTGACATATAGTTGTTTTGCACCATCGTCATGTTCTGGGCGAAGTTCATAACCGCCCCATTAATACCGCAGTCGTGGATGCGTAAATGATACCCGGAAGACTGATTGTCCAGATAGGCATATATCATGTTGCGGGTATAGAATAAATTAGTGCCGTAAGAACCTCCAGCCGACAATGCAAGGTCGCTTATTTCCTGGCCGGAACCGCCTCCGAAATAATCCTCCACAGTAGCCTGCACCATGCTTATATCCGGCCATCCCTGCGTGGTTAAATTTGTATAACGAATAGGAGTAATTATGGTATTGCCATACCACGGTGCACCCCGGCCACACCCTTTCAAAGACACGCCTCCTGGCAAAGGGATGTGGCGGTATATTTTATAACACCCCGGCCCGAATTTAACCAGCGCTCCGGTGCCCCCATAGCCAGTGGTTGGAATAAGGCATGCCGGTTGAGCATAAACCGCCTTCTCGATGGCATTCGAGTTTGCTTGAGCGGTAGGCCAAGTGAGGTCTACCCCCGCTGTCGCCCCCCACCACTCCGGGTAAACTTCAGGCGTATTATCTGCCCATAACTGCACCACCCCCCGCCCGGAAAAAACTTGGTACTTGCCAGCAGTAAACGACCCGTTGATACTTATCCGCACAGATCGGGTGAAGCTGGCGGCAGGGATGGCTTGGTTGGGATATTCGGTCGTGCGGACGCTGGTGTTGGTGTCCGTACCGCCCTTCGCAGCCCCTCTGGGAATAACCACCACATGCCTGTTGGCATCACCTGCGTCCCAGTAGACGAAATCGTAAGGTTTCAACTCAGTCAGAAAAAAGGTGTTCGTTCCAGCCAGTTTATTGTTGACGACTTTGAAAGTCCCAGTCTCATCAGCAGCATATGGTTGCCAAACCCAGAGGTAGGTACTGGTGTCCCGATACCGCACCTGCCGCCACACATTGTTGGGCGAGACAATCCACTGGCCGGGATAATAATTTGCAAAGTTGATGCCGTCCAACCGGTCAGACCCCTTGTAGACGTTGACGGTTCCAGATATCTTTCTGGTGTTGGTGGATATGGTTCCGCTACAAGCAATTTCATGGGGAGCCAGGATAGCGCCTTTAGGCAGCCTTATCCTCAGGTTGTGGGGAAAGGTTAGATCTGCATTTATCTTGTACGTCCCCGGGGAAAAGGTCACCGTCATGGCCGTGGCTTCCAGGCCGGAGATCAGGTTTTGGAGGGCAGGGGCGTCGTCGGTCGAGTTATCCCCCTTGGCCCCCCACCACTTGGTCAAAACTTCGCTCATGGCGCCGGCCCCAAAGGCCACCTTGCCGGTTCGGTTCCAGGAGAAGATCTGATAGGACCCTGCTTCCAAAGTCCCGTTGCACGTGAGAGTCACCCCATCCTGCACGTGAATGATGGCCCCTTTTAACACTCGCAAGGTTACCGCCGGGGCCAGGGTTTTGGAAGCGCTTAAGGTATGGGTGCCGGGAAGAACTACGATGGTACCGGAGGCGGTATTGGCGAGGGTGTCGGCCAAATTATGGGCCCCTGGCTTAACCTCCACCAAATGCCCCGAGGGCTTCAGGCCCGAGTCATGACTCTGGACCTGCTGGGGGATGGCCACGGCGGGTTTTGGTATGGACTCCGCGGGCTTGGGCGGATTGACCGTTTCTAAATTTTGTTCTAAACGTTCAATCTCTCTCCTCAGCTTCTGCACATCCGGGTGTTGATCGGAATATTTCTCTTTTTTCTGAGCCAATTCAGCCTTAAGTTGGGTGAGTTTTTGGCGGATGGAGTCGATACGGCTATTTTGCCCTACCTGCTGTGCTGATTCCGCCGCCAGGGCGGCGGGGAGCTTATAGGACCCAACCGAGAAACCCAAGGCGAGAAAACCCACCATCATAATGGCTGCTATGAGCGTCCTAGGGTTCCCGTTCCATTCTCTGCGTATGAATCTCAAGTGCATGTTACGGTCCAATTACTGTTCCAACGAAAGAAACCAAAATTATACGGCTCCTTGAGCCTGTCCCAAAATCAATTTAAAATTGCTATGCGGTTTTTAAGAGCTTTATTAATTTCCCCAAAATTTTAAATAACTTATGAAAGGGATATGGGATTGGTTCTTCCCAGGATAGCCGCACCCACCCATAATCAAATAATAACTCAGGATACTTAAGCTCTTCCTCCGGGAGACCCAGCTTTGTCACATATTCGTTTCTTATAAAAATCAAATTCCCTGTATGACAAACTGGGGTATATCCCTTATCCTTTCCAAGTTCTACAGTTGCCGTAAAACTTGAACCCGAGACGATATAATTTCTATGAGTTTGGAATACACCAACAGGAATACTTGAGTTAATTTCGATAACAACTATTTTAGGACGGTATTTTTTTAGGCTGTGCCATATTTGCCAGTCATATGAATCGATATCAATACTCAGTAAATCGAATTCCTTTCCCAAAGCAGTATGAGTCAAAAGATTTTCTAAGCTTCTGTCCCCTTCCATTTCTACATATGCATGAATCGTCTTTACTCGCTC
>JBAVUP010000037.1:0-10259 GCA_049696835.1 Desulfobaccales bacterium
GCCCCTCTGGGGGTTCCGGTCGCTACGCTCCCTCCACCCCCAGAGGGGCTGCTGGGTAAACTGAGCCATGGTTGCTTTAAATCAATCCTCTCATAAAAAGTGTCTCACTTTTGGGGGCATCTCAGGATTAGATAACAGCTTAATAATCCCCCTAAATCCCCCTTTAAAAAAGGGGGACTTTAAGGCTCCTCAGCCGAAGGTCAGGTGATTTTGGGATACTTTTAATGAAGCATAATACTATACTCTGTGCCACTTATTTGATGACGACTTGCCCGGCGCCCGCGGGTCCTTCAATCCTGCACGAACTCCCGGCCGTCTTTTAAGGCCATTTCCGCCTTGGCCAGTTGCCGTCCCAGATAAATGGCGTGATTGATATCCGAGACGGCCACGTCCCGGGCGATCTGGTGCTGCAAAGACACCGCGGTCTTGCCCCGGTATTCCTTCAGGGTGACGTCCTCGAAACGGTGCTCCACCAGGATTTCCTTCCCGTCCAGGGTCACCCGGAAGTAGCCCATGGGGTCCAGGTTAACCTTGAAAGGGCGCTTGCCGATGATGAGCAAGGCCCGGTCCAATTCCTTGGGGTCCAGAGCCAGGGAGTGGCTGATGACCACGATGGCCCCAGGGGCCAGCCCGGCCTCCTTCGCCATCTGGCCCTGTATGGCATGGAGCCCGTAAAGGTTCATGGGATAGGCGTCCATGGCATTGTGAGTGCGGAAGGTGGCGCTCAGGGTCAATTTTCCCTCGAACTTGCGAAAAAACAGGGAGACTAAGCAGGGGCGACCTCCTTTGGCCGTCAAATCCTTGGAGGTATCCCATAAAGCGACGTAAGACTTTCTGTCTTCTGGGTCATCCCGCAAACGAGCGGCGCAGGCCGCAAGGGTATTTAGCTTGAAGTAACTGCGCAGGCGGTGGCCGTAATTATATGTCTCATCAGGGTTCAAAACTCCCCTAAAGATGTCCTCGAAATAGCTTAGCAATCTATCATAATCGAGATTAACTGCCTTAAGTTCTTTCTCTGATGGATACTCGGGGGTTTCTACCACCACCTTGACATTCTGTAGTTCTAGCCGGTCACCTTTCTTCAATTTTACTCGGTGACCGAATCGGGTAACGAGATACAGAACTTCCTTCCATGCCTTTAGGATAGTATCCCGCACCACCACGTGGCCCCGAGGGTTGCTGGGAAAATATTGGACTTCTACTTCCGGGAGCGGTACTTTTATACGGGGATATTCGGTTACGTCAGGTGGTTGCCAAGACCTGAAAAATGCTTTTAGATCGGCCAAAAGCACATCTTCTTGAGGTGATGCCGATATATCAGAAATTATTTCCTTTTGAGGACTTATGGATGAATCATTGGAAAAAGGCAAATTAACTTCAGCCGTCTTGACACCAGTATTTTCCTCTACATGAATATCTTTACTAACATCACCTGCACTCGTTCCGGGATGAAAGTGATATCCTTTTGCGCTGGCAGTTGCAGCAGGTCGCACGACCTCTCCTATACCCCTTACAAATAAATCTCCAACCCATATGAGGTTTGGCGGATGTTGGACCATCTCTGGCCGAACCAGGTCATCTATGATCCGTTTAGTTTGGCGGATGCGAGCGGGGGCAACTGTAATACCCAGCTTCGCGCTCTGGTAGCACACCAGGGATGATTCCACTGGCTCCAACCCCAATTCAAAAAATTTTTGCAATTCCTCTCGGGACCCGGACCGATCATGCCCACAGATCAGCAATGTCTGAATCTGCGGATTGTACAGCAGATTCCTGAGCATCTCCCTGAGGCCGTTGCCGTAGAGGTTGCCGAAGACCGCGATGGGGCTGGTCGCCGGGTCCAGGTCCACCCCGGCCTGGCGGAAACGCTCCACCACATAATCCACTTTGGACCACAGGGTCACCACCCCAATGGTTCCCTGGCGATTGATGACCTTAAGGCGATCTTTGAAATATAAGGCTTCGAATTCCATGGCTGTGTTTATACCAAAAATATAACCATATTTATATGGGATTTGGCGGAGCCGGATTTTTCCCGGCGGCCTCCAGCCGCTACCATATAGCTCTTCTTGCCTGCAGCCCGACCGTGCTTATCTTTAAATTATCCCCATGGGAAACCGTCAGGCTGCAGGCAGCACCGTGGCCTTGGCGATCAGGCCTCGAGGTTTGCCGACGCAGCCGGTTTTTCCGGCTCTGGGTGGAAAGCAGGCGGCGCAAAAGATTTCCCCCCGGCCATAAAAGTGATATGATTTCAAGGGATAAAGAAACTGTCCCCAGTGCTCTTGCCCGATGATACGAAAATAGGTAAGAATAACTAACCGTCACCTGGATATGAGGAACCAACCTGCTCTACGGGATGCCAACGATGCACAAGGGAGGACCAGACGATGATGGCTTTTAAAGAACGGATGTATCTCCGGAGTTTTCAGGAGATCAGTAAGGTCCTCAGTTCCACCCTGGCAGTGGACGAGGTGCTGGATCAGATCGTGCGTCAGATCACCGACGTCATGAACCTGAAAGGGGCCACGATCCGGCTGGTCAATCCCAAGACCAACCGGTTGGAACTGGCGGCGGCCCATGGCCTCAGCGAGCGTTATCTTAGCAAAGGTCCCGTGGATCTGGACAAGAGCGTCACCGAGGCCTTAAGCGGCCGGCCGGTGGCCATCTTTGACGCCGTGAACGACCCCCGAATGCAGTATCCCGAGGAGGCGAAGGAAGAAGGGATCGCCACCCTGGTGGCCCTTCCCATGGTGGCCAAGGGCAAGGTCATCGGCGTCTTGCGCCTGGTGACCGCGGAACCCCGGGAGTTCACCATGGAGGAGGTGGATTTTGGCTTCGCCGTGGCGGAACTGGGGGCCCAGGCCATCAGCAACGCCATGATGTACGAATCCCGCACCAAGGAACTCAACTTCCTCAAGGGTCTGCTGGAGGTCTCCAAGGCGGTCAACTCCGCCCTCGACGTGAAAAAAGTCCTCAACCTCCTGGTCAAGACCGTCACCACCGCGCTGGACATCAAGGGCGCCGGGGTGCGCCTGCTGGACGAAAAACGTCAGCGCATGGAACTGGTGGCCTCATACGGTTTGAGTGACCGCTACATCACCAAGGGCCCGGTGGGAACCGACAAATCCATCACCGACGCCATGATGGGCAAGGCGGTCTCCATCTACGATGTGCACAGCGACCCCCGGGCCACCTACGTCAAGGAGTCGGCGGAAGAGGGCATCAAGTCCATCCTCTCGGTGCCCATCAACCTCAAGGGCACCGTCATCGGGGTCATGCGCATCTATACCAGCGAACCCCGGGATTTCAGCGATGATGAAATCACCTTCATCTCCTCCCTGGCGGAACAAGCGGCGCTGGCCATGGAAAATGCCCGCCTCTACCAGAAGCTCAAGGGGGAGTACGAGGAGTTGATGGGCGACCTGTATCGTTTCACGGGCTTTACCCGGTTTTAGGTCAGGGTGCCACCAGACCTGGGAGCCAAATCTTTCCGGCCCCCTCCCGGCACGGGAGTTGCCGCCCAGGTTTCACGAGAGGTGAGCCCAGAACCTCCAGCTGGGTGAGCCGAAAACCCGATGCATCTCTTATACTGCAAGGGGAGACAGGCCCGGGGCTCGATGCCCGCTTCTTCCCCGCCCACCTGGAACAGGCCCAGGCGAAACTGGCAAACGCGTTAAATCTGCGTCTAGCCCCCCAGAAACCCAAGGAATAAAGCCGATGTCCCACTATTACGAAGAAGATGACCTGGAGAGGTTTGACGAGATCGGCAAGTATCGCCCCGATCTCTATGATATCTTCATGAACTACTATCAGGGGGTCATGAGCGCCGGAGCCCTGAGCGTCAGGGAAAAGGCCCTCATCGCCCTGGCGGTGGCCCACGCAGTCCAATGCCCCTACTGCATCGACGCCTATACCCGGGGGTCGCTGGAGGCCGGCTCCAACCTGGAGGAGATGACCGAGGCCATTCACGTGGCCGCGGCCATCCGGGGCGGCGCCACCCTGATCCACGGCATCCAGGTCCACAACGCCGCGGCCAAGATCACCCTGTAAGGAACCGAACCTATGCTGCCCTTTGCCCGGAAGCTGGAACATCTGGGCTATCCCGACCTGAGGGCCGCAAGCGTCGGCACCTTGCAGGTCAATCTGGGCTGGCGGTGCAATCAGGCCTGCAAACACTGCCACCTCCTGGCCGGACCCCACCGCCCAGAACAGATGGAACGGCCCACCGTTGACGAAATTATCCGGGTCGTTACGCGCGGGTCCATCCCCACCGTCGATCTCACCGGCGGGGCGCCGGAACTCAATCCCCATTACGAGTATCTGGTGGAGCGCCTCGATCAGGTGGGGGCCCATATCCTGACCCGCTGCAACCTGACCATCCTGCTGGAGCCGGGCAAAGAGCACCTGCCGGATTTTTACCGGGAACACCGGGTGGAACTGGTCTGCTCCTTGCCGTATTACCAGGCGGACCTGGTGGACCGCCTCCGGGGGGCGGGGGTGTTTCACAAAAGCCTGGAAGCGCTGCGCTGCCTCAATCGCGTGGGCTACGGAGAATCGGACTCGGACCTCAAACTGCACCTGATGTACAATCCCGCCGGCGCCTACCTGCCACCGGCGCAGGGGGAACTGGAAGAACTCTTCCGCCGGGAGCTGGCCGGGCGCTACGACATTCGCTTTCACCAGCTCTATACCCTGCTCAACATGCCCATCGGCCGCTTCAAGGAGTTTCTGGAGAAATCCAGGAATTATGAGCGCTACATGGGAAAACTGGTTTCCGGCTTCAACCAGGCCACGGTAGCCGGCCTCATGTGCCGAACCCTCATCAGCGTCGCCTGGGACGGGCGTCTCTACGACTGCGACTTCAACCAGGCCCTGGACCTGCCCCTGCGGGAGGGACTGCCCCAAACCATCTGGGAATTCGACCTCCCCGCCCTGGCAACTAGACCCATCCGCCTGGGCGACCACTGCTACGGCTGCACCTCCGGCAGCGGCTCCTCCTGCGGGGGCCGGTTGGCGGAGGAATGAGGATTGCGGGGGGAGGGCCAGGGACGTAGGGGCGGTTCGCGAACCGCCCCTACTCTCCCCCCCCCCACCCAACCCTGCAAGGGGTTGGGGGAGGGGGTTTCCGGGGGAGTTTTCCATAAGTGTAAGGGCTGCTGCCCTTAGCCCCCTCCCCCTGTAAACAACTGTCCCATCGGAGGCCAGCGGCGGGTGAGGAGGCGTTCGGCTAGGTGTCGGATCAGGCCGAGCCAGTGATAGATAGAGGTGCGCAGGTTGCCGTGTAGCAGCCAATGGCGCCCGGAGCTCTTAACCGGCGGCGTGAGCAGGTGAACGCGGGTCAAGCGGCGCAGCCGGATCACCAGGTCCAGGTCTTCCGGCCGCGCCTGGGCAAAACCTCCCAAGGAGAAAAACAGGCGCCGGCGCACGAATAGAGCCTGATCGCCATAGGGCCAATGAAAGAGGCGGCAGCGCCAGTTGGCCCCCCAGGCGATAAATTTCAGAAAGGGGGTCGGCGGCGCCAGGCTCAGCTCAAAGGCCCCGGCCCCGATCCGGGGATCGGCGGCGGCCCGGCGCAACGCCGCCACATGGGCCGGCGCCAGCACGGTATCCACGTGCAGGAAGACCAGGAGGTCTCCCCGGGCCGCCCGGGCCCCCGCATTCATCTGGGACCCCCGCCCCCGCGGCGCATGCAGCCGGCGGACGTGGGGAACCCGGGCCGCCATCTCCCAGGTGGCGTCGCTGCTGCCGCCGTCCACCAGGATGATCTCCAGATCAGGGTCCGGGGGCAGGCTCGACAAGGCCTGGGCCAGGATGGGGGCCTCATTGAAGACCGGGACAATAAAGGAAATGTGCGGCTGCGGAGGGGGAACGGGAGAAGCGGTGCACGCCACCTTCTTACCGCGCCTAGCCGGGGAAAGGGGGCTGCGGTCCGCCACCGGCGACGCCCCGTTCTCTGACCAGCCTCTGCCCTTGTCGTTCACTGCATGACTGCCTTGCTCATCATATTCGCCAAAGAGTCCCGGCCGGGACACGTCAAGACCCGTCTCAGTCCCCCGCTGTCACCCGAGGGGGCGGCTCAACTTTATCACAGTTTTCTTCAGGATATCCTGGAAGAAATGGCCCGGCTGCCGGAAGTGGGTCTGACCCTGGCCTATAGCCCCCCCGGGGCCCATGACTTCTTTTGGGACCTGGTCCCCCCCAGGACCGACCTGTTCCCCCAGGAGGGGGCGGATTTGGGGGAGCGCATGTCCCGGGCCTTCGACCGGGGCTTCGCCGCGGGTTTCAGCCCCGTATTGTTGCGGGGCAGCGACGTCCCTGATCTCCCGGGAACCGCGGTGTCCGAGGCCCGAGAGGTACTGGCGGCCGGCCGGGCTCAGGTGGTCCTGGGGCCCTGTCCCGACGGCGGCTACCACCTGATGGGCTTATCTGCGCCGGAGCCCCGGCTGTTCCGCGGGGTGGCCTGGTCCGGCCCCACCGTCCTGGGGGACACCCTGCACCGGGCCCGGCAACTGGGCCTCGAGGTTTACCTCCTGCCCCCCTGGCCCGACATCGACACCTATGCCGACCTGCGGTCGTTCCTCACCCGGCCCCACCCGGCGCCCCAGGCGGGCTGGCGCAGCCACCAGGAAGCCCTGAGACTGTTGAGCCTGGGGGAGAATAGGGAAGAGCGACGGTAGATGTATCCTCATTTTAAACCAGGGAGTATCGAGGGAACCGATTGCCATCCCCCCATACCCAAGCCCTCTTCCCCCATCCCAAGTGAAGGGTTTTAAGGGAAGCCGGCCGGCGTTCCCCTGGGACAACCTGGGACAACGCCCCCCTGCCGCCGGCCCGCTACCTGGGATACATCAGTGCTCACCGCGACACGATAATGGGCCAGCAAGTGTTGCGCCGATTCTGTCCTGCCTGCGCCCGGGAAAATCGCGCCCGGGAGTTTGTCAAGTTCTGGGATACATGGTAAAGTTCAAGGGGGAGAGCGGGATCATCCCGATGGAGAGGGACCCGCTCTCCCCCACGTACGTTTCGGGAAGGCGACGATGCAGAGATCCGTAAAGGCTTCGATTATTTTGGCCCTGCTGATGACCCTCCTCCTGTACCTTCCCCCGGCCCAGGCCCAACTGCGTATTATCAAGCATCCCCGGGGGACGCTGCGCATCCAGCATTTGCGGGAGGTGGAACGCCGGATTTATGTGCTCACCAACGAAGTGCGCCGGAAATACCACTTGTCCCCCCTGGACCGGGACGACGCCTTGGTTGTCACCGCCCGGGCCCATAGCGATGATATGCTGCAGCGGCACTTCTTCAGCCATGTCAACCCGGATGGTCTGACCCCCAAGGATCGCATTGCCCCGGCCTATTCCAGCACCATTGCCCTGGCCGGGGAAAATATCTGGAGCGGCCACGGCTACGATTACTCCGACAGCAAGCTCATGGCCCGGGTCATCGTGGACAGCTGGATAAGTTCCCCGGGGCATCGGGCCAATCTCCTTAATCCCAATTATACCCATCTGGGGGTGGGGGTGTCGGTCCAGGACAAAGAGATCCGGGCTACTCAGAACTTTGTCCAGCGGCGATAATAATCCCCGGCCGCCAGGCATCTTCGCCTGGGTGGAGGGTGGCACAGGCTGAAGCCTGCGGTTACAGAAAATGGGCTCTTTGCTCCCCGCATAAATGGCATCACCTCTCTTATGAAACCTCCAGATAATCCTTCGATCAACTGGTCCGACAAGATCCTCACCGAGTGCATCGGCGAGGAGCTTCCCCCCTGCCAGGCCGCCTGCCCCCTGGATATCCGGGTGCGGGAAAAGCTCCGCGGCATGCAGGCCGGCGACCTGGCCGGGGCCTTGGCCGTGGTCCTGGAACGCTGCCCTTTCCCCGGCATCCTGGGCCGCATCTGCCCCCATCCCTGCGAGGCGGCCTGCACCCGCGCCGGTGTGGACCAGCCCATCGCCATTGCCGGGCTGAAACGGTACCTGGCCGACCTGGACTCCGACGCGGTTTTTAACGTGACCCCGGGGCCGGAGCGGCCCCAACGCCTGGCCGTGGTGGGCGGCGGCCCGGCCGGCCTCATGGCCGCCTATGACCTGCGACGTTTCGGTTATCCGGTCACCCTCTTCGAAGCCGAAGCTACCCTGGGCGGGGCCCTGCGCCTCTACATCCCCCCTTACCGCCTGCCCCGGGAGGTGCTGGACCGGGAAGTCAGCGTGGTGGAAAAGTTGGGAGCGGACGTGCGGCTGCGCACCCGCCTGGGCCGGGATATCCACCTGGAAGACCTGCGCCGGGATTTCGCCGCGGTCTTTCTGGCCCTGGGAGCTCATAGGAGCCTGAGCCTCCAGATCGCCGGGGAGGACCTCGCCGGGGTGATGGATGGCATCAGTTTTTTAAAGGCAGTCAATACCGGCGCGTCCCCGCCCACGGGACGACGGGTGGCCGTGATCGGCGGCGGCAACGCCGCAGTGGACGCCGCCCGCACCGCCTGGCGGTGTGGGGCGTCAGAGGTTCACCTCCTGTATCGCCGCACCGCCGACCTCATGCCGGCCCTGGCCTCGGAGGTGGAGGAGGCCCGCCGGGAAGGGATTCACTTCCACTTCCTCACCCTGCCGGTGCGTATCCTGGGAGACGACCGGGTCCAGACCCTGGTAGCCCAAAAGACCGCCTTGGGGGAGCCCGACGCCGACGGCCGCTTGTGCCCGGTGCCGGTGGCCGACTCCGAGTTCACCCTGGAGGTGGACACGGTGATCGCCGCGGTGGGCCAGACCGCGGACTTCAACTTTTTCGGACCCGGCCTGGCCTTTGACACCGCCACCATCTACCGGCTGGAGGCCGACCCCGTCACCTTGCAGACCCAGATTCCCAGGGTCTTTGCCGGGGGCGATCTGGTCACCGGGCCCCGGAGCGCGGTGGAGGCTTTTGCGGCAGGCCGCCGGGCCGCCCTGGCCATGCACTGCTCCCTCGAAGGGGAGCAGCCGCAGGAGTGGCCGCCCCTGGGCAGCCGCAGCACCAACCTCATCGTGGACACCCGGGGCGTCGCGGTCACCCCCCGCCAGGCTATGCCTGACTTGAGCCCAACGGCGCGGACAGCCCAGCCGGACGCGGAGGTGGAAACGGGGTTTACCACCGACGCGGCCCGGGCCGAAGCCGCCCGCTGCCTCACCTGCGTCTGCTCGCAGTGCGTCAAGAACTGCCCTTTTCTCCAGCACTACGTAAAACAGTTCCCCTATACCGAAAAGGAGCTGGTCCGCCTCCTCGATGACCGGGGGCTCGCCGATCCCCTGATCTCCTACTCCTGCCATTACTGCGGGCTCTGTCAGGCGGTGTGTCCCAAGGACCTCCATGCCGGCCAGACTTGCCTGGCGACCCGGGAAGCCCTGGTGGCCCGGGGCCAGGGACCCCTGCCCCCACATAAGGGCATCCAGAACTACGTCAAGTGGGGGAGTTCTTCCACCTTTGCCCTGAGCCGCCCGGACCCGGCCACCGGCAAGGCGGTGCGGATCTTTTTCCCGGGGTGCTCCCTGGCGGGCCACGCCACCGCGGTGGTGAAGGCGGCTTACGCCTATCTGCACCGGCAGTTGCCCGATACGGGCATCATGCTCAACTGCTGCGGCGCGCCCAGCTATTTCATGGGGGAAAAGGAGGTCATGCTTCGGGTCATCGGCAAGGTGCGGGGAGAACTGGACCGGCTGGGAGCCCGGGAAGTCATCGTGGCCTGCACCCACTGCTTCGTGACCTTCCAGGAATTTCTCCCGGAGGTCAAAACCCGCAGCATTTACGAGGTGCTGAATGAGGTGGGCCTGCCCGCCGGAGCTTCCAGCACCACGCCGGGCATCTTCAACATCCAAGATGCCTGCGGCGCCCGCCAGGCCCCCCAGATCCACGCGGCGGTGCGGCAACTGGTCCGGGACCTGGGCCACGCCATCGAGGAGATGCCTCATAACCGGGAACACAGCATCTGCTGCGGCTCCGGTGGCATGGTGCCCGCGGTCGCTCCGGAGTTGGCCAAGCAGATGACCGATTTTCGCCTGTCCGAGGCCACCCGGGACCTGGTCACCTACTGCGCTTCGTGCCGGGCCCGCCTGGCCAAGACGGGACACCCCACCCTGCACGTCCTGGACCTCCTGTTCAATCCCAGGTGGACCCAGACTAAGAATGAACCGCCGCCCCATTCCCTGGTGCGCTGGTGGCGCCGCTGGCGGCTGAAACGGCATTTGGGGAGGTTGTAGTTTTGGGGGGAGGGGGCTAAGGGCCTCGGCCCTTAGCCC
>JBAVUP010000038.1:0-13765 GCA_049696835.1 Desulfobaccales bacterium
GCCCCTCTGGGGGTTCCGGTCGCTACGCTCCCTCCACCCCCAGAGGGGCTGCTGGGTAAACTGAGCCATGGTTGCTTTAAATCAATCCTCTCATAAAAAGTGTCTCACTTTTGGGGGCATCTCAGGACTACCACCCCTTTCGCCTGGCCTTTCCCTAGATTATCTAGGTCTTGACGTTCTACCGGGAGGGTTTCGAGGAAATGAAGATGTTCTTCCGAAACCGGACCCTGAGTTCTCCCCAGGATACCCTCTATCACACCAACCTGCCCAACGTCCGGGGAGCACCGGGCCATCACGGCTCACCAAGGGTCTGTCTGCGCTACCGCCCGGAAATGCTGGAAGGAGTGCTCCTCGGTGCCGGCCCTCATTGAGTTCTTCTGGAGCACCGGCTTCAATCAGGACATTGCGGGCAGCGCCTTCGAGCGCGCCCAGGGCCGGGACCCCCGCTTCGCCAGCTTTGCCGCCTGGGAGGCGGCCAGCCGGGAAAACCCCCTCTTTCCTCTAGAGGTGGATTGGGAGCCCACTGGCCGGGATTTGCCGGGCTTGTGGTCGGAATGCCTTAAACTTCATGGGGAAACGGATCAGTCCCTCCACTTCGCCGCCGAACTGGCGGATATCCTCTATCGACTGCCGGTCGGCTACTGAAGCTCACCCGAACCTCACGTCCTCCCGGCTCCTGTGACCAAGGATTGCAGCGTTTCCACCGATGTTGTCTCGGTTCAAAGCCCTCGCGTTATCGGCCTCATCCCGGTTCAAACCCTGGTCCACCTCAGGTTTTGAACCGGAGTCTTACCCGCCTTGTTCATCGCTCCGGGCCAAACCGGCCTCAGATCGCACAGTCGCTGACCCCTTGATTAGCTTGGGCCGTTTTCTTGAAGTCCACCTTTCCATGGGTTTTGAAGGTAAAATTCACCCGGGTGTCCGGCGGAGAACATTTCAGCGACGTCAACACCACTTTTCTCAAAGCGTCGATCATCTCCTGACATGAATGGTTATTAAAATTCCCTTCCAAGGTGAGAAATAAATCATCGCCTTTGCGGCAAACCGAAATCGTGGATCCCATGATACTCTCCTTGTCATCTCCTTCTGGGATATTGCCGTTAAACCTATCGGCCTCGGATACAACCTCTTACTGATGATAGGATTACCACAACCAGGCTAAAGCACAGTAAGGGAGTCCACTGATTCTGATTGCCGATTTTTCTGATTTTCGGCGGGGAGAAATTACTATCCGAGCAAGATGGGGAAGCCATCCGTCGGATTCTTGAACTTCTGGAGGTCTGGGATTGGTCAGGCGGAAAGGCTGGGCTGGCCGGTTACCATGCTCCGGTTTGGACCATTGGGGCTGGGCCACATTGCTGGAACCACAACTGCGCCGGGAGGCGCTTTTCCCCCGGCGAGCCGGCCGTCAACTATGGAAATCGTCAAAAGAGAGCTTGTTGGCCAAATCGCTTACCAGCATGTTGGATAAGCTGGCGCTGAGGTAAATCTTCCTGGTTACCACCGTCCGGATGGCGTGCACCAGTTCTTCCAGGGCGCAATCTTTCAGGAGGTAGCCCGCGGCTCCGGCATTGAGCATATTCAAGACAAAAAGACTGTCGGAATGCATCGACAGGGCGATCACTTTGACCCAGGGATATTGCGTCAGGATCTGACGAGTCGCTTCCACCCCGTTTAAGTCGGGCATGGAGATATCCATAATCACGACCTCCGGGGCCAGTTCTTGGATGAGTCTGAGGGTGGTGCCGCAATCTTCTGCTTCGGCTACCACTTGCATATCCTCTTCCCCGTCGAGGAGGATGGCAAGGCCCTGGCGTATGATTGGATGGTTATCCGCCAAAATAATCTTGATCATCATGTGCCGGCCTCTCGGGCAATGCTAATGGGCCCGGTGCAGACGGTCACCTGCCGGATAGCCTTCACGCTGTCAGACCGCGGCACTCAGTCCGCTCCGCACCCTACACGTAAAATATAGGGGTTCCCCTTAAAAAGCACTTAGGGAATCCCTAATTTTGACTTCCGAAAAACCTTATTTTTGGGAATGCCGGCGAAGGAGGAGGGTGTTTCGGGGTGTTGAGCCTCGTATCGGCTTAAACTTCCAATGAGGTCAATCCTTGGCGGATGGCATATTTGGTGAGTTCGGCCACACTATGAATCCCCAGTTTATTCATCACCTGCTTACGGTGGGCCTCGACGGTCTTCACGCTGACACAGAGGCCGTCGGCAATTTGGTTGGTAGTTTTGCCTTCTGCCATGAGCTGCAGCACTTCCCGTTCCCTGGCCGACAGGACGGAAAATGCCGACGACGTCGTCGTCTGCCAGCCCGTCACAAAATCCCGGATCACAATGTCCGAGACTCCGGGACTTAAATAGGTCTTATTATTGACCACCGCCCGGATAGCTTTGACCAATTCTTCCAGGGCGCAGTCTTTCAGCAGATAACCCGAAGCGCCGGCCCGGATCATGTTCAGGACGAAGAGACTGTCGGAATGCATCGACAGGGCGATAATCCTGATCCCGGGAACTTCAGCCAGAATCTGCCGGGTGGCCTCAATGCCGTTCAATTCCGGCATGGACAGATCCATAATAATAATGTCGGGGGTCAATTCCTGGGCCATTCTCAGAACTTTGCGCCCATTATCGGCTTCCGCCACCACCTCCATGTCGGGCTCGGCTTCCAGCAAAATGCGCAACCCCTGCCGCACAATCTGGTGGTCATCCGCCAAAATAATCCTGATGGGTCCTTTGCCCCTATCGAGCCCGGGCTTTTTTTGGCTCATGGTGATACCCCCATAGCATGACTGGCACCGGTCCTGCTGGCCTGGGTGCAGGAGCCTTTACCTGCGACCCGCGTGCCACGGCTCCCGGGTGTTACCGGACCAGATTCGTCGGAATTCTTATAACTTATCTTCTACATGCCCTAAGGGGTTAATGCATTAGGGAAATCCCTGATTTTTTAATGCGCAATCCCTGAAATTTATTTTGTCACGAGGACAGGATGGCTAGGGGGGGATGAGGTTTACCAGGTCAGGCTTCTAGCGATGTCAATCCTTGACGTATGGCATATTTGGTGAGTTCGGCGACGCTGTGGATATCCAGTTTATTCATCATTTGTTTGCGGTGGGCTTCCACCGTCTTCACACTGACGCACAGGCTATCCGCAATCTGATTGGTGGTCTTGCCTTCCGCCATTAGTTGCAGCACCTCCCGTTCCCGGTTCGTCAGGATCGAGTAGGCCGAGGAATCGGCTGAAGAGTACCCGACGACAAAGTCCTTGATCACGATATCCGAAATACCGGGGCTGAGATAAATCTTGCGGGCCATCACGGTGCGCACCGCCTTGACCAACTCCTCCAGGGCGCAATCTTTCAGCAGGTAGCCTGAGGCCCCCGCTTTGAACATATTCAACACGAACAGGCTGTCGGAATGCATCGACAGGGCGATCACTTTGATCCCCGAAGTCTCGCTCAGGATCAGGCGCGTGGCCTCAATGCCATTCAGGTCAGGCATGGAAATGTCCATGATTACCACCTGGGGGGTATGTTCCTGTACCAACCTGATTACCGCCCGCCCGTTATCCGCTTCCCCCACGACTTCCATGTCGGGTTCCGCCGACAACAGACTGCGGAGCCCGTGACGCACAATCTGGTGGTCATCCGCCAGTACGATCTTGATCATCTTGCTATCCCCACATGAGCCTTCTTGGCATGCTGGAGGGGCACCATCAGCGTAACCCGGGTGCCCCGGCCATTCTCTGATTCCATCTGCAAATGGCCTCCCAGATAATGCAAGCGCTCCCTGATGCTGAACAGGCCAAAGCCGCCGTTGCCCTTTAACTTTGAATCACGCGCTGCGTCCTTGATCCCCACCCCGTCATCTTCCACTTCGATGTTCACGCCCTCGCCTTCCCTCCGGATGGTTACCCTGGCATTCCGGGCCTGGGCATGTTTGACGATATTCATCATCAGCTCCCGTACCGACCGGAAGAGCAGGACTTTGATTTCATCATCCATGGGGATGGGCAGCATGTCCTTTTGGACGTCCACCTGGATGCCGTGCTGCGAACGGACGTGCTTGGCAAACCATTCCACCGCCGCTTCAAATCCCAACTCGTAAAGCACCGGCAGGCTCAGTTCAAAGGTCAGCGACCGGGTGTCGTGGATCATCTGTTCGATGAGCTCTCGTACTTCACCTATAGGTTTGGCATGGTCCTCCACCGTTATGGACTTTTGCAGCACCCCCAGTTTGATCTTGGAGACGGCCAGGGCTTGCCCGATATGATCATGCAGGTCCGTGGCCAGACGCCGCCGTTCACGCTCTTCCGTCAGGGACAGCTCCATCGCCAACGATTGCAGCTGCTCTTGATAGGTGCGGATATCTTCCTCGGCTTTTTTCCGGTCGGTGATATCGGCAATCATGCTGATGAAAAACTGCGGGATGCCCGAGGCGTCCCGCAGCAGGGACACGGTCACCTGTCCCCAGACCACTTGCCCGTCCTTGTGCAGATAACGATTCTCTCGCGAGTAGGAGTCCTGCTTCCCCTGCCCCAATTCCGTGAACATGCGGACACTGGCCTTGGCGTCTCCCGGATGGACTAAATCCTTGACGGGTTTTTGGAGTAACTCCTCATGAGTATAACCCAGCATTTTCAGGAGCGCCGGGTTGGCATCCAGGAGGTTTCCTTCCATATCCACCAGACACATGCCGATGGCTGCTTCCTCAAAGATTTTCCGGAAGCGCTTTTCCGTTTCCCGCAAGGCCGTAATATCACTGAACATGGCAAACGCGCCCACAAAACCACCGTCTTCAAACAAGGGCACCGAACTCATAATGACCGAGGCCAATCCCTGGTTCTTGCACGTGATATCCAATTCCTGCTGGGCGACATTATTCTTCCGATTCTGAGCCATGACGTTTTCCAACAGCTTCCGATTGTACTGATCCACTAACTCCGAGACATTTCTCTTCTCCAGCATGTCATGGCCGGTGATCTCTCGCATCCTCCGGTTGGCAAATTCGATCACGCCTTGTTCATCGATAATCCAGATCCCTTCGTGGGCATTTTCCACCAGCTCCCGGTACTTCCGCTCCGAAACTTCCAGCTTCCGGTAGAGTACGGCATTTTCCAAAGCAATGGCAATCTGGTTGGCAAAACTGACAATGAATTCCCGGTCGCCATCCGTGATCGTCGCCTCCTCGTGGACGCGATCGGACATGAGCACGCCGATCACCTTGCCCCGCACCGTCAGGGGAGCCAGAATGAAGGCCTTGGGCTTAAAAAATTGAATCAACGGGTTGTTCATATTGAGTTTACTGCGGGCCACATTCTGGATCACCACCGGGATCCCCGTCATGGCTACCCGGGCGATGACGTTATCCACTTTCGTAATGGGAATGCGGTAGTTCTTCACCTTTTCCAACAGCTCGGGCGCGATCCCCTCCGCATAGGTAAGCTCCAACTCCTCGCCTTTTTCATCCAGGAGCAAAATCCCCGCCCGATCCAGTTTGGCCGAATTAATGAGCAGCCGCAGAGTTACCTGGAGCAGTTTCTCCAGGTTGAGCACCGAGAGGGCGGCGGTGCTGGTTTCCTGCATGCAGATCAGCTGATCGATTTTTTCCTTTAATTGAATATTTAACCGGTGAATTTCATCGAACTTCTTTTTCAGGAGTTCTTTATCCCGCTCCAGCTCCTCAATCGTATAGTTGAGCGCCCGCCAGGGCACCAGGAGCCGTAACAGGCCTTCTTTTAAGGAAAACTTCCTTTCCCAGCGGAAATGGTATTCACAATACTCATCTCCCTTGAAAAAGCATTTAGTCTCCTCCAGGGCGGCGGGCGGCAGATTCCAGATGGTGGGGATGCCGGAGTATATCCCCTTATTAAACAAACAATAATCAATGTTGCCCGGAATTTCCTTAAACCAATGCAGCCGGATTACCGCACTGTCACCGCGGGTTTCCACCAGTTCAATACTTTTATTCTTATTAAATTTATCATTAATGGCTTGGACTTTTTTCAGAGTGCGGCGGGGGTTCTTGTGCGCGAATAGAATAACGCGTTGTACATAGCCTAATTTTTTACGAGCGGCAGTTTCGAACCCGATCTTGAAGGGAATCTGGTCGTCCTGGGAAATGGCTTTGGCATTCTCAAACATCCTGGTGACCACATCACTGGACACCCAATTGTTGATCTCCATTAAAAATTCTTGGGGGTTGGCCAGGTTTTCAATTTCAGGGCCCAATCCCGCAAACAAGCGGTAAACTTCCCCCGGCATATTTTCTTGAAAATACTCGATTATGGCCCGGGTATTAATGCAACTATGATGCTTTTCCATGCCTGCTACTGACTCTCCAGGTCCCGGCTCGCATGTCGAGGACCAACCCCTTTACCACTACGCGCATCGATCACGTGGATTGAATCTGGCATCTGAATACAGCTTGCACTGAGACCTGTTGGCCGACCATTGCGTCTTTACGGCGCCGAAGCAATGATCTCCCCGGATTGTGCCGCTATAGTCCCAATCACCTTGAAATTCGCACAATTATCCTAATTTATAACATCTTACACCTAAATGCGCATGATAATCAAACCTATGGAAAAGTCAAGGGAAACCATGAGGATCGCCCCTCCTTACCCCATACCACTTGGGCCTATAAGTGCCCTGAGCAACTCCTCCGCCCCGCGTCCCGCTCTACTGCTTCCTGCTTGAGTCTGCCCGACCCCACGTGGTCGCCTACCCCGGCGATGCTCACCTTGGCCGCCGGTTCATGGCAGCATAATGCCCAGCCAATGAATCCATTTTTCATGAAAAAATTAGGCTTTCACCTTATCCAACCGGATGATTCCCTCATGGGGCAGGCAGGGAAGTCCGCCGCGGTCGCCCCGGAGTCTGGTTCCAGGAGCCCGGGGCGTAGGGGTCCATCCCCCTCAGGGACGTGCCCCCGGGTAGCCGTTTTGGGATAGTCCGAGGACTGGTCTTCGCTCCACCCTTATCAGGTTTTTCCTTGCAAGATTTGGCGCTTTTTGCCCCCCATGGCGGCAGCTCGACCGGCATGCCGGACCTCGCTGACTTAACTATCTGTTATTTCTTAATTTTATTTCTTGTCTCCCCTCACTCGATCCGTCCACCCCTCCATTTCCCCCCCTCAAATTAGGGATTTCGCAGCCTAAAATTGGGAAATCCGGCAGCTCATTTCAGGGAACCCCTCATATTATTTCTCCCCGGTTGTTAATATATTAAAAGATTTACCTAATTTTCTTTAAAGGATAAGGGTCATGACCTCTACAAACTTACCCAGTTCAGTGTCCATCCGGGGCCTGACCAAGCTCCGGGAAATGACCTTTAAATGCTTCTGGTGCCGGTCGGCCAACCCCTCCTTTTCCGTAGGGAAAGATAGGAATTTGGCGGAAATAAATCGGGGATCCGGTAGGTGATTTAAGGGGAACCCTAATATTAATCGGCTCTCATTGATAATATTTTAAAAGATTTACCTAAATTCAGAAGGAGAAGGGCCATGTCATCTAAGAGGTTTGGAATTCCAAAAATCTCCCTGAGCTTGAGCAAGTTCCTGCAGATGAAGTTTAATAGCTTCCTGTTTCGGTTCTTGCCTTTCTCAATTTCCCGGGGCTACCTCGTTTGTCTGGGGAAGCTTTACTATCTCCTGAGATGGTCGGAAAAAATGCTCATTCGCCAGACCATCGCTCACATCTTTGGGAGAAATTTTTCGGGTAAGGCTCTAAAGAAAAAAATGAAAAAAACTTTTACAGGAATATTCGACCACTACCACGAAAAGCTCATCGTCGGTTATTCCAATTTTCCGCGGCTGCTGAAGTTCCTAAGAACCCGGGTCGGATTCACGGGTGAAGCTCAACTCCAGGAAGCCCTGAAGCGGGGCAAGGGGGTTATCCTGGTCACCGGTCACTACGGTGCCGTGGAATTCCTGCCCGGGGCTCTGGCCCTCAATGGGTATCCCACTTCCATGATCTGCCGCTTTCAAACCACCCGCCTGCGGGAGTCCATGGGGCAGCGGGCCCAGGCGGTGGGCCTCCACCTCATCGACGCCGACGAGGGCAACATCATCCTGGCCGCCATGAAGGCTCTCAAACAAGGCCGGATTCTCATTACCGAGTGCGATGAGTTCGATGAATGGCGCCCCGATCCCCAGCGGGAAAGTTATTTTCTCAATTGCCGACTGCATCCGGACCGCACCCTGGAGCTTTTGCAGAAACGCTCGGGCTCCCCGGTGATCACCGCTCTGATGCAGCGGCATGACCGGAAGCGCTACTCCTTAAACCTCACCCCCGTCGGGAATGGCGCCTCCCCTCCGCATCTGTCCCTGAGCGAACAGTGCCTCAGTGTCCTGCAAACCGCCATTGAGGCGAACCCGGAGCAATGGTATCAATGGAAGAAGTTTGGTAAAATGATTAAATCTCGATTTGAGGTCGAAAATGAGAATAAAGAAACTGGATATCTGGCATCTGAAATTGGGCTTTCAATCCCCGATCAGGCATAATTTGGCGACCCACGCAGGGTCTGAAAATATCGTCCTGCGGGTAACCTCTGCGGATGGCATCACGGGATATGGCGAGGGCGTCCCCCGGGCCTTCGTCACCGGTGAGGTACTCGACGACAGCCTCGCCTTCCTGCACGAGGTGTTGACCCCGGCAGTATTGACCATGGATTTTCCTGTCCCCACGGCGCTGCCCCAGGCCCTGGCGGATTTATATCAGCAAGCCCGCGCCTGGCGCTGCCCCGCGGCCTTCTGCGCCTTGGAAACGGCCCTGTTGGATGCCGCCGGACACACCTGGAACATGCCTCTGGTAGATCTCATCGGCCCTAAGATGAGGAAGAGCCTGGTATATAGCGCCGTCATCCCCATGATGCCTCAGGAGAGCATGAGACGCTTGTTACACCTGGTCAAGATGAACCAGATGAGCTTCGTCAAACTCAAGGTGGGGACTGACTCTGATCTGGAAACTTTGCGGCTGGCCCGCGAGCTCCTGGGTTTCGAGGTCGATATCCGGGTGGACGCCAATTCCGCCTGGACTCCCTCCGAGGCCATCGCCCGCCTCCGGGAAATGCAACCTTATCATATCAGCGCCGTGGAACAGCCGGTGGCCAAAACTGACTTCGAAGGTCTGAAGCAAGTGAGCGACGCAGTGGATATCCCGGTTATCGCCGACGAGTCTTTGTGTAACGAAGAAGATGCCCGCCGCTTGATTGAACTGAGAGCCTGCCGGGTCTTCAATATCCGTCTGTCCAAGTGTGGCGGCCTGGGGGCAGCCACCAGAATCAGCCGGATGGCCGAAGCGGCCGGCATCCATTGCCAGTTGGGTTGTCATGTCGGGGAAACCAGCATCCTGTCAGCCGCTGGCCGCCATTTTGCCTTTTCCCTCCCCCATCTGGTCTATATTGAGGGTTCGTTCTCTCCCCTGCTCCTGGTCCGGGATGTGGTGGCGCAGCCGGTCAGCTTTAATGGTGGTGGCCTGGCTTACGAGCTGCCCGGTTCTGGATTGGGGATTGAAGTCTTGGAAAGCGCCTTGCAGGAGCTGGCCGTCTCCCATCACGTGGAGATGGCCCACTAGCCGCCGCGGGAAATAGAGGAGCCGGAGAACCGTAACCCTCCACCTGATTCCTCTTTCCCCGGATGACCCGCTAAAATTGGAACGACCAGCTCAGACCCAGGGAATGGACATCACTGGTGTAGCGCCCGTTGGCTTGGAGGGGGGCAGGGACTCCATTAAACGCAATGGTGCTGGTTTTGGTGCGGGGTTCGGACAGGATATAATTGTAGGCGATGCCTAAGGTAAACCTCATAATCTTCAAGTCTCCCCCCACCGTGAAGATATGGCGGTTGGCATCGGGTACCTGGGGATCAAAAGTATCATCCGGCACCGGGGTAAGGTCATAGATGTACCCGGCCCGAATCTTCATAGCCTCGTTGACTGCATAATTGGCTCCGAAGCGAAAGGCCCAGGCATCATGCCAGTTCTTGAGGCTGGTGATGGTGGTGGCCCCGTTTACCGGCTGCTCTAAATTGACTTTCAGTGTCTTGTACGTCGACCAGCCCGTCCAGGTAGTGTCAAACTCGAAGGTAAATGGCGTAAACCGACTATAGGAAATGCCCGCCGTCAATGAAGGCGGGAAGGTAAGAGCAGCCGACCCCGGGGTGGGAGGCCTCTCCGGGAGAGGGGCCGGCAGAGTCGTGGTCAGGTCGCCGAAGTGATTTACCTTGACTTCACTCCGATAGGAAACCCCCAGCTTCACCCCGGTAACCGGTTCGTAAAGCATCCCGAAGTTGTAGCCGGTGCCGTCGCCGTCGCCCCTCAGATTGGCTTCGCCGTCCGGGAACGTTCGAAATAAACCCGGGGCCACCTGCACCACCACCTTGCTCTTGCGCTTGAGCTGGACTTTGGACCACAGCAAATCCAGGCCTGCCGCCACGGAGAGATTGTCCAGCAGTTTGACGGAGATCACCGGGTTGAGATTGTACGTCTGCAACTTGGAATACGTGGTAATATAGCGGCCTGCCCAGGTCGGGGGCCAGACCGTCCCCAACCCGAAGGGCGAAAAAAAGCCGATGCCCACGGCGACTCGCTCATGAACCGGAACGGCGATATAAGCCGTCAGGCTGCGGTAGAGACGATGATTGGTTTGAGAATCCTGACCGCCGCCGCTGAACTCCCGGTCGGGGTAATTAAAGAACGTCCCTTGATAGACTTGGGCCCGCTTGAGCTGATTGAGACCGGCGGGATTATAATAGATGGCTGAGGCGTCGCTGGCGTCGGCCACAAACGCGTTCCCCTGCGCCATGGCCGCCGTCCCCTGCTGGATCAGGGCGAACCCCGCCCCCCACGCCGTCGCGGACAGGCCGCCTACAAACGCCATGGCCAACATGAGGAGGATAAAACTATTTCCCTGGCGCAATAATTTGCCTATGCTTATAATAACTATCAGCCACGGCCAGTTTAGCACCTAGCGCCCCTCGACATATATTCAGGACGATTTAAATAGGATTTCATCAAAAAATCAATCATTTTTTCATTGGTTTTCCGGTTATTAGTCATTGTCTGGTTAGGGCTGGTTGATTTGTTAAAGTGATTTTAAGTTGGGTACTACTCAGGATAACAATATTGACGAGAGTCGCAAACAGTTCTTTCTCATTATTCAGTGATCAATTCCATAACTTGCAGAAATCCCCATTAATTATTTCCTATTTAGTTTCCTACCAGGACGGGCATCGTCCCAGAAATTCGCCTGCACCCGGCATCTGCCGCCCATCGTTCGAGTTCTATTCCACCTCGTACTCATGGTTGATTTTCTCCTCGGGCCAGGGTATTTTGGAGCAAGATAAACTGCCATTGGGGAGGCCCAATACCTCGGGCCGATTCCCGGACAGTTACCTGGAACCGGAAGATTTCCTGGAAATATCTTTGAATAATAATACCTTATATTGGTCCTGCAAAAAATTGCCCGTTTTTTTTCTTCGGGTTCAGGGAAATCCGTCCCCTACCAAATCTCCCACCTTTTTCCGGGACAGGGTTCCTCCCTCCCGCATTCCTCCCCCCAGGCGCCGGACCTCGATCCATACCCTCCCTACCCCGCGCCAGGTTCCCACTCATGATTGATATTCATTCCCATATCTTGCCTGGCTTGGACGATGGGGCCAAAAACTGGGAGCAATCCCTGCAAATGGCGCGCCTCGCCGTGGAAGATGGTATCCGGACCATGGTGGCCACCCCCCATCTCTTTAAACAGAGAATGGTAGACCTGCAAAACATCAATAATAAAGAAATAATACTGCAATGTATTGCCGAATTGCGACAGAAGTTGGCGGAAGAAAACCTCCCCTTGGAAATCATTCCGGGTTGTGATTTTCCCCTGGGATTCGAGTCCTTGCAACTCTTGCAGGACGGCGTGGCCCTGACGATTAATGACGCCCAACGCTATCTTCTCCTGGAACTGCCGGATACCTCCCTGCCCCCGGCTACGGAGGAAATCTGTTTTCATCTGCAATCCCAGGGCCTCGTTCCCATTATTACCCACCCGGAGCGCAACTTGATCATTCAAGAGATGCCCCAGAAGCTGAGACGGTTGATTGACTTAGGCTGCCTGGCCCAAATGACGGGCCACAGTTTAACAGGCTGGTTCGGTCGGGGAGTGAAGAAACTTTCCCGTCAATTGATCAAGCTGGGATATATTCACTTATTGGCAACCGATGCCCATGATCCCCAAAACCGTCCCCCCTTGCTGAGCCAGGCGGTAACTGAATTATCCCGCCTGGTGGGAGAACCTCGCGCCCGGGCCATGGTTACCGGCATACCGGAGAAAATCATCAGGGGTGAGCCTTGTTTTTAATCCAGGGGTTCCTGGGGTTTTTTTCCCCCTCCTGGAGCGCCAACCCCAAAAATTGACCCGCTGCCTTTCTCCTCCTGCTATAATAACGGGAGGATCGTCTCCTTGCCGCCAACTTCTCCGGCTTATGGGGGTTTTATGACGCGGACGTTATCGACCAACTTCGGGCCCGGAATGCGTTATGCCTGCTTAATTTCCCTGTTCCTGGGCTTGGCCGCCATGCTGTCCTCCGGCTGCGCCGACATCGAGGTGAAGTCTCCCCCCCGGGATGTCCAAACCTTTTTTGTTTCCGGCCAGGAAGCGGATTTCCTGGGAGCCCTCTGTCTCTCGACCAAAGGCCTGGACCTGTCCGCTTACTCTCATCTGGCTGGGGTGAGATATCCCCCCACCACCAAGGTGGACGTCCTTGACGGGCCTCCGTCCCGACCCTTCCAATCCTTTGCCGTGCTGGAATGTGAGTCTAATTCCCAATCCCAACCTGCTGAGGTAACGGCGGGGTTTCAAAAGAAGGCCAGGGAGATCGGCGCCGATGCCATAATCATATGCCGCCCGGGGCTGGGCCGAGGACTTCCCGGGATGCCTCTGTCGGCCAAAATGCAGGCCGTGGCCATCAAATATAAATTAACGGAAAATCATCTTTGAGCCCTGGAATCTCCGCTACCGCTATGGTGATCCCGGGTTTCAGGGGCTGTTCAGGAGTGCTCTTAATCTATGATATCAAAATTGTTCGAGAAATCTGTCCTGATCTTTGGCTGCGGCAATATCCTGTTTGGGGATGACGGGTTCGGGCCCGCGGTCATTCAGAGGCTGACAGAACACTACGACCTGCCCGACGAAGTCCTGGCCCTGGATGTGGGCACCAGCATCCGGGATATTCTGTTTGATCTGGTCTTGAGTGACCGAAAGCCCCAAAAGATTTTCATCGTCGATGCCGTGGACTATCCCGACCGCCGGCCGGGCGAGGTCTTCGAAATCCCGGTGGAAGGCATCCCCGCGCAAAAGACTTCCGACTTCTCTCTGCACCAGTTTCCCACGGTCAATATGCTCCAGGAACTCAAAGAGCACAGCCCCATGGACATCAAGATCATCGTGACCCAGATCGACACCATCCCGGAGGAAGTCAAGCCGGGTCTCTCACCTGCCGTGACGAACGCCGTTGATGCGGCCTGCCGGACCCTGATGGCCGCCATCCGGGAAGCCCCGGAGTAAGGCCTTCCCCGCTATCCCTTTTATGAGACTTCTGCAAAAATGGCTTATTCCCCCGAAAACCAAGGTAATGGGGGGAAAGGTTGGAATCTTGCATGGTGGGCCGTGTCCACCCTACATTAAATTATTCTTGAAATATCAAAGGGTTTCACGTAGGGGCACGGCGGGCTGTGCCCTTTACCTTATGGGGGTTGGGGGAGAGGGTT
>JBAVUP010000039.1:0-18463 GCA_049696835.1 Desulfobaccales bacterium
GGCGCTGGGGGCACGGCAGGCGGTGGGGTTGGCGTGGGCGCCACCGCGGTGGGGGCGGGAGGCGCAGGGGCGGCGGCGGTGCCGGGTGGCGGAGAGCCTCCGGAATAGAAACGCCAAAGGAGCAGGACGATAATGATGATCATGCCTGCCAGGAGTACCAAGCCGCCCACGGTCTTCTTGTTCATGATCGGTTACCCCGGTGCCAAAGAGTGCCAGTCAGATTACAGGGTTGGCCAGCAGGTTACCGGCCGCGACGACCGAGCCCTGCCAGAGTTTCCTTGCCGCCCTCAGCCTTATCTTCAGGGCAGACCACGCTGATTATAGTATATCTTGAGGCCGGACGGGTAGGTGAAAACCGCGACCCGACGTTAAGGAAGGCCTGCCGGCGCAAGCCCTCCCACTATCAGTTCACCCGCAGCTTATACTTGTCAATCTTATTGCTCAGGGTCTTGCGGTTGATGCCCAGGATACGGGCGGCTTCCTGACGCCGGCCGCGGGTGTGCCGCAGGATGAACTGGATGTAGCGCTTCTCCAACTCCTCCAGGGTATAGTTTTCGTCGGAGAATACCTGGAATTCCCCCTGGCGTTGGGAGATGAAGCTGGGCAGATGTTCCGGCTGAATGATGTCGCCGTCTTCCAGGATGACGATGCGTTCCACGGTGTGCTCCAACTCCCGCACGTTCCCGGGCCAGGAGTAGTCGTTGAGCATCTTCAGGGCCCGGCTGGAGATGCCGGTGACTTCCCGCTGGCCCTTGAGACTGTACTTGCGGAGGAAGTGGTCCACCAGCAGGGGAAGGTCGCCGGTGCGCTCCCGCAAGGGAGGCAGGTGGATGGGGATGACGCTGAGGCGATAGTAGAGGTCCTCCCGAAAGGAGCCGGCCTTGATGGCCTCCTGGAGGTCCCGGTTGGACGAAGCGATGATGCGGATATCCAGCTTGATGCGCTTCTGGTTTCCGACCTGCATGAACTCCCGTTCCTGAATGACCCGGAGGAGCTTGGCCTGGATGTTCAGGCTCAGGTTGCTGATCTCATCGAAGAAAAAGGTGCCGTGGTTGGCCAGCTCGAAGAGCCCGTGCTTGGTCTGGAGGGCCCCGGTAAAGGAACCCTTGACGTGGCCGAAGAGCTCGCTTTCCAGCAAGGTCTCCACCAGGGCGGAGCAGTCCACCGGCACGAACTCTTTATCAGACCTGGGGCTGAGCAGATGGATGGCCCGGGCCACCAGTTCCTTGCCGGTGCCGGATTCCCCGGTGAGGAGTACCGTGCTGTCGCTGGGCGCGGCCCGCTTGATTTTGGCGAACACCTGCTTCATGGCGGGGCTGGCACCGATGATGAAATCCAGGCCCAGGCCGTGGGCCTCCCGGGATTCGGGATCACTCCGCTGGCCTTTCTGGAGCAGGTGTTCCCGGGCCTTCTGCACCACCACTTCCAGTTCATCGATGCGGAAGGGCTTCACCAGGTAGTCCAGGGCCCCTAGCTTGATGCACTCCACCGCCCCCTGGATGGTGGGATAACCGGTGATCATGATGACTTCGGTTTCCGGGAAGTCCCGGCGCAGGAGCTTCAACACCTCCACGCCGTCCATATCCGGAAGCTTGATATCCAGCAGCACGATGGCAAAGGACTGCCGGGCCAGGTGTTCCAGGGCCTGGGCGGCGTCGGCCGCGGCGGTGACCGCCAGGTCCTGGCGCGACAGGACCTGGGCGATACCGGTCCTGACCGCGGGCTCGTCGTCCACCACCAGGATCTGTCGGCTGAATTCACTCCCCTGCATCAGTCCCCTTCATGGCCGCAAGCGTGGGCAGCTTCACCCGGAAGGTGGTGCCCACCCCCACGGCGCTCTCCACCGCCACCGAACCCCGGTGGGTCTCCAGGAGTCCTTTGACCAGGGACAGGCCCAGGCCGGTGCCGATCACCTGCCGGGTTTTGGGGCTCTTGACCCGGTAGAACTTGTCAAAGATCTTGGGCAGCTCTTCGGGCTCGATGCCGATGCCCTGGTCGCGCACCAGGACCTCCAGGTAGTCGCCGTGGGAGATGGCGGCAATCCGGACTTCGCCCCCATCCGGCGAGTAATTGATGGCGTTGCTCACCAGGTTGGTGAAGACTTCCTCCATACTGCGGCGGTCCGCCCGGATGAGGGGGAGGCCGTCCGATACCTCCAGCTCCAAGACGATCTTCTGGCTGGCGGCCCGCTCCCGAAGGAGTTGCACCAGCTCGGTGAGGACCTCGCGCAAGTCCAGGGGGACCTGCTCCAGTTGCCCGTGGCCGGCTTCCATTTTAGCCACGTCCAGGAGGTCGTTGATCAGGTTGAGGAGCCCCTGGATCTTGGCATGGGCTCGGGCCAGAAGTTCCCGCTGCTTAGCGGACAACTCCCCGGCCAGACCGTCCAGGATGACGGCGTGCTGTTGCATGATGGCGGCCAACGGCGACCGGAGTTCATGGGACACCATGCGCACGAAGTCATTTTTCATTTCGTCCACTTCTTTGAAGTGGGTGATGTCGTGAAATACCGTGACCGTGCCCAGCACCTGGTTGTCTGGTCCATAAAAAGGCGCCGACAGGGACCGGAGATGCAGGCGGTCGGCGGAGACCTCCTGAACAATGAGTTTGCTCCGGTCCGGATGGTCTTCCGCCAACAGGGAGGTGATGGCGTTGACAAAATCGGGGTTGTCCAGGTAGTGGTGCAACGGCCCGGGTTGGGGCGGGGGAGTCTCCACTCCCAAGAGCTGCATGAGGGTGGAGTTGCACAAGACAACCTCGCCCTCCCGGTTGGTCACCAGCACCCCGTCGGCCATACAGTTGACGATGGTGTGCATCCGGCTCTGTTCCATGGCCAGATTGTAGAGGTTGCGGGCCTGCTCTTCCTGGAGCTGGCGGGTGCGCGCCTCGAGGAGTTGCATTTCCAGGGCGCGGCGGACCACCACGGTGAGGTGGTCGATGCTGAAGGGCTTGGTGACGAAGTCATAAGCCCCCTTTTTCATGCACTCCACCGCGTCGGCCACGGTACCGAGGCCGGTCATGATGATCACCGGGATGTCGGGGAAGCGGACCGAAGCCTCCTCCAGGAGCTCCAGGGCGCCCATCACCGGCATCTTCAGGTCGCAGAGGATCACGTTGGCGGGCTCGGCGGCTAAGAGATCCAGGGCTTCCCGGCCGTTGGCGGCGGTGGTTACCCGATAGCCCTCGCTGGCGAGCACCCGGCTGCACCCCAGGCGCAGGACTTCTTCGTCGTCCACCACTAAGACCGTATATGGTTCTGACATAGCGCACCTATTATAGCTATCAGCTATCAGCTATCAGGGTAGAGCCCGAGGCACCGGCATGTTGCCATGCGGCTGAAGCCTGCAGCTACAAAAACTGTTCCTTTCGGCCAAAAACTTCATCCGAATTGGGATTACCGTATTTATGGCCCGAAAACCGAAAACCGAAAACCGAAAACTGAAAACTGGCCACCGACAACTGACTACTACTCCCCAAACTCCATGGCGGTCTCTTTTTCCCGTGATTCCAGAGGCAACCTGATGGTAAAGGAGGTCCCGCCGCCGGGGGAGCTGTCGGCCTCGATGGTGCCATCGTGCCGCTGGATCACCCCATAGACGATGGACAGGCCGAGCCCGGTGCCCTTGCCCGGCGGTTTGGTGGTGAAAAAGGGTTCGAAGATTTTATCCCGAATCTCCGGAGGAATGCCGGTGCCGGTATCGGTAAAGGTCAGGACGACCCCATCATGGTTGGAGGTGGGCCGGGAGGCAATGGTTATCTGTCCCTGCCCTGCCATGGCGTCCGCGGCGTTGAGCAGCAGGTTGGTGAAGACCTGCTGGAGCTGACCCGGGTCCCCCACGATTTGGGGCAAAAGCGGGTCCAGGTCCCGGATGACCTTGATGTTGTGAAAAAACGCCTGATGGCTGATGAGTTCCACGCAGCGCTGCATCACATCATTGACGTCAAAGAGCTTGCGCGGCCCTAGGGTCAGCCGGCTGAAGTCCAGCAGCCGGTTGACGATCTGCTGACAGCGCATGGTCTGGTTGATGATCACCTCGAGGTTTTCCCGGTGGGCGTCATCGGCGGCCAGGTCCCGTTGCAGCAGTTCGGCGTAAATGAGGATGCCGGCCAGGGGATTGTTGATTTCATGGGCTACGCCCGCGGCCATGCGGCCCAGGGAGGCGATCTTTTCGGTGTGCACCAGTTGGGACTGGGCCGCTTCCAATTCCTGATGGACCTGGAGAATTTCCCGCAAATCCGTAAAGATGCCGACGCTGCCGACTTCTTCGCCCCGCTCCCGAATGATGGTGGCGGAGAAGTTCACCGGCACCTTCTCCCCCTGCTTGTTGATAAAGGTAATCCGGCTGGTGCTGAGTTTGTCCGGCGGCCCGTACTCATCGCTGCGCATGCGCCGCATCATCTCCGCCGCCACCTCGTAAGGGTAAAAGCAGCGGAAGTTTTCCGCATTGCCGATCATCTCTTCGGCCTGGTAGCCCAGGATGCGTTCCGCCCCTTCATTGAAGATCAGGGGGACGCCCTTTTTGTCCACCACGACGATGCCGTCCACCGAGCTCTGGATGATGTTGGTGAGGAAGGTATTGGTCTTCTGGAGTTCCCGTTCGATGAGAATGCGGCTGGTGAGGTCCCGGAGGTATAAACAGGTGAGAGTTTTATTGCCCAGGCGCGAGACCGCCATGCAGGTTTCAAAGACCCGGGGGATGTGGCCCTCATCATCGGCTTTGTCCAGGATGCTGCAAAACCGGGTTTCCTGCTGCTGACCCTGGTCCACCAGGCTGACCAGTTCCTGGGCCATGTGGAGATGCTGGGCGGTGAGCACTTCCCCCAGGTGCATGCCGATGATCCGGCTCCTGGGGATATTCAGGATTGCCAGCATCCGGGTGTTGGCAAAGATGATGCGCTGGTTCTCATCCGCCATCAACAGCCCTTCCTGGGTCAATTGGGTGAGGAGATCGAGCTTCTGCTCCGCCTCCACCACGGGGGTGATGTCCCGTACCGCTTCGAAGCCGCCGATGACCCGGCCCTCGGAATCGGTGATGATGGAGGCGGACACGGTCACCGGCACCTCCCGGCCATGGCGGTCCCGTACCACCCGCCGCAGCCCGGAAATGGGTTTCTTGTGCTCCATGACCTGCTTGAGGACGCAGTCGCAGGTGTTGCACTGGATGGTATTGAGCAGTTGCCCGCAGGTTATGCGCCCCACCACCTCGCTGCGGGAATAGCCGGTGAGTTGCTCCATGTGGTCGTTGATATGGGTTACCACCAAAAACGGATCCACCATGAAGAAGGGCTGGGGGAAATTCTCCAGGATGCTGGACAGGGTGGCCATCTGCTGCTCATTCACCGGGTGGGCCAGCCAATCCGTATGCTCCTGGATATGGATGACGCAGCCGGCCGACCGCGGCTCGGCGGCCCGGATGGGCGTGACGTTTACCGAGAGGGGAGGGCCGATGGGCCAGCGGGTCTTGAGGCCGATGGGCACCTGCTTCAGGCTTTGCCCGTGCAGTTGTGGACAGCGCGGCAGCCGGTCGGCCTCTGCCCCGGTCCCGGCTATGATGGCATGTTCCGAGCATAGCGGGCAGGGGTCCCCGGGCCGCAGGGCCTCGCCAAACAGTTTCCGGGCGGCGCAGTTGAGAAAGACCACCCGCCGGTCGGGGTTGGTGACGACCACGGGGTCGAGGAAATCACCCAATAGGGGGCCGAACGTATCTTCCACCGGCGATGCCTCTTCAATCTCGGTGCACCAGCAATTACTGCTCACGCACGAAATATTTGCCCCAACCGCAGCACAAAAATAATCAACCTCCCGGCGCAGGAGTAAAAGTCACAGGTTGTCTCTGATCAGCCGGAGGCCGTTTCAGGCCATGTTTCGTCAGAATCTCGGTGAATTCCTCGGACAGCAGGGTTCGGAGCAGTTCCTCACGAGCCTCCTGTTGTCTCGGGGTCCAGTTCCCCTGAATGCGAATCGCGAACCGGGTCCCGATCAGGGTGCCCGGCAGAGGTTGCGGCGCGGAGACGGTGCCGCCCAGGGGCACCAGATCAAACCGGTCGGGGAAGGTCTGTTGGGTATAGAGGCCCAGATGATAGAGGATGACGGCCGCGTCGGCCCGGCCATAGGCCACGGACCAGGGCAAATCCCGGTGGTGAATGCGGGGCCCGGCCAGCCATTTATAAGGATCGCGACTGGCCCCGCTAAAGATACTCTTGATTAAGTCTTTGGCCTGCATCCCGGCGGGCGGGTGCTGATCATGGGCGGCGATGCCGTAAATGGTCCCGAGATAATTCTCAAACGCCCCGGGCTCCAGTTCCGGGTTCGGCGTGACCAGGCGCACCCCTTCCCGCCCTAAGTCCCAAATGGCCTGGATATGCTTGGGGTTCCCCTTCTTGACCAGGATCACGGCGCCCCGGTCTTGATAGAGGGGATACGCCGGGCCTTCCGTATAGCCGGCTTTCACCAGTTTTTCGATGAGCTTTGGCGTGGCGACCACTAACGAGGGTTTACAGGCAGCCAAGAGATTGCCGATTTGCAGCCCCCGGCTGGCAATCTGCTGGAGGGCCACCGGGGGACTGGTGGTATAAAACCAGTTGCCCAGGGGCCGGTCCTTAAACTTCGCCAGGAAAATGGGCCAGAGATCATGGAGAGCCGGATGATAGTTGCCTTCGGTGGAGAAGACCAGATCGCAGGAAGAAAGGCTGGCGTGAAAATCATAGAGCAGGTTGGAGGTGGGATCGCTCAGATTGGGGTGAGTGGTCTGGCGATCAGGGGGCCATTCCAGTAATAAAGGAGCGTCAATCACCGGTTTGGCAGTTATTTCAGATAACTGAGCCAGCACCTGGGGTACTCCCAAGCATACGTTAACGATAAGAAGAACAAACCACAGAATACTTCTAGCAACCTTATGAAACCTGTCAATATTTACCATAGATTCCGGTGGTCAGGGTAGAGTCTCATCTTTCTGTTTCATGGGACTAGGCCGGTGAGGCGGCGGCGCACTGCACCGGAGCCGCAAAGGTCTTCCCCAGAATCACCTGGGCCGCGGCCAATTCGTGCTGCGGGATGATCAGGGAGAGGGAAGAGATGGTGCAGCTCAGGGCCAACAGGGAGATATGGGCGTTTTCCAATGCCTCCACCAAGGTGTGGGCGATGCCGTAGCGGTCGCCGAAATGGGGTCCGTGGAGAAAGACGCCGGCCACGGGGGTGAGGCGCAAGGGCCGGAGGTCCGGCACGTGGTGCTGCAAAACCCGCCGGACCTCGCCGCCGTGGTCCGGGCCGCCGGGTTGGCGCCGGGCCGTACTGAAGGACAGGATAAATTCCTTGCCCCCGAGCCCCGGCAGAGCCACGAGAAACGGGATGGCCAGACCCAGTTGGCCCATCTCCATCAAGGCTTCGGCAAAGCCCGCCAGGATGTCGGCGGAGGCGATGCTCATGCCCCAGAGGTCCAGGTCCGGCTGCGGGATGATGCAGTACACCTTAATGACCTTCTCCTGATAGGTGGCCACCACTTTTTCCAGATATTCTTTGGGAGGAGCCTGGGCCCCAAAAAATTCCGCCGGCGCGCTGAGACCCGGAAATAAAAAATGCTCGAACAGTTGGTGCACTGCGGCCTTCACGCGGGCCGACGACAGGACCACGGTGATGGCCGAGGGCGAGCTGGCGAGGCCGTGGAGCACCACCCGGGCCCTGGCCAGGCTGCGGATGAAGGTGCCGATGACTTCGGGCCGCTGCTCATGGGGATACACGGCCAGGATCGAGGTGCCGGGTTGCAAGGTCAGGGCCCCGCCGGGGCCGGCGTGGGACTTCAGCAGGGTGAGGGAGGCTTCCCCGGCGCCGCGGGCGGTGCACACCACCTCACGATCGCCGGCCACGTGGGTCAAAAAGGTGAGGTTGATGCGGTTCCGGGCCAGCGGGGCGCAAACCTCACGGCTCAGGCGGCTGTCTGCCAACGGGGAGGAAGACACCACACAGGCGCCCTCCTCCAGAACTTTAAGACCACCGATCCTGATCCGGTCGAGTTTTTCCAACGCTTATGGGACACATGTCTAATGGTTAGAGTAATCTTTCCACCGCCTCCACCAGGGTGGCCGCATCCACCGGCTTGGGAATGAAGTCCTCGGCTTCGATGGCCATACCTTCGGCATGACTGTAGCTGGTGGTGGGCACGGCCTCGCCCACCGCGGTGAGCAGGATTATGGGAATCTCCTCGGTCCACTTATTGGATTTCAGCTCTTTGCAGAGCTGGTAGCCATTCTTTCTGGGCATCATCACATCCAGGACGAGCACGTCCGGACGGCGCTTTTTAATGGCCTCTTCCCCTTCGATGCCGTCGTAAGCCTTGCCCACTTCATAGCCTTTGGACTCCAGCATCATGGAAACGGTTTCCACCAGATCCGGATCATCGTCCACGATTAATACGTACTTTGCAGCCATGAGACCTCTCCTTTCCAGATGCCCCTGCATGTCATTATGGGGTCAAAGTTAGTAAATTACAAGTTCATTTAGCCTTATTAACCTGCGTCAACCTGGGGCCTGGGATACAGGCCTCCCCGTTCCACGATCTCCGGGACTTTTTCCTCCCATTCGATGGCCATGAGATGAAAGCCGCGGACACCCGGCACTTCCTTTAATTCCTGGATTTGCTCCACCGCCAGGGTGATGCCTTCTTCGGCCTGCTTTTCCTTGGGCACACCACCGATGCGCCGGACGATGTCATCGGGGACATCGATGCCCGGCACCCGTTTCTGCATGTACTTGGCCATGCCCACGTGCTTCATGGGGGTGATGCCGGCCAGGACGGCTACTTTCTCATGCAGACCCCGATCCACCAGGATCTTCATGAACTCCTTGAACGTATCCAGGTTGTAAATGCACTGGGTTTGGACGAATTGCACCCCCGCCGCCACTTTCTTGGCCAGCCGGGAGGCGCGCATGGCCACGTTGGGACCCGCAAAGGGGTTGGCCGCGGCGCCGATGAACATCTGGGGCCGCACCTCGAATTCGTGGCCGCCCAACAGCCGCCCCTCATCCCGCATCATCTTCACCGTCTGGATGAGCTGGATGGAATCCAGGTCAAAGACGTTGGCGGCATTGGCGTGATCGCCGAAGTGCTGGTGGTCCCCGGTGAGGCAGAGCATGTTGTGGATGCCGAAGGACGCGGCCCCCAGGATATCGCTCTGGAGGGCGATGCGGTTCCGGTCCCGCGTCACCATCTGGAGCACCGGCTCGAGCCCCATGAGTTTGAGGCGGATGCAGCAGGCCAGGCTGCAGACGCGGCAGACCGAGGTCTGGTTGTCGGTGACGTTGATGGCGTCCACGTAATCCTTGATCAGGTTGCCCTTTTTTTCGATCACGGAGCCATCGGCGCTCCGGGGCGGGCCCACCTCGGAGGTGACCGCGAAATTGCCCGAGGCGATCATCTTCTGCAGTTTGCTGGGAGTCGTGACGCTCATATCCGTAAGTCCTCTCTGACGATCTTGCGGGGGCCGCCGTCCCGGGAAGTGCCCCAATCTTTGGGTTCCACGGGTTTCTCAAAGCGGTCCAGCTGTCCCAGGGTTTTCAGGCGTTCATAGATCAATTCCCAGCCGCAGGGCACGTCCTTGCTGATCTCGCACTTGCCTTTGTCGGAGCCGCCGCAGGGGCCGTTGAGCATGCGCTTGGAACACCGGGCGATGGGACAGACACCGCCGGTCTCCGCCAGGATGCAGCGGCCGCAGGCCTGGCAGCGCTCGGCGTAAACCCCCCGCTCTTCGTTGACCCCCATGAAACAGGTATCCACGCCGGGGTAGACGATTTTGTGGTTGTACATCTCGGCCATATACTGGACGCCGACCCCACAGGCCAGGGAGACCACGGCGTCGTAGGTGTCCATCGTATCGGAGAGCTGGGCCAGGTACTCCTTTTCACACTGCCGGGTCAGGCTGGTCTCATCGACCTGGGCCTGCCGGCCCGCCTGGGTGAAATAGAGCCGGAGCGCCGAGGCCAGCACCTTGGCTTCCTTCAAGCCCCCGGCTTCGCATACCGTGACACAGCCGTCGCAGCCGGCAATCAAGAGTTTGTTGAAGTCCTTGACCAGGTCCAGGACTTCCTCCAGGGGTTTGGGCACTGCCTTTATCATGTGGTTACCTCCGCAATGGGCCTGGCGGCTCCTCCCGCGGCCCCTTTAATGGGACTCGGACCCAGTTCCAGGACCTTGTTGGTGATCTCCTGAATAATCTCGGCGAACCTGCCGCCCATGCCGGAAGACAGGTTGTACATCGCCACCCGTTCACCCCCGATGCCGACCTTGTCGAGGATCTCCTTCACCCGGTTGACCCGTTTTCTGGCGTAGAGATTACCGGCGCTGTAGTGGCAATCGCCTTCCAGGCAGCCCACCACGATGACGCCGTCCGCCCCGTATTCAAAGGCCATGAGCAGGTGCATGATATCCACCTTGCCGGTACAGGGCACCTCGATAATCCGCACGTTGGGGGGGTATTGCAACCGCATCGAACCTGCCAGGTCCGCAGCGGAATAGGCTCAGTAGTGGCAACAAAACCCGATAATTTTCGGCTCAAACGGTTCCATGGGCGGACTCCTCAGTATAAGGTTTTGATCTTGGCGCTGATCTGGTCGTCTTCAAAGTGGGCCACCTGGATCACCTGGGCCGGACATTCCGAGGCACAGGTGCCGCAGCCCTGACACAGCGCCTCGTTAATTTCCGAGACGTTGTCCCGGTTGATTTGCGGGACCCCAAAGGGGCAGGTCCGGACGCACACCAAACAGGCGGCGCAGCGGTCCGGGTCCACGTGGGCGGTGACCCCGCTGATGGTCTGGCGGGTATCCGCCAGGAAGGCTCCGGCTCGGGCGGCCGCGGCCATGGCCTGGGCGATGGACTCGCTGATGAGCTTCGGAGAATGGGCCATGCCGCAGAGGAAGATGCCCTCGGAGGCGAAGTCCACCGGCCGCAGCTTGGCGTGGGCCTCGATGAAGAACCCGCCGGCGTTCCGGGGCAGCTTCATCAGCGACGCCAATTCCTCGGTGTCGGTGGCCCGGGCCCCGGCGCTCAACACCACCGCGTCCACGTGCAGGGAAATGGGGCGGTCCAGGACGTGGTCCACGAAGGTGACGCTCAACTGGCCGTTGTCGTTCTTGACCCGGGGCAGGCGCTCCGGGTCGAAGCGGGAGAAGAGCACTCCTTGATCCCGGGCTTCCCGGTAATAATCCTCCAGGAAGCCGTAGGTGCGCATATCCCGGTAGAGGATGACGACATCCATCTCGGGATTGATCTCTTTCAATTGCAAGGCGTACTTCACCGCGCCCTGGCAACAGATGCGGCTGCAGTTGGGGTTCTCGGCGTTTCTCGAGCCCACGCACTGCACCATGACCACCCGGTTCCACTTCTTGGCTTCGACCGGGTCCCGGTGGAGAAAGTCTCCCAGCTCCATCTGGGTCATGACCCGCTCATGCTCGCCGTAGCAAAATTCCTTGGGATGATACTCGTAGGCGCCGGTGGCCACCACCGCAATGCCGTGGTCGATCTTCCGCTCGTACATGCCGGGCCCCACCAACACTTCCGTGGTGAAGTTGCCCTTGTAGCCGCTGAAGCCCACCACCAGGGCCCCGGTGAGCACCTGAAGCTTGTCGTGGGACTGCACCCGCGCGATGAGCTGATCCAGGTAGGCCTGGACGTCCAGGCCCTCGATGGTTTTATGAATCCGGCGGGCGTTGCCCCCCAGCTCCGGCTCCTTCTCCAGGAGGATGGTCTCGAAGCCCTGGTCCCCCAGGTTGAGGGCGGCGTTCAGGCCCGCCACTCCGCCGCCGATGACCAGGGCCCGCTGGTTGACGGTCAGGGGTTTTTCCAGCAGGGGCTTGAGCAGGGAGGCCCGGGCCACGGCCATGCGCACCAGGTCTTTGGCCTTGTCCGTGGCTTTTTCCGGCTGCTTCATGTGCACCCAGGAGTCCTGGTTGCGGATGTTGGCCATCTCGAACAGATACTTGTTCAGGCCGGCGTCGATCAGGGTCTCCCGGAACAGAGGCTCATGGGTGATGGGCGTACAGGCCGCCACCACCACCCGGTTAAGGTTGTGCTCCTCGATGATCCGGGTCATGTTGACCTGGGTATCCTGGGAGCAGGTGAACAGGTTGTCCTCCACGTACACCACGTTGGGCAGCGTCTTGGCGTAGGCCGACAAGTCAGGCACGTTGATGATGCCGCCGATGTTGATGCCGCAGTTGCAAACGAACACCCCGATGCGGGGGGTATCTTCCGGTTTGATGTCCTTGGGTGCGCGGGCCTGCCGGGTCTTGGTCTCGGTCCAGCGAACGTTCCCCAGAGAGGCGCTCACCGCCCCTGCGGCGGCCGAGGCCTGCATGACCGATTCGGGGATGTCCTTGGGCCCTTGCATGGCGCCGCAGACATAGATGCCCGGACGATTGGCGGCCACGGGCGCAAAGGGGGCGGTGGCCACAAAGTCATGGGAGCTGACTTCGACTCCCAGAGTCCGGGCCAGGTCCCGGGCGAGATCGCTGACTTCCATGCCCACGGACAAGACGATCAGGTCAAAGACTTCGCGCTTTTCGGCGCCGGTCTCATCCGCATACCGGATCTCCAAATTGTCATCCGTCACGGGATCAATGCTATGGATGCGGGAGCGGATGAAGCGGACGCCGTGTTCATCTTGGGCGCGGTTGTAGTAGAGTTCGAAGTCCTTGCCAAAGGTGCGCATATCCATGAAAAAGATGGCGGTATCCAGCGGGTAGGGAGCGTGCTCCTTGGCGATCACCGCCTCCTTGATGGCGTACATGCAGCAGACCGACGAGCAGTACGTATGGTATTTCACGTCCCGGGAACCCACGCACTGGAGCCAGGCGATCTTCTGGGGCTCCTTATGGTCCGACGGCCGCACCAGGTGGCCGCCGAAGGGCCCGGAGGCCGAGAGAATCCGCTCGAACTCCAGGGACGTCACCACGTTGGGGAGCTTGGCGTAGTGGTACGTCTCGCACTTCACCGGGTTAAAGGTCTGGAACCCCGGCGACAGGATCACGGCCCCGACCTTGACCTCTGTGGTTTCGGGCTTCATGCGGTGGTCGATGGCCCCGGCCTGGCAGGCAGCCACGCACTGCATGCATTCGGAGCACACTCCGCAGTTGAGGCAGCGGGCCGCTTCGCGGACGGCCTGCTCCTCGGTGTAACCCGTGGCGATTTCGTCAAAGCAGGTGCAGGTGTACTCCGGCGGCAGGGCGGCCATCGGTTCCCGGGGCTGGCCCTCCTCGTCCTTGGGCACCTCGGCCCAGCGTTTGTGAGCCTCTTCGCCTTCGGTGCGGCCTTCGGCCAGATCCACGCCTCTGAGATAACGGTCAATGGACTCCGCGGCCTCGATGCCGCCCCCCACCGCCTCGACGGCGATCCAGGGGCCGGTGTGGACGTCGCCGGCGGCGAAGACCCCGGGGCGGGAGGTCTCGTACGTTACTTCATGCACTTCAATGGTGCCCCACCGCGACAGCTTGACGCCGCACGCCTCCAAGGGTCCCCGGGTCGCTTCCTGGCCGATGGCCGGCACGATCATGTCCACGGGCAGCTCGAACGTGGCCTCGGGGATGGGCACCGGCTTGCGCCGGCCGGAGGCATCCGGTTCGCCCAACTCCATCTTCTGACAGATGAGGCCGATAACCTTGCCGTCTTTGCCGGTCACCACTTTGAGGGGCGCGGCCAGAAAGACGATTTCCACCCCCTCGCACATGGCCTGCTCGATCTCATGGGCGAAGGCGGGCATCTCGGCGCGGGAGCGGCGGTAGACGATGGTCACGTCCGAGCCCAGGCGCCGGGCGGTGCAGGCCACGTCAATGGCCACGTTGCCGCCGCCGATGACCGCCAGGCGCTGACCCACGGTCAGGGGTTCGCCCAGGTTGTGGCGGCGCAGGAACTCCACGCCCTGGAGGACGCCGTCGGCGTCCTCACCCGGGATGCCCAGGGGTTTGCCCACGTGGCAGCCGATCCCCAGGAACGCCGCCTTATAGCCCTGGTCAAAGAGGCCGTCCAGGGTGAAATCCCGGCCCAATGCGGTATCGGTCTTTAGTTCCACTCCCAGGCCCAGGATGTGGTCGATTTCCCGGTCCAGGACGTCTTTGGGCAGGCGGTAGTCGGGAATCCCGACCCGCAGCATGCCCCCGGTCCTGCCCAAGGCCTCGAAGATGGTGGGGCGATAACCCTTGAGGGCCAGGTGATAGGCGCAGGCCAGGCCCGCGGGGCCCGAACCGATGATGGCGATCTTCTCGGCTTTGGCCTCCACCAGCGGCGGCGTGATACTGCTGAGATCCACCTGGTCCGCCGCGAAGCGTTTCAGGCTGCAGATGGCGATGGGCTCATCCACTTCGGCCCGCCGGCACTTGGCCTCGCAGGGATGGGGGCAGACCCGGCCCAGGACCCCGGGCAGGGGCAGGCGCTCCATGATGAGTTTGACGGCTTCTGCATACTTGCCCATCTTGATGAGCTGGACGTAGCCCTGGACGTTGATCTCCGCCGGACAGGTAAGGGTGCAGGGGGCCCGGTCCAGTTTCTTGATGCCGAAGGCGGCGGGGATGGCCTGGGGATAGAGGCGGTAGACCGCCTTCCAGTCGGCCAGACCGGCGTTGAAGGCATCGGACATGGTCACCGGACAGACGTTGGCGCACTCGCCGCAGCCGGTGCACTTGGCCGGGTCAACAAAGCGGGGCTGTTTCTGCAGGGTGATGGCAAAGTTCCCCGGCTCGCCGGTAATCCCGGCCACCTCGGTGAGGGTATGGATCTCGATGTTCAGGTGCCGGCCGCACTCCACCATCTTGGGAGAGATGATGCACATGGAGCAGTCGTTGGTGGGAAAGGTCTTGTCCAGTTGGGCCATGACTCCGCCGATGGCCGGTTTGGTTTCCACCAGATGGACGTAGAAGCCGGCGTTGGCCAGGTCCAGGGAGGCCTGGATGCCGGCCACGCCGCCGCCCACGACCATCACGGCGCCCATGTTGCCCGGGGCTGATTCCTTAACCGTTGCGTCTTTCTTTTGGGGCATAGTCCTATCCCTTGAACGTCAGAAGCCGGCCGCAGCCAGTATCGACGGCAGTTTGTCTTCCCACCCGATGGTGGAGATGAGCACTCCCGGGAACCCCTCGTCTTTAAAGGCGCTGATGAGTTCCGCGGCGATCTGCACGCATTCCCGGACCCGGTCGGGGGCCTTCTGAATCCGGTTGATGGAATCCTCCGGGATCTTCATCTCCATATGGCGGTTGATGTAGCGGGCCATGCCCACGCTCTTGAGGAGCAAGACCGTGGGGATGATGATGGGGGAGCGTTTGCCCAGGCTCTCGAGGAAGTTCTCCAGAACTGCCGGGTCGAACAGGGGCTGGGTGGTGAAGAACGTCGCCCCCGCGACGATTTTCTTGTCCAGGTCGTTCAACTCCGTCTCCAGACCGCGATTATCCGCCGGCACCTTGATGGTGGAGCCCACCAGAAATTTGGGGGCACCTTTGAGATCCACCCCGGCCATGTCCCGCCCTGACTGCAGGGTTTGGATGGCAGTGAGCAGTTCCAGGAGTTTGAGGTCATTCACGGCCTTGGCCTGATGGTGGTCGCCGTGGGTGATCTCTTCCCCGGCCACCGCCATGACGTTGGGAACTCCCAGGGCCTGGGCGGCCAGGAGATCGCCTTGCAGGGCCAGGCGGTTGCGGTCCCGGCAGCACACCTGCATCACCGTTTCGAGACCTTTGGTCTGCAACAGGAGGGAACCGCCCAGGGAGCTCAACCTCATGACGGCGTTGCTCATCTCCGGGACCACGAAGGCGTCCACCATGCGCCTGACGCTGGTAGCGCTGGTTACCATGGCAGAAACATCCGTGCCTTTGGGCGGCTCCATCTCCGCCAGAATGACGAATTCACCGGCAGTCAATTTCTCTTGTAAATCCATCGAACTCCCCTTCTGAGATTATTGGGATGACCGCACCATGGCATTGGAAATGGCCAGGATGAGGTCATCGGTGCCGAAGGAATTCACGTGATAGTAAAAAATCCCCTGATGGCGGATGCGGCTTTCCTGTTCGGCGTTGTTCTCGTCGGCGGTAATGATGATGGGCAGCTTGCGGTGCAGCCCCTTGATGATGGAGATGGCCTCGTAACCCAGTTCTTCGGGGAGGCGGACATCCATTACCAATACGTGGATCTTTTCGTTCTGGAGGGTAACAAGCAGGTCTTTGATGTTATTAACGGCCTTGAGCCGGTGCCCCTGCTCTTCAATCCAGGGGCCCAAGCCTTGCGTCAGCTCGCAGCCGCGCTCGGCAATCAACAGTGTGCCACATTTTTCCTTCATGGTCGGCGCCCCGGGTTCCACGAACCGAGTCAAAGCCTTTAGGCAGGATTCTCCCCTAGGAGTTTCTGCAAAGCGTGTGCCCAAACCGGCAGGCAGGCCGGGCCCGCGCCGGGCCCGGATCTGGGGCCGGAGTGGGTAAACCGGCAACGCCGGCAGGCGGGGCAGAATTACCGGAGAGAAGGGTTGGGCGTATATAACTCATAGAATATACAAGAAAATTAAGATTATGGGTAAAAATGCCACAGGTGTTACCATTCTACCAGGAGCGGGGGCGGTCAGGGCGGGGTCGCCGCCGCTGGTGGGCTAAGAGCCTATAATCAGAAAGAAGTAAATAAATATGTAGGTAAGGTGCAGGCCGGTGGGGGAGGGCAGGGGTTCGGATTGAACTGATTATAAAGTAAATTCGGCAAGTTATCTTTTTAAGTTAGCGGGAGCCCCGCCAGCCAGAGGTCGCCGCGCCGGTCAAATCGTTTATCCAGGTGTCAACTCTTTTGTCAATGCAGGGTACCTAACCCTTGACAGGGGGCCGCCAACCGCATAAAAAATCGGGTAGCCGGCCGTCTCCGGCAAACCACTCAGGAGATGATGCGTGTATTGGGATGTCAACCTCGAAACCTTAAACCCGGCGGCCCTGGAAGCCCTGCAATTAACCCGCCTGCGGGAGACCCTGGCCCGGGCCGCGGCCAGTCCCTTTTATGGCCGGCGCTTGCAGGAGGCCGGGGTGACTCCCGCTGAACTTACGTCGCTGGAGGATATCCGCCGGATTCCCTTGACCACCAAGGACGAGCTCCGGGCCCACGGCCGGGAGATGCTGACCCTGCCGCTCACCGACATGGTGCGCCTCCATGCCTCGTCCGGCACCACCGGCCAGGCCACGGTGATCTATTATACCCGCGCCGATATCGACGCCTGGGCCGACCTGGTGGCCCGCTCCCTGTATATGGCCGGAATGCGGGCGGCTGACGTCTTCCAGAACATGATGGGCTACGGCCTGTTTACCGGGGGGCTGGGGTTCCACTACGGCGCCGAACGGCTGGGGGCCCTGACCATCCCCGCCGGCGCGGGCAACAGCCAGCGCCAGTTGCAATTGATGGAGCAATTCGGCACCACCGCCATCCACATCATCCCCAGCTACGCCCTGTACCTGCTGAACACCTTCGCCCAGAAGGGCCTGGACCCCCAAGACCTGTCCCTGCGGCTGGCCTTCCTGGGGGCCGAACCCCACTCCGAAGATATGCGGCGCCGCATTGAAACGGCCTATGGCGTTAAGGCCTATAATTCCTATGGCCTCTCCGAAATGAACGGTCCCGGGGTGGCCTTCGAGTGCCCGGAGCAAAACGGCATGCACGTCTGGGAAGACGCCTTCCTCATGGAGGTCCTGGACCCCCGGACCCTGGCGCCCGTGCCCCCGGGGGAGGTGGGCGAGCTGGTCTTCACCAACCTTACCCGCCAGGGCATGCCGCTGTTGCGCTACCGCACCCGGGACCTGGCTTCTTATGACGCGGCGCCCTGTCCTTGCGGCCGGGGGTTTAAACGCCTGTCCCGCATCCAGGGGCGCACCGATGACATGCTGATCATCAAGGGGGTCAACATCTTCCCCCTGCAGATCGACAAGGTGCTCATGGCCATGCCGGAAGTAGGCACGCACTACCTGGTGGAATTGAGCCGGGAGGATTTCCAGGACCAGATGCTGGTCAAGGTGGAGGTGCAGCAGAACTTCTTCCAGGAAGACCTCAGGTATCTCAAGCAGTTGCAGAAGCGGATTACCGAGGCCTTGAAGAGCGAACTGCTGGTCACGCCCCGGGTGGAGCTGGTGGAGCCCAACACCCTGCCCCGCAGCGAAGGCAAGGCTCAGCGGGTGATCGATAGAAGGCAGTGAGCAGTGAGCAGTGAGCAGGCGCTCATGAGCCTTGGTCTCTCAAAAAACCATGGAAATTTTGGTAGGGCGGGCGTCTCGCCCGCCGATGCCACTGGCCTTTGATCTCTCCCCAAACTGCCATTGGCCCGACGTAGGGGCGCGGCGTACCGTGTCCTCCATCTGGGAATAGCGGATACCCCCCTTCCGCCTGCCTCTCCGGTTGACAACGCCTGAGTCCGGTGTTATGTAATTACTGATATGGAGGGATGGCCGAGTGGTTTAAGGCAGCGGTCTTGAAAA
>JBAVUP010000040.1:0-12709 GCA_049696835.1 Desulfobaccales bacterium
AAATTGAACTATACAAATTAATAATAAAATCAATAAAATAAAATTTATTTTTTCTAAAATTTCCCATAATTTGTTTTAAGGTCTTAACATGCGGACCTGGGCGCGATGGATTAATTCTGATAATTAGAAGTAAATCAACATATTGGTAAAATTGGCTCATTATTTGCAACATTCTAATCCGATCAACAAAGAGAGCAGATGGTAGGCATAAGATCTAAGTTGACTCACAAGAAAGTAGATGGTATGAATAAATCTATGCAGCGGTGTTACTCTTAATCGGCCAAAAGCGGATGGAGTAGACAGGTTGCAGGGTGAATTGTGCGTTTGAGGCTCAAAACCTCGATAAGGAGATTGGTCAGACCTGTAACCGGAGCGCCACCTTAAGGGGCAGCAAAACAGCTGCGCATCTTGGATAGATGCATGGTGACCCTCGGAGGGCACGTCTACTTCATCGTTTTCCAGGAGAGACGATGAAGAGGTGTTGGGGAGTTTATCGCTTTTTGAGGCAACCCGGTGGGGCAGAGAAAACAGGCCGGAGAGCACCCCTGCCCAACCGTTCAACCGCCTGTGGCGGCGCTCAGGTTGCTCTCAAGCGTGGCCCTACCCTCCGCAAAGGCGAGTAAAGCCATCTAGAAACCATAGCACTCAAACAAGTGATGAGGGGATATTCACTAGAAGAGATGAGGAAGTTGCTGTGGCGATTTTTGGTAAATTTCCGGTGGCCAACGTAACCCATATTCACTTGGTGCGAAAATTGAGTTTGATGAGAATGAAATGACCCAGGGAGGAATAAGTATGCGTTGGGTATTCCATTTGGCCTTGCTTTCAATCATCCTGATTTTAGTCCTAGCCTTGTCATCTCCTCCACCTCCCCCGCCGGCAGAACCTTATGTGTTGGTGGTGCGAGTGGAAACCAAAGATTCTGCCCAGCTCGTAATCTTGAATGAGAAGAGCGAAATCGTGGCAAAGCTACCGTCCGGCAGCACCAGTCCCTCTTTCTCCCCCTATGGGGAACTCTATTATGCGTCACCTACCGTGTTCGGCAATACGGAAAAATTTCAGATATACCGGCTGGATCTGGACACTAAAGAGGCTATCCGCCTCTCCGATGGCACTAGCAACGATGAATCCCCGGTGTGTTCCCCCAACGCCCAAGTAATAGCCTTTGTTTCCCACCCGGTCCCGGTTAGAACTGTGAAGGAGGCCGATTGGATGATTAACCTGATGGACGAAGACGGCAAGAACCGACGCCTCTTGGACCCCGGGGGGCCGATATCTCAGTGTGACCCCTGTTGGTCGCCGGACGGCACGAAACTCGTCTTTGTCCATAGGAGCACGTTTCAGCAGGCCGAGCAAGAAAAATTTATGAGATCAACCCTTGAAGTATATGATTTTGCTGAAAAAACCGTCAAGGATGTCTTGCCTCGCGATTATCTTGTGGCCTATCCCCGGTGGTCGCCCAAAGGCGATCTTATTGCCTTCGTCTTCCTGGAGAAGGACAAAGGACGCTCCATCTGGGTGGTCCGGCCCGATGGCACCAAGGCACAGCGCCTCACCGATGGTCACGATGACAACCAGCCCTCCTGGACACCCGACGGCAAGAGCCTGCTATTCAGCCGGGCGCAAGGGAAAAAGCGAGTGATCTGCGAGATGGACTTGGCGACCCTGAAAGTGAAAACAATACTGGACAAAATTCCAGGATTTGCAGAGAAGAATGAGGAAATCATCTTAGAATTTCCACGGATTTGGCGTTGAGTATGCTGCGGCGCCACTCCTGTATCATTATGGCCGTAATGGCCTTTTCCTTGGCTCTGAACAGGGGAACTCTGACAGCGGGACCTCAACCTCCGAAGGGCAAGCGGGTTCTTCGTTTATCCCTGCCGCAGTCGGTAGTCATGGCCCTGAAAAACAACCGCCCCTTGCAGACGTCCCGGCGCGCCATCAGTAACGCCGCGTCCAGTTACCGGGCTGCTAAAGCCGGATATTATCCCCAGGTGGTAGGGAGCCTTACTAGTTCACAAGGTCTCAATACCGCTGTCGTCGGCACAACGATCGAATCTTTTCAGGCTTTTGATGCTGGTCTTAATATCACCGCCACTATGCCCCTGGATCTCTCTGGTGCCATCGGCCGGTCGGTGCAGCAGGCCCTCATAAGCTTTATCACTTCAAAGGCTAGCTATGTTACTGCAAGCCAGAGTTTGGTAGCGCAAGTATATCAACAATATTATGAACTGCTTCGAGCCCAGCAAGCCATCAAAATTGACCAGGCACAGGTGGACCAGACCGCCGAGCAATTGCGTATCGCCCAGGAGCGGCTGAAAACCGGCAGAGTTCCCGAAGTGGATGTCTTGACCGCAAAAGTGCAGTTTGACAACGCCCGCCAGAATCTGAAGGTCGATGAAGGGCAATTAGAGATCGCCAAGAGCCAATTGCGCAACACCCTGGTAGTGGATCAGGATGTAGACGTAATTCCCACGGATCGTCTTACTTTTCAACCTGAGAATTTTAATTTTGAGAAGGCCTTCAGAGAGGCGTTGCAGACGCGCGTAGAGATGAAAAGCGCCCGTCTCAGCCTGGAGTCCGCCCGTATTACCCTGAGATCTGCGTATGATGCATACTTACCCACCTTAAGCCTCACCGCCGGGTACGGCTATAACGTTGCCGGCCGAAATCCACCGGAGGCCTGGCGGGATCGTCCCAGCGGAGCTACGGGAGCCGTCGGCGGGAGCATCAACATACCCATTTTCATTTTTGACGGCGGGGTCATTCGGGAAAAAAAGTATCAAGCTATGGTCGGAATCGATCAAGCCGAGGCGAACTGGAAAGAGCTTCAAGAGAGCATATCCCTGCAGATTAAAAACAACTTGACAATCCTGGACAACTCCCGGGAGCGGGTCGAAATCGTCCGATCCAGCATCAACCTGGCCCAGGAATCCCTGCGCATCGCCGAGATGCGCTATAGTTTGGGTGTCGCCAGTTATTTGGAAGTAACTGACGCCCGTAATAATCTCAGAACCGCCGAGTTGAACTACCTCAATGCCCTTATCAGCTACAATAACGCCAAAATCGCGGTCTTACAGGCTATCGGGCGGCCTTTGGTCAACCCCGCGGCGCTGGAATCATACTCCCCCCTGTCTTCTCTGGAGGGTGAGCAAAAAATTCTGAATAGCAAGCCACACTGATGCAACAGCCACATTTCTTCTTTTAGGGCAGCCAATTCTTCGGTTAACCGGCTTTGGAGAAAGCGATTTGATCTTGGTTGGTTCGCAGTCCCTGTGCAGATATGAGATAATTGACCAGGGGTTGAAGATATGGCAAATCCTCCTGTCTGCATGGTAAGATTATGACCAACCTTCTTAACACAATCTTTAGGATAAAAGAGAGACAGATGCGCTGGTTGTTTTCCCACAAGGTCTTGGTAACTGTTGTGGGCCTGGTTCTTGTGGCTGGGCTGGGTTATAAAATTTTGTTCAGGCCCACAGGGCGCTCTCGACAAGATTTGTCAACCACCCAGGTGGAGAAAGGGGATATCGGCCGGATGTTAAAGGTGTCCGGAATAGTCAAGCCCTTCCAAGCCTGGAAAGTGACCAGCTTAGTCAGTGCAAAAATTAAAACTATTCACGTCAGAGAAGGTGACATGGTCACCAAAGGCCAAATCCTGGTCCAGCTCGATGAAGATGAGCTCAACGCCAAACTGGCAACGGCCAGAGCCTCGTATCTCAAAGCTCTCAGCAAAATGACCGAGGTGAAGAATTGGCACGCTTCCCCCTCTTACATCGACGCCAAGGGCAGCTTGGAGATAAACCAGTTGGAACGGGATGCAAAAGAAAAAGAGTACACGCAAAATCTGCAACTATTTAAGGCCAAGGCCATTTCCAAGCAAGACCTGGATCGCTCCAAGATAGAAATGGACCGCGCCCGGGCTGACGCAGTCAAATCCAAGGCTAATATGGGCGAGGTCCACGCCAAAGGCGGACCGCAAGCCTTCAAAGAGGCCGAGGCTGAGTTAACCGCAGCAAAGTTGGCCCTACGGGATGCTGAAGAGAATCTGGCCAATAAAGACATCCGAGCTCCGGAGGCGGGCATCGTGAGGATTGCTCGATCTGCCAGTGGGGGCTCCAAGGGAGGTCCACCGGTTGAGACTACTCTGACCGAAAAAAGTTCGGTGGCACCCGGGCAGGTTTTATTTATCATCTATTCTCGCGACCAGTTGGCAGTGGACGTCTATGTGAATGAATATGATGTGTTAAAGCTTCATCCTGGCCAACCCTGTATGATTTCCGTGCCGGCATTGCCAAGGGCCCTCTTTTCTGGCCAAGTGGCGTCGATTTCCACCGAGAGCTCAGAAAAACTGACAGCTTTCAAGCTGCGCTGCCAGATTATGAAATCCGGCCCAAAGGACTCACCCAAAAGCCTGTCAGAGGGGGAAGCGGCTGAAAATCAACAGATAAAAGAGGGTATGACTGCCAACGTGATGATTCCCCTGGAAAAGAAAACCGATGTCCTGCTGGTGCCGGTTTCCTCCCTGGCCAAGCAGAATGGCCGCACCGGTGTTTTCTTAATGGAAAAGGGCAAGCCCATCTTTACCGAGACGAAAGTTGGTATCATTTCCGAAGATAAAGCTGAAATCCTCGAAGGCCTGAAGGAAGGCCAAGATATCTTGGAAGAGGTTCCAGGAGCCCTTCTGGAAAAACCATCTGATTCCGGTGAGCAATGAGTTCACAGGTATTACTGCGCCTGGTGAAGATCGGGAAAATTTATTTTTCAGGAGGTCTGGAGGTGCCGGTGTTGCATAACATTACGCTGATGGTGAACGAAGGTGAGTTTGTCACCATCATGGGTGCCTCGGGCTCAGGGAAAACCTCGCTCCTCAACATCCTAGGCTGCCTGGATCGGCCCTCTGACGGATCCTATTTTTTTCAGGACCGCCAAGTGCAAAGTCTCTCGGATAATGAATTGTCAGACCTGCGCAAGCGGGCCATTGGCTTCGTGTTTCAATCTTTCAACTTGTTGCCCCGGCTTTCGGCCTCGGCTAACGTGGAGCTGCCATTGATCTACCAGGGAGTCCGCCATGCCGAACGACGCCAGGTTGCCGAAGCCATGCTCCAGCAGGTGGGCTTGTGGGGCAAATCTCATCGCCTGCCAGGGGAGCTTTCCGGAGGGGAGCAACAACGGGTAGCCATTGCCAGGGCCCTGATTTCCCGGCCCCAGCTTCTCCTGGCCGATGAGCCTACCGGCAATCTGGACAGTAAAACCGGCAAGGAGATCATGAGGATTTTTAAACATCTCCACCAGACAGGCCTGACCATTGTGATGGTCACTCACTCCCCAGACATGAGTGCCTACGCCGACCGCACCGTGCTGATCCGGGATGGCAAGATTTAAACCAGTGAGGTGAAATGTTAGCCCAGGATCTCATGAGGACTGCTTGGGAAAGCCTGCGGGCTCATAGTCTGCGCACCGTATTATCAGTATTGGGTATCGTTATCGGTATCGCTTCTTTTTCCCTCATGTATTCCATCGGTGAAACTGCCCGGCAGAAGACTCTTACTGCTATTAAGGCGCTGGGGGGGGATATTTTCCGGGTATCTGCCCCACAGGAGGATCCCAAGAATCCTGCCCAAGCGATATTCTTTACCATGCAGGATGTTTCGGCCATCCAGAAAACCTGCCCTACTATCTTGGATGTCTCCCCGGAACTGGACGCCTCGCTGGAATATTTTAAGGCCGGGGTGTTGAAGCAACATCGAATTATGGCGGTATTGCCCTCTTATCTAAAAATGAACAGAATCAAGGTTAGCCGGGGGCGCCTGTTCTCCGAGTTAGATATTGATTATGGCCTGCAGGTCTGCCTGGTGGGCCAGGCAGTGGCTGCAGATATGTTCCCCGGTATGGATCCCCTTTCTCAGCTAATACCCATCAACGGTTACTTATTCCAGGTTCTTGGGGTGTTGACCGATATCCCAAATTCTTCCACCGATGCACTGAAAGACAGCATCCTCATCCCGTTGCCTGCGGCTTTGAAATTATTCCCTGCCAAAACAACCACTACTCTTCACCTCCGCGGGAGAAATACCAATGCAGCCATGGCGGAGATCAAGCAGTTTTTATTTAGGCGCTTCGGTGAGTCGGCGAGTTTCGATATCCAGAGCCAGCGACTGGTTCTCAAGGCACAGCAACAGTCCTTGCGGATTTTTGAATATGTTCTGTGGGCCATCGGCAGTATTTCCCTTTTGGTCGGCGGCATTGGCATTATGAATATCATGTTGGTGTCGGTGACTGAAAGAGTTCGGGAAATTGGCATCCGGCGAGCCGTAGGAGCCACCCGTTTGGAAATCAAAATGCAGTTTCTTTGCGAAGCCATGCTCCTCTGTGTTCTCGGCGGCTTAGGCGGAACCCTGATCGGCTTTGCAGGAGCGCACCTCATTTCCCGATTATTTGGATTTTCGCCCATTTTCTCCCTGAGATTGCTGGTAGTGGCAATAGCCACTGCTTCGGCCCTCGGATTGATCTGTGGCACCTATCCGGCCGTCCGAGCCGCCAACCAGGACCCCACAATAGTGCTAAGATACGATTAAAACTTGGGGGCGGGTTCATTTTATGCAAGGAGAATCACCATGAAGAAGATAATTGGACTTTTTCTGACTCTGCTCCTGTCGGCGCTGGGCTCACCGGCCTTCTCCCAGGACATGGATCTGGAGATCCATCAACCGCCTGCTAATCTTTTCACTGCGGTGCCCGACCTCATGATCGTGCGACCGCTCAGTGCAATGGGGGCGTTGGTCACCACCTCAATGTTTATAGCTACCCTGCCGCTGACTTATCCCCTGTCTCAGGATTTGAAAATTTCCCAGACTCTGGTTGAAAGGCCGTGGACCTATGTAACAGACCGGCCACTGGGAGTTTTTGTCCCTGGAGAAAGCATCGAGACGCATATCGATTCAACGATTTCCAAGCAATACCAGGATTATTTTGTCCTGGTAGGCGCTGATCGTTCTCCTCTTACCCTGAAATAGGTGATTGAGCCGGTTATGGTATCCGACTGAAGTGAAAATCCAAGCAAAGGAGGCGGCTATGGTGCTCAGAGGAAAGCGTGGCCAAGGTGTCGGACAAACTCGAACAGGGACAAGGTCTTACTCGTGCATAATTCGGTCAATTTTCGGCATGGCCTGTTTGATCGTCGCCCTGGCGGCAACCGTCCACCCCGTTCTACCAGCCGAGCCCGCCGTCCGCTCCATCAATGACTTGGTAAAAATTTTGGATATTCAAATACCAGGATGGCAGCGGGAGGGAGATCCCAAGGTGGTTCCCGTTATGCAGAAAGAAAATATTATGGTGACGCTCATCATAGACATCTTTCGGTCTGATATGCAAGTCATTAAAATATATTTAGTAATTCCTGCGAAACAAACTGTGGCTGAAACTATGGCAAGAGTTGCCAAAGAAGATGCCAAACCTGTTCAAGTAAAGGGCTTTGCGGCCATAAAAGTGGCTCCGCCCATCACCCCCTATGAAAAATATGATTCTTCCCTGAGCATTAATGTGGCCGACCGCTTCGTGGTAACTATTCTGGGTGAAGAAGTCCTGAACCCCGACACTCTGCTAAAGGTGGCAGATTTAATCGATCTGAAGAAACTGGCGGCAATGCCCCAAGATCTCACAAAAAAGTAGCGCCATGGCCAAAATATTAGCATATGGTCTCCTTATGAACATACGAAGTACCCTGGCTCTCTTTGTCGTTGTGCTCATCCTCGCGGTTGCCGGCTGTGGCTTTATTCCTTTTTATGTTGAGGGCCAGAAATTTAAGCCTGGCAATGCTTCGGAGCTGGTGCGAGGCAGCTCGACCAAGAACGATGTTCTAAGCCTCTTTGGAGAACCGCTTGACAGAAGCAGCGCTGATCCTAGCAAGGCTCGATGGTGGGGTTACCATTATGCCTATCTGGGTAATTTGGGAATAGAGCGGGCTGACTTGCAGGTATTCTTCAAAGGCGACATTTTGGAAGACTATCAAATACAAATCCAGGAAAGTAGATATTGACGGCTGAAGAAGAACATATGCAATCCATATTCATGAGGCCGGATAAAAAATCACTGAAAGGAGTAGTCTACGTATGGCCCTTAAGCGAAAAATGTCTTCGTGGCTAGCACTGGGCTTTATCTGGATGTTCTTGGGATCCCTGGGGTTGCTGGGAATCCCCGCCTGCGGGGTAGACAAAAATGCCGTGCCCCGGCTTTCCCTCCCGGAAAAATCCCATGACTTTGCAAAGGTTTCCGAAGATCAGACGCTGACCTACAAGTTTGCCATTCTCAATACCGGCAACGCCCCCTTGAAAATCATTGACGTGGATCCGGACTGCGCGTGCACGGTGGCCAAGCATGATCCGAGTATTCCTCCTGGGGGCCGTGGGGCAATCACTCTGACCATCAAACCTTTTTCGGTGTTGAATGAATTCCACAAGGAAACCAAGGTCACTACCAATGACCCGGAGCACCCTGAGGTGGTTTTAACTCTCAAGGGCGTCTCAGAACCTATCATCGACATCCAACCCAGCCACATCGTCCGCCTGAAAGGAGACCCAACCCAGGATGTCCAGACCCAATTACGGTTGATTTCCCATTTACCCACACCTTGGAATATTACCTATTTTCAAAACTCTCTCCCCGACAAAATTGATGTGACCCTCAAGACTGAAGAGCCGGGCAAAGTATATGTACTGGAAATAAAAAACAAACTCAAAGAAACGGGATCCTACGCCGGCAGGATCGAGATCTTCAGCAACTTCAAGGAGAGACCCAAAATTATTGTGCGGGTTTTTGGTGACTTCCGGGTGCCCCTGGCAAAGCAATCATCGAAGTCGGCACGCTGAGGACAGAAGGGGGCCGCAAACTTTAGGGGTTTTGTTCTTTTTGCAGTCAGATGGTTACCGCGGAAAGCCCCGGTTCCCCATCTCCGGGCCAACACTCCGTTTGCTGGTTAAAGCGGTTGAAAACCTTTGAGCAGCAGTTCCACCAGCACCTTTTCCGGCAAATTGCCGCTAGTCTGAATTAACCCTAATGGGCAGGGCAGCGAGTCCGTAGACGAAAGGGCCCTTGCCCGACCAGATGCAAGGGCCCCCTTGATTCCTGGTGAAAGTCAAGCTTTGCCGATAGGGATTAGTGTCTATATAATAGACCCGCAGCAGAAAGCGTACAACAGCTTACAAGTCTTGACGATCGATTGGACGCACTGCTCGCAGCAGCAGATGAAATCAGCCGACGCATCGCAAGTTTTAGACGCCGGGATTCCCAAGGCACCGGCATTAATCGTCACCGACCATTTCTGGGTGTAGAACCCAACAGGCAGCGTGCAATTGTTGACCTTTTCCTTGACCACATAGGTGCCGGCGGCGTCAGTGACTTTCGAAATTCCCTGGTTTTCCGGGGTGGTGAGTACAACCGAGGCTCCCACTATGGGGAAAGTAACGCCGAAGATGCAGGCCTTGGCATCGCCTTTGAAGCCCAGCTCGTACTTCGGACAGCCATTTGACGCTAATACCAGAGAGGGCACCACCAGCATACACGCAACCAGCAGTAACACTTTTTTCATTTCTCTTCTCCCTTGAGAATATTTGGTAATTTGGTCAGCCATGAAACCGGTAAAATTGTCACCACTGCGGATGGCTGGTCTGGTTTGCCACCCTGTGGGCCATCATCCTTCACCCACTCCCTTCTGCATCCGGAAACTCGAATGTTTATCCCCCGGCTTATCACCTCCTCTCCAGGCATCCTGGCCTTTATTTTTCCCTCCTTGAATTGCAGAACTAAAAAAAACCTCCCTGAAATATAAATGGCATATTTCCAGGGAGGCTAGTCGGCGTGCCCGGGTTTCTCGTGGGGTCCTGCCAGAGGAGACCCAGCGGGCTCTGGTAGTGTTGACGGTCCTCTTACATTATGAGTGAGGGAATGTGATGGCTGGCAGCTCTTGGTCTACAGGCATAAAACGGCACGCCCTCTCAGTCCAGGCCAGCTACCCCCTCTGGATTGGGTTCGCCCCTTCCTTAAGAACCGTCGTTACCGAAGTCCTTATTGACCCGCTCTGGGTCAGCCTTAACGCCATCTTCTCCAGCCCAGGAGCGCCGCCAAACCGGAAGACAGCAAGAGCCAGGTGGCCGGCGCCGGGGAGTGAGTCGCCGGCGTGGTACTGCCGTCATCCAGGCTGAAATTGTCAATCCAGGCCTGTCCATAAGCGGCGGTACCGGTATAGCCTTGGGCATACACCCACCAAATTTCCAACCACAGTTGATAATCCTGGCCGGGCGTCACGGCCACCACCTCATCGACGTTACCGGAGATGCTAGCCGAATCGCTCATATCTCCTGAGCTTGACGCATTCGCGATGATATCGTCAGGCTGCCATGAAGAGCCACCAAGGTATAAGTGTAATTGCGCATACGCCGCGGCATCCCCAACACTGTAGGCCTCGAGATAATAGTTAAACTTGAGGTGAACCTGATCAGTTGAAGCGGTAAAGCGAAGGTCGGCATGCACCCAGGATTGAGCCAGCCAGTTCTCGCCCGACTCCGAGGCTTCGGCAAAAAGGAATTTCGTAACTCCCGCTGAAGCATAGGCGGTGGCATTTCCTTCCTGTGCAGAAGCTGAGATCGGGGGTGAAGAGTTGGTAACCACATCTTTGTCATACCCTCCGGCGTCAGTATTCTCAGCCGAGGTGTAAGCATAGTAGTTGCTATAATAAAAAGAAATAGGCGCGGCTTGAACCACGGCGCTCCAGGCCAACACGCCAGCAACCATCAACAGCATCAGGGTTTTTCTTAGCATTATAAAGACCACTATGCCTTGGTAACCAGGGGGGGGCGGGTACCTTCATGAGGCACAAAGTCAGGCATAAAACCTTTTGGTCATTTAGGGCGCTCTCCTCAATAAGTTTAAGGGGTAACTCTCATGTGGCTACCGGTGGTGTCCCGTCTGCATGGCCAACTCCCTCTAGGCGCTCGCCTACCCAACCTCCTGTTTAGCCTCAATCGCGGCGGCCAGCGCCCCTTTCCCATGGCGGCTCCGTCCCAAGGCCTCTGCTTTGGTGGTGGGACAAGGGAAACCCGCCACGGCTTACCTATGTCGAGCCTGGTGAGCAACGGCTCGCAACCCTAGCGTTGCTCTCAAGCTGTTTTCCTAAAGTTTGGCCCCTGCCTAGCCGTGGCGCTGAGAAAGACCAGGCCAAGGGTTTTATCGGTTATTTTATCAACCATCTTTACCCAGGCGGCCCAGGCCGGCCGGAGCTGAGCCCAACCGGTACAGACTAACTCCTGCGCGTTACCTGGTTGGCGAAACCTGGCTAACGTTACGGAAGCTGTCAGACCAGGCGGCTGCCCACGTTGGATCAGCCTTACCGCTTTCTTCTCCAGATCAGTAACGCCGACAAGCCGGAAGACAGCAAAAGCCAGGTGGCTGGTGCCGGGGTGGGGTCTGGTGGCGGCGGCCCGACAGTGCCATCATCAACACTGAGATTGTCAAAATAGCCCTGGGTAAAAGCGGAGTTCCCGGCGGTATCGTTTATGGCATACGCCCACCAAACCTCTAACCACAGTTCATATTCAGTACCGGGCGTCACGGTAAACGTCTCATTGACGTGGTCAGAGACACTTTGCGAATCACCATTTAAAGCACCGGCTGGCACAGACACAGCGGCGGTTGGCACAATGGCCCATAGATTCGACCCCGATGTAAAGTTAGCAAAGTACATGTTGAGATCAATCTCCGCCGAGCCAGACCCACTACAGGAGGCTAAGCCATAATAGTCGAACTGGAAGGTCACCTGACCGGAGGCTGGGCCGTAAAAGCGGAGGTCGATATGGGCTCCGGTGCTTCCGGCTTCTGTGCCTGCCCCCGTCGCCGCGCCTTCCATATAGAGGTTATGGCCGTTCATACCGGCAGAAGCATAGGCGCTGGCGTTGGGTTCGCTTGCAGAAGTTGAACCCGGGGGTAAAGCGGTAGTAAAATTATGTTCATCGTAATGATGGCCATCTGTAGCATAGGCGTCCCCATAATACTCCGAAAAATAATAGGGGATAGCAGCAGCCTGACTGGCGGCGGTCCAGGCCAGCACTCCAGCCACCACCAATAACATGAGAGCTTTTCTCAGCATGATCTTTCTCCTTCTTGGGTTAAGGTCCAGTCGGGTTCACGGGTTTTACCCGCCCCACGAGGCCGGTTGCCTTAGGCCAGGCCGCGCAGGCCGTCAGAAACCAGGGAGAAAACCCCTGATTGCGAGTCTGACTTAACCCTAATGCCCAAGGCAACGAGTCCGTAGGCGAAAGGGCCCTTGCATCACCAGATGCAAGGGCCCCCCTTGATTCCTGGTGAAGATCAAAACCTACCGCTAGGGATTATCTAGCAGCAGAACTTGTACAACAGTTTACAAGTCTGGATGATCGATTGGACGCACTGCTCGCAGCAGCAGATGAAATCAGCCGACGCGGTGCAAGTTTTAGACGCCGGGAGTCCCAAGGAAGTGGAATCAATCACCACCTGCCATTTCTGGGTGTAGAACCCTACGGGCAGCGTGCAATTGTTGACCTTTTCCTTGATCACATAGGTGCCGGCGGCGTCAGTGACCTTCGAAATTGCCGGGTTTTCCGGGGTGGTGAGTACAACCGAGGCTCCCACTATGGGGAAAGTAATGCCGAAGATGCAAGCCTTGGCATCGCCTTTGAAG
>JBAVUP010000041.1:0-11172 GCA_049696835.1 Desulfobaccales bacterium
GCCCCTCTGGGGGTTCCGGTCGCTACGCTCCCTCCACCCCCAGAGGGGCTGCTGGGTAAACTGAGCCATGGTTGCTTTAAATCAATCCTCTCATAAAAAGTGTCTCACTTTTGGGGGCATCTCACCCCTGCCCCCTCCCTCAGTCCAAACACCAATCATATAAACCATATGTGGGTCGCGGCGGTACAGCTCAATGCCACTCCGGACATGGAGGCCAATCTGGGCCGGGTCCAGGCCCTGATAGAGGAGGCCGCGTCCCGGGGGGCCCAGTTGGTGGCGTTGCCGGAGCATTTTGCCTGTTTTGGGAGTGCGGCCGAGACCGCGGCGGCGGCCCAGCCGGTGGACGGCCCGTTGGTGACCCGCTTCCGGGATCTGGCCGGAAAATTAGGGATCTTTGTCCTTCTGGGTTCCTTCCCCGAACGCGTTCCCGGCAAGGCGCGGCCCTGCAACACCAGCGTATTGCTGGGGCCTCGGGGGCAGATCCTGGCCCGCTACCGCAAGCTGCACCTGTTCGACGTGGACTTACCCGGGGCCCCGCCCCATCGGGAGTCGGAGTGGACGCACCCGGGGGAGGAGGTGGTGACCGCGCCGCTACCGGGCGCGCCCTTTACCGCGGGGCTGGCCATCTGCTATGACCTGCGTTTTCCCGAACTCTTCCGGGCCCAGGTCAAGGCCGGGGCCAACCTCATCCTGCTGCCCGCGGCCTTCACCGCCACCACCGGCCGGGACCACTGGGAGGTCTTGCTCCGGGCCCGGGCCATCGAAAATTTGGCCTATGTGGTGGCGCCGGCCCAATATGGGCAACACGCGCCGGGCCGCCGCAGTTATGGGCGCTCCCTGATCATCGATCCCTGGGGGCTGGTCCTGGCCCAGGCCCCGGACGGCGAGGGGGTGATCCTGGCCCGGCTGGACTATGAACGCCTCCAGCGTGTGCGCCGGGAGTTGCCCTGCCTGCGCCACCGGCGCCTGCCGTGAGGTAAGTGAGCGGTGGCCGCAAGCCGATTTCTCAAAATTCCAGATGGATTATTTGATTTTGCTGAAAGCTGACTGCTGAAAGCTGCAAGGAGACCTATGCCGGATTCCTGGCCCAAATCGGCCTTGCGGAGTATTTTCCGCGGGTACCTCAGCAAATTTCCCCTGCGGGACGGCAAGGCTTATGCTTATGAGCGCCTGCATACCCGGCTGGCGCCCCCGGAGCGCTATGTCGTGGTGCGGCTGGATAAGGGCTTCCGCATGAAGCTGGATCTGGCGGACCCGGAACAGCTCAAGGTGTATTTTTATGGACATTACCATGAACGGTATGAGGCCGAGCTGGTGCAGCGGCTCCTGACGGGCGACGGGGTGTTTTGGGATATCGGGGCCAACGTGGGGTATTTCACCCTGGTGGCCGCCACGGCCCTAAACAACCGGGGCCAGATCGTGGCGTTTGAGCCGGGGCAGAACGCCTACGCCCGACTCTTGGAAAATATCTCCTTAAATGCCTATCGGAACATCAGGACTTACCAAGTGGCCGTCACGGACCGGGAGGGGGAGGCGGTGCTCCGGGTCTCCGGCGACATTGCCGACAGCAGCGCCACGCTCTATCAGTCAGGCCAAACCGAGGCCCGGGGCGAGGTCTGCCGGACGGTGGCCCTGGACCACTTCCTGGGGACCGAAGGCCTGCGTCCGCCGGACCTCATCAAGCTGGACGCGGAGGGGGCGGAGCTGGCGGTGCTCCAGGGGGCCCGGGGGCTTGTCTCGGAGTCGCCCCCCATGTTTCTGATGGAAATGGAAGAAAAGAACCTGCAAGCTGCGGGGGCCAGCAAAGCCGTCGTTGCCCAATTGCTCACCGGCTACGGCTATCAGGCGGCGCATCTCAGCAAGGGGCGGTGGTATGCAGTCGCCGACCTGGAAGGCGTCAAAGGGCGGAACATCTTCTGGTTCAATCCCGGGGTGGAGGCCCACCGCCGGGGCGCGGCGATCCTGCCGGTACAGGGTAGTTAGCTAGAATGTTTCGCCAATCGCTCAGTGAAGGTTCAGAGCAGTAAACTTAACCCGGGATATGTCCTCGTGGTTGGTAATCGGTTTCCCCGGCCGCAACCCCAAGATCGGTAACAATACCTTTTACAGAGCTAGGAGCGAGTTACTCCTTTGCGTTTCAGCCAGAGAATCGCCACCAATCCGGAGGCCAGGAGATAGACCGAGCCAGGCACGGGGGCGTGGGTGGTGACTGCCGTAATATCCCAGGCCAGGCCGTAGTCCCAGAGGAAATCAAGCTGGCCCGGATCGACTTTGACGACCAGCTGGTAAATCTTGTCGCTGTTCAAAGAAGTCCACAGATTTTGGGTATTGTCCACGGAACTGTCCGAACTGGCGACCAGTCGATTACTATCAGAGACGTCATAGAGATACAGGCCAAGGTGGTACAGGGTGGCTGTGGTGTCGAACCCCTGCCCGGTAATCCCGGCAACCTTGAGGTTCCAGACCAGGGAGGCGGACAGATCGCCGGAAGTGAGGGTATGGAAAATGTATGTCCCGGTCTTGTTGCTGGCATTGGCGCCGCCGAACGCGGGATCGTAATCGAACCCCAGCCCCTTGATTTCCCCACCGCCGGCCAGGTAATCTTCCCGGCTGTTTTGCTCGCCACCGGCGATCACATGATAACTGTTATAGATGTTCAGTTGTCCGGCCCCATAAACATTGTTTAAGCCATTGGCAGTATTGACGACATAACTTTGGCTGAAATTGGGACTGGTGCGGCTGGCCCCGGCCATGAGGGCCGCCTTCACCACTTCGGACCTCTCGGCATTGTAAATGGTGTCCCCGTTGCGGTTGGTAGTGGACCTGACCACCGGGTCCGTAGACAGGGTGGTGCCGCCGTTATGGCCCTCCTGTACCAGGAGTGCGGCCGCGGCGGAGACCATGGGGGTGGCATAGCTGGTGTAATCCGAGGGGGCCACCAGGTCCGGGCGGGTCCGGCTGCCCGAGGCGTAGGGAGTGCTGGGGGTGGTGGCCAACGCATATGAGCCATACGCCGCGCTGCCATTGCTGAGGCCCACGGCAATGGCGTTAAAAGAGCTGCCCAGCAGCGGCGCATTAACCCCGGCCCCGCCATTATTCATCCCCACCACGTTGATATATTCATCCCGGTCAACGACCCAATCCAACCTGGCCAAAATCGCGATATTATATCCCGCGGTGAGGTCGCTACCTCCCCAACTGTGGTTCGCCACCCGGCTGCTGGAGATGAGGGGGGTGCTGGTGTCATAGCGGAGAAACCCAGGTTGTGTCCAAGACCCAGCGGAATAACAGTCGATGCTGGTAATCCCGGGGGCAATGGAGCCGCTGTTGCCATAAAAGATCTGGCCGACGGCATTGGCGTGTCCGCTTATGACTAAGTTGGGGCTCTTGATGGTGAAGGTCTTCCCGGCAAATTCCCCCAGGCTCGGATCAGGTTCACCACAGGCGGCTTCCACCTGAGTCACCTTGACGCCGGCGCCGGTGGGCAGGCCAGCCCCTAACTCATTGGCCAGGGCGGTGTAGCCGATATCATCCTTATAATCAGCGGTGGCGGCGGCGCACCAGAACGACACCAGCATCAATGCCATGACCATCCGGGAAAAATATCTCCTCATCTTGATTCCTCCGGTCCGATGGGTTCGGACTGTGCAAGTGTTTCAGGGGGGTTGGATCTCCTAGAGGCGGTTGGCATTGATCCGTCCAGCCTGGGAGCCATAAAATTATTTCTAAGCGTTTAACATCTTTGAATTTAAGGAAAACAATGCGCCGATCCCGGGGCGGGGTAAATCGGGCCTAACCTAATTTTCCAACGCCTGAAGCCTGAATTAGCGCTGAAAAAAAGACGAAAGGAGGGGGGGAATTACTGAGAAGGGGGGGAAACCCTGTTTACTCGGCAAGGTCGAGGGTTATCTGATGAAACCGGGGCAGGACCTTGGGTCCATCAGAGCCAAGTCCATTGCCGGTGGGCAGATATGTTGGGCGCGGCATTATCAATATCCCAGATCCGGGTCCGTTAGGTGCATCCGGAGAAGACCGGGGTTTCGCCGCGCGGTTCCTTGGCGCTCCCCCCGTTTAATCCACCGCCCGACTTCCTCCTGGAGGAGATCTAACCGGATAATCAGAGTTCCAGGAACCAACTGTTTTCATTTGCTGCTTACATAAATTTGAAAAAGTATTTAATATCAATTAGATTATAAATAATAAATTAAATTGATTATCGCTATCTTATAAAATGTAATAAATTATGGTAAGAAAGAAAAAAACCGATGATTTTAATACAATAGAGATGATTATTGTTATTATAATAATAAAATATATTGTTGTAATATATAATAAAAATCCCCTTGACAAATAATCTTTTCGTACTTATTGTGAATATCGTAACTATCGAATATCTAGCAAAGCCAAACCCGCCGTGAGGCGGGGACGGAAAGCCACGGGTCTCGATGACGCGAGATAGCCGGGTTGCCTAGAAAGCTGGCAACCCGGCTTATTTATTGCACCCGCCTCCAGCGGGAACAGCAGGGGCCGGCGGCAGGGCTTGGGGAAGCCGGGCCGTCGCTCCGAAACTTGTACCCCGATCACCGACAACTCACCTTGGATGGATGGCCAACCAAGGCCTCAAGCATCAGGACAAGTCCATCGCCAGGAAAATGTGACTGGTCATACCGTATGGTATGCCCTAAATCTCAGAGAGCAGGAGGTGACCGATCGGCTTGCAGCAGCAATGAGCGGATTCGTGGAGGCTAGAGAGGTTTTTCCGCGGCAAGCCAGGAATACGGATAAATTCTGAGGTAAGGCATCCTCCCGGGGGCGGGAAGGCCATGATTTATCCTGCATGAAAAGCTGGCCGGCCCAAGGGAGAGCGCTGCAGAAATCTTCACCAGCCTAACAGGGGGTTCGGTTAACCGTAAGGTAAAAAAGGTAAAAAGGGAGGGAGCAATGAGAAAACTTGGGATTGCCGTAGTCTTGGGATTGGCCCTGCTTTTGGGCCAGACGTGGTCAGCCCACGCAGACCCCGTGGTTATTACCACCGATATTTATGGGGCTCCACTCTGGGACGTCTTCAATCATTTCGGTTGGTCCTCAACTTTGACCAGCAACCTTCAGATAGGGGCTCTTACTCCTATCGATAAGCTGGCGGGAAGCGCCATCAATGTATACATTCTAACCGATGAGTATAAGTTCTCCGATCCATTGAACCCATTGAAGCAAACCCCCGGGTGGTCCCCCGTGAGCGGCCCCACCGGGAGCTTTAACCAACTGGACAGCTTATCCTACGCTAAAAATACTAACGGATATTTTCATGACACTTTTGACATCACCCCACCCTTAACCTCCAATAATGATTTTTGTTTCGCCGATAAAGTTGATGGTGCTAACGGTCCCATCAGGTACACCTTTCTATCGTATAACACCCCTACGGGTTTCCAGAGCAACGGTTATATCTTCGAGGACAAGGATTATCAGGAGAATTTGACCTATTTAAGACATTTCATCATAGTCTTTGAAGATGCGGATATTGCGGATTCTTATGATCCTGGTTGTTGTCCCGACCTGGATTACCACGACCTGGTGCTCAACCTCTACCTCAGTGCAACTCCGTACCCCATTCCCGGCACCCTGCCGCTGTTGGGCTCGGGCCTGCTGGCTCTGGCCGGCCTGGGATGGTGGCGGCGGAGAAGCTGAGGCGGCTCCGCCATGGACCAGGCGCAGGCACTACAAACATAGCCCGCTTGGTCTCCTCGGGCAGGACCCACGAAAAACCAGGCACGCCGACTAGCCTCCCTGGAATTATGGCAATGATATTCCGGGGAGTTTTTTTTAGTTCTCCAATCCACCGGAGGGAGAAATAAAGGCCTGGAGAGGAGGTGATGAGGCGTCAGGGGAGGTAAAATTCGAGTTCCCGGATCCAGAAGGGAGAGGGTGAAGGATGATGGCCCCCAGGGTGGCAAGCCAGACCAGCCATCCGCCTCGGTGACAATTTTACCGGCTTCGTTGCTGACCAAATTACCAAATATTCCAAAGGGAGAAGAAAAATGAAAAAAGTATTAATCCTGGTTGTGTGTATGCTGGTGGTGCCCTCTCTGGTCTTGGCGGCCTGTCCTAAATACGAGATTGGCTACAAAGGCACTGCCACAATGTGCATCTTTGGTATTGCTTCCCCCATAGTGGGCGCCTCGGTTCAGCTCAGCACGCCGGAAAATGGCGTCTTGGTTACGAAACCCACCGACGCCGCCGGCACCTTCACGGTCAAGACTAAGGTCAACAATTGCACGCTGTCTGTTGGGTTCTACCCCCAGGCTTGGTCGGTGACCATTGATGCCCATGGCTTGGGGATTCCGGCGGCTAAGACTTGCAGCGCGTCAGTTGATTTCATCTGCTGCTGCAAGCAGTGCGTCCAATCGATCATCAAGACTTGTAAGCTCATGTACAAGTTCTGCTGCTAGATAATCCCTCGCGGCACGGCTTGATTTGCACCAGGAATCAAGGGGGCCCTTGCACCGGGTGGTGCCAGGGCCCTGCAATCCAACGACCTGATCTTCCATATCGGCACCTTCAACGATTTTATCGTGGCCTGTGAAGATGGGGATGGTTATTGTAGTCAGCCTTATGGCGACTATGATGACAACGACCTGGTCCTCCAGGTGACCAGGGAAGAGCAGGTCATCCCGCTGCCGCCCAGTGCGCTCCTCCTGGGGAGCGGCCGGATGGGCCTGGACGGGCGGCATGGTGGCGGCGTAAAAAAAAGCTAAGTTTTCCCCGTAAAAGGCCATGCGGATAGGGCCCCCTCTGGGGCCCTGTTTTTTGTGGCCGACTTCCCGCATATGCTGTTCTGCCAAAACCCGCTTGGCAGATCAGCAGACTGTTGAAAAACTGCCACAAGATGAGAATCAAAAGCATCCTCAGCGATCAGGGGTGCTCAAGTCCCCCTTTGAAAAAGGGGGATTTAGGGGGATTTCAGGCAGTTATAAAATCCCCCCTAACCCCCCTTTACAAAAGGGGGGAATATAAAAGGCTTTTAATCAGGTTTATGAGTCCTTTTCAACAACCTGATGGGTCCCGCCTCCGGCAGGCCGGCGCACAAAAAAAAGCGGGGGAGTAAATCCCCCGCTTCAGGGTTGGCTAGGTGGTCGAGGGTTAGCGGGCCGTGGCTTTGGCCAGCTTTTCCCGATGCGACATACAGTTGCGGCAGAGAGGGGTTTCGGGCATAATCTCCAGCCGGCGCGGCTCGATGGGTTGGCCGCAGACCTCGCAGAAGCCGTAGCTGCCGTTTTCCAGCCGGTTCAGGGCCTCCTCGATGGCCTCCAGTTCCTGGCGTTTGGGCCCCAGGAGCGTCAGATTGGTTTCAGCCATCAGACTGACGGTGGCCTGATCCTCTTCGTCCCGAGCTGCGGCCAGCATCTCCTGATAGCCATCGCCGATGTTGCTCCGGAGCTGTTGCTTGACCTCCTGCCAGAGACGCCGCTTCCGTTCCAGCAGGCGCTCCTTTACTTCATCCAATCTCTCGGGGCTCAGTCCTGCCATCGTTGACTCCTTCCCAGGATCGCTGCCGGGGCCGTGCTTGGCCCCGACCTTATTCCAGAAAATCTTCCAGCGCCGCTTTGCGGGTAGGATGTTTCAAGCGCTTGAGGGCCTTTTTTTCGATCTGCCGGATGCGCTCCCGGGAAACCTTGAAGGCCCGGCCGATTTCCTCCAGGGTGTGCTCCACTTCTTCGCCGATCCCGAACCGCATCTTCATGATCTTTTCTTCCCGGGCGGTGAGGGTGGTGAGGATGGAGCCGGTCTTTTCGCCCAACTGGGACTCGAGAATGGCCTCGTAAGGCGACACCGCCTTGTCGTTGCGGATAAAGTCGCCCAAACGATCCCCTTCGTCCCCCACCGGGGTCTCCAGGGAAATCAGTTCATCCGCCAGGTTGGTGACCAGCAGGATCTTTTCCTCGGCCACCCCGGAGCGCTCGGCGATCTCCTTCAGGCTCGGTTCCCGGCCCAACTCCTTGAGCAGGTCATAGAACGCCCGGTAGCACCGGTTGCGGATTTCCTGGAGGTGCACCGGAATCCGGATGGTGCGGGTCTTGTCATAAATGGCCCGGGTAATGGTCTGCCGGATCCACCAGGAGGCAAAGGTGCTCAGCCGGTAGCCGGTGGTGTAATCATACCGGGTCACCGCTTTCATCAGGCCCAGGTTGCCTTCCTGGATCAAATCCGAGAAGGTCAGACCCCGATGGAGATATTTCTTGGCGATGCTCACCACCAAACGCAGATTGGCCTTGATCATCTGATCCCGGGCCTGGTTGACCTCGCCCTCGGTGGTCCTGATGTCATTGGCCAGGTCTTCGACTTCGGAGGCCTCCGGATGGTGCTTCCGCACCTGGAAGAGCTTCTGGTGAATCACCTTGAAGAGTTTTTCTTTGCCTTGGGCGCTCTTGTCCGGGGTCTGGTACCATTGGTGAATCTTTTTCTGGAGGTAACGGATTTCCTCCAGGTCGGATTGCGCCACGGACACCAGGTTCAAGATATGATCCTGCCCTTCTTTGATGATGCGCCCCAAAGTCCTCTCTTCCTCCGGGGACAGGATGGAATACCGCAGCATCTCCCGGAAGTAGGCGGCCACCAGCCCTTCATGTTCAGGGATCTCCTCGACCTCGATGGCCTCATCCAACTCCTCTTCGAGACCCTCTTCCGCGACGGGGCCGTAGCCGGAGGCATCGAGGTGCTCGGAGACGTCCAACTCCTCGTCCGCGGACGCTTCAAAGGGGCCACGAAAGTCCAGATTTTCCCCTTCTGCTTCGGGCAGATGAAACTGGTCATAAGCCAGGATTTCATTCCTGCCGCCCAATTCGAGAAACTTCTTAAGGTAGTCTTTTTCCATGAAATTTTGTCCTATCATCTTCCGGAGTAGCTAGGGAAGAATAAAAGCTTGATTTTATCTTTTATTAGACTCTTGTCAAGAAAAAATGTTAAGCGCCGTCTTCATTTTTTTATCGGCAGAAGGCCGGCAATTTTCCAGAGATATTAAAGATAATAATCTTTGGCGGAATGTCAATGAATTATTTGCACAAAATCTTTTCCAGGTCTTCGGCGGACCGCCAAAACCTCTCCTTGACCGGGGGCGGCCCTGAGGGTATCATACCGCTATCCCACCTGAGAGGGGTCAGGATGTCGCATCAGCTTGTGTCCCAGCTTCAGGAAGGCGCCGCGGTGCATAAACAATTTTTGCGCGTGCGCAGTGTGGAAGCCCGTACCACCAAGTCTGGGAAACCTTTCCTCGAGCTGCTCCTGGGCGACAAGACCGGCACCCTGAAAGCCAAGGTGTGGGCAGAAGCCCTGGAGAAGGTTCCCAAGCCTTGGCCGGTGCCCGGGGAAGATGTCGGGGTTCAGGGCAAGGTGGAATCCTACCAGGGCGAGCTTCAATTGAACGTCCAGCATCTCTATACGGTGGATTACCTTAAGGCCAAGGGCAAAGACCTGAAGGATTATGATCCGGATCTACTCGACCTGGCCACCCCTTTTGACCGGAACCAATTGTGGCAGGAGCTCTGGCAGCTGGCGGAAAGCCGGATCCGGCAACCCCTCCAGCAACTGGTACTCACCCTTCTGGACCGCTACCGGGACGAGTTTATGGTCTGTCCCGCGGCCCGGATGTATCACCACCCTTACGTGGGCGGCCTCCTGGAACACACCTGGTTTGTGGCCCGCCACGCCCTGGCCTCCCTTGCCATCTATCCCGACCTGAATCCGGACCTGACCCTGGCCGGGGCCGTGCTCCACGACCTGGGCAAGATCAAAGAGCTGGCCAATCCCCCGGCCCCGGAACTCACCGTGCCGGGCCAGCTCCTGGGGCACATCGTCTTGGGCTGGGAGATGGTGCGGTCCGAGGCCCAGGCCCTGGAGTTCTCCGATCCCGCCTTATTGGTGCAGTTGGAGCACATTATCCTGTCTCACCATGGGACCCTGGAGTTCGGCTCCCCTATCCCTCCCAAGACCCGGGAGGCCCTGCTGGTGAATGTCCTGGATGACCTGGACGCCAAGCTCAAGATGATGAGTCAGCATCTGGAGAGCGACACCGGGGAAGGTGATTTTACCAGGTATCACCGGGTGTTGCAGCGGGGGTTGTATAAAGGCGGCTTCCTACCCGCCAATGACCGGGAGCCGGACCGGGAGACCGAAAAATAGTGAAAGATTTCCCTTACCTGCATTGACATCTCACAAAACTGTCTTATTTTGAGAACAAAGGAGCTCAGGGCTGCAAGCTGCTCACCCAGCCGGCCCGGCAAATGTCAACCAGGAGGGCACTATGTTTAAGAAGATGTTGGTTCCTCTGGATGGGTCAGAAATTGCCGCGAAAGTACTGCCCAAGGTCGTTGAACTGGCCAAGACCTTCAAGGCCAAAGTAACCCTCTTTCATGCCTGTTACAGCGGTGTCGGCGCTTTTGCCGGGGAAGGCACCCCGGGAACAATCAAAGCGGGAGAGGCCCACGAACGGAAGTTCTGTGAGACCTTCCTGGCCAAGGCCGGCAAGGACCTCAAGGACAAGGGTCTGGATGTCGACTGGGCTTGCCAGGATGGGGTGCCGGCCCGGGAAATTATTGCCTACGCCCAGAATAAAGGTTATGACCTCATCGTTTTAGGGACGCACGGCGCCGGCGAAGTGGCCTGGTATATGGGCGCGGTCGCCGACAAAGTCGCCACCCACGCCACCGTGCCGGTGCTGTTGTTCCGGACGTTGCAATTCAAGGCGCCACTGCTGAAAGAAGTGTATTCCACGGTGCCCGGAGTTAGTTAGGCCGGATTATCCCTGATATCACCAGTCCGCATTCAATTTACCTTAGCCCGACGGGGGATCACGGGGATATGGCCCGGGATCCCCTCGGTTTTATCGAACCTCCTTCACCGCCGCCTACACCTTTAACGCCGGGAGGCGCAGTTCGGTAAGTTTCTCCATGGCATAGCGCACCCCTTCCCTTCCCGGCCCCGAGGCCTTAACCCCGCCCTACGGCATGTGGTCCACCCGGAAGACCGGGGCATCATTGAGGATGCGCATGGCGCACCATGGTTTAGAGCACAGACGGGACGCCTGTGCCACCAACTCTTATGGGGGGGGTTGGGAGGGGAGTTTGTGGGGAGGGCGGGGGGCGCTTATGAAAAAGTCCCCCGGCCCGCCCCTCAAAT
>JBAVUP010000042.1:0-21880 GCA_049696835.1 Desulfobaccales bacterium
CCGCTGCCGGCGCCGATGGCGCCGCCACTCAAGGTCCGCTGTTGGGTGTTGGACATGCCGGAACAGCCGCCCACCAACAGCGCCGCGACCATAATCAAAACCGCCGCACCTTTCATTTCTTGGTCACCCCTTTAGGGGTCTCCGGCGGACAGAGCTTGGTGCAGCGCCGCAAGACCACCTCGATCACCGAAGTATTCAACTTATCGGGGTGTTCCCGGTAAAACGCATCGACTTCCTGAATGATTTGCATCACGGTCGTGGTCTTCAAATCAGACACGAAGGCCCGGGAGATGCAGGCCGGCTTGCGGTTGCCGGCTGAGGCCACCTCGAAGTCGGCCAAGTTGCCGATGCCAAAGATATACCCGGCTTTTCCGTCCTCGGAAACCTGCTGCCATTGCACCCCGGTCCACAGCATGGCCTGCTGGGCGATTGCCGCCGCCGGCGCGGTGGCGGCCAGGCCGGCGAGGAGCAGTCCCATCGTCATCAGGATAACCGCGGCTTTCATTATTTCCTCCCCGGGGCCGGAGCCGAGCAGAGTTTGGTACAGCGCTGTAAAATCACGGTGATTACCGGGGTTTTGACCTTGGTGGGATTCTCCTTATAGAACTTGTCCACCTCCGCGATAACCTGCTCAATGGTTTTGGTCTGGAGTTCATCGACAAAGCCCTTGGAGATGCAGGCGGCCATACCCGAGCCACCCGCGGCGTTCTCGAAATCCGCCATGTTGCCGATACCCTTGACATAAGCCACCTTGATGTCGCGGTTCATGTCTTTCCAGTGGCTGCCATCCCACAGGAACCCCTTGTCAGCGGCCAGGGCTGCCGTGGCCAGAGAAAAGAGCAGCACCAGCACTGAAATACAGGCTACGCCCCTAAATTTCATGCGCTTGCCCTCCTTGACTGAGGAAATGGTGTGACCTTAGCCTTCTTCGGGACCACCCCGCTGCTTGGGGGCTGCTCCCGGAGTTTTCTTCTTTGGGGTTTTATGCATCTTTTTCTTGGCAACTTTGGGAGATCTCTTGTGGGCCGCTTTTTTCCCCGCGGCTTTCTTGGGGGCCTTTTTCCCGGCTTTGGCCTTCTGTTTGGTTGTGGCCTTGGGTTTGGCCTTTTCTTCTGCTTGCTTGGGGGCGGCTGGTTCTTTGGTTTCCGGCTGAGCCAGCGGCCTCTGGCCCTCCAGCATGGGGGGCACCGCCGGAGGCTCAACCTGCCGCTGAGCTCTGGCTCCCTGCAAGCCCAAGAGAAATAACCCGGCGGTGGCCAGGGTTATGAATTTTTTCATGGCGATTTTAGGAAACCTCCCCTGCTCGTCTCGTGGCAACCCTGGCCCGGGATTCGCGCCGCAAGGCTCGAAGCCCGGACCGTGAGTGGGAAACTCAACCGTTATTCCGTGGCTTTGGCTTTCTTGGCTTTCTTAGACTTTTTGGCCTTTTTCTGCTTTTTGGCCTTCTTCGTCTTCTTGGCCTTCTTGGCTCCCTTTACCTCTTCCTTGGGAGCCGCCGGCGTCTCCGCCTTGGGGGCCGTAGGAGGTGTCGCCGCGGGCGGGGCGGCCGGTTGGGCCGCCGGAGCGGGCGGCGGGGTCTTCTCCTGGGCCAGCGACATTCCCTGGAGACTCAGCAGGAAAACCCCGGCGCTGGCCAAGGTCACAAGTTTTTTCATGGTCCCTCTTCTCCTTAATAAGGACTTTAAATAATGGTGGCGGTGCAGGGATTTGAACCCCGGACACTGCGGATATGAGCCGCATGCTCTAACCAACTGAGCTACACCGCCATAATTATTGAAAATATATTCAGCCAGGCCGGTTCTGTCAAACAAAATTGCGGGCTGACGCCCCGGGATCAGCCGGCCAAGATGTCCGGCAACGGGGAGAACCGGGGGAGGATAAAATCCGGGGAGGCCGCGGTCAGGGCGTCCAGGTCTCCGTAGCCGTAGGTGACGGCCGCGGTGAAGGCGCCGGCCCCCCGCCCGGTCAGGATGTCCGAAGTCTTATCTCCCACCATGAGGGTGCGGCCGGGGTCAACCCCCAGACCGGCCATGAGGGCCGACAAGGCCTGGGGGGCCGGCTTCAAGGGCAGGTCGGGGCGGCCGCCCCAAATGGCCGTAAAAAACCGGCTCAGGTCCATCACCGCCACGGTCTGCTCCGTCAGGCGCTGGAGTTTGTTGGACAGGACCGCCAGCTGTTTGTGGGTCAGCCTCTTCAGGGTCGCCACCACCTCCGGGTAGACGCGGGTCAAATCCCCGTTATGCCGGGTGTAATGGTCCAGATAGAGTTGCAGGGCCTCTTCCAGGCGGTCCTGGTTTCCGGGCCCGATGGCCCGTTCGATCAACTTGCGCTCCCCGCCGCCGATCATGTGCCGGACGGCCTCCGGGGGATGTTCCGGCAACCCCAGACGGCGGCAGGCATAGTTGGCCGCCGCAGTCAGGTCCGGCAGGGTATCGGCCAGGGTGCCGTCCAGATCGAAGACAATGAGGTCCACGTCGATTTTTTCAACTTGACTGGGCATAGGAGGTCACGCCGGGATACGGGTTTGGCTGAAGGCCACCTGAAAGAACCGGGGCCGGAGGCGGTTAGCCGCCCGGATGCAAATCCTGATAGGCGGGGAGGACCCCCAGGCCATTGGCGCGCTTGACCGCCTGCAGGATGGCCAGCTCCAGGGCGGCTTCCGCCAGCGCCGCCACATTATGCAGGTCGGCCGGCACCTCGGGCCGGGCCAGGGCAAAGACCACGTCCCCGTCGAACAGGGTGTGCACCGGGCGGATACAGCGGGCCAGGGCATTATGGCCCATTTGGGCGATCTTCTGAACCTGTTCCCGGTTGAGCGCGGCATTGGTGGCCACCACCCCGATGGTGGTGTTCAGCTCGCCGAAGTTGCGCCGCACAAAACCCTGGCGCAGCAGTTCGGCGGTATCGACGAACTCCCGGCTATCCGGGGTCCGGCGGGCGCCGGCCAGAATGGCCCCGGTGGCCGGGTCCACCACGTCGCCAAAGGCGTTGACCACCACCAGGGCCCCCACCTCCAGGCCCTGGGGTCCGGCCAGGAAGCTGGTCCCCAGGCCGCCCTTGGTGGCCTGCTGCACTCCCAGGAGTTTGCCCACGGTGGCGCCGATACCGGCGCCGACGCTGCCGTCCCCCTGGGGCTCACCGGTGGCGGCCCCACAGGCGGCATACCCCATGGCCTTGTCCGGACGCACCCGGCAGTTGCCCACGGACAGGTCGTAAATCACCGCGGTGGGCACGATGGGGACCCGGGTAACGCCCACATCGAACCCCCGACCCCGCTCTTCCAGGTATTGCAGGACACCCCCGGCGGCATCCATGCCAAAGGCGCTGCCCCCGGCGATGCAGACGCCGTGGGGCTCTTCCGCCACGTGGAGGCCGACCAGGGCGTCCATCTGGCGAGTGCCGGCGGCGGAACCGCGGACATCCGCACTGCCGAGGGTCCCCGGGGGACAGAGGATGACGGTGCAGCCCGTGACATTCCGCTCATCACCGGCATGGCCCACCTGAAAGCCCTGCACCCGGGTAATCATTGGCGGGGTTCGCTCCCGGCGGCCGACGACGGGACCATTTGGATGGCGTTGCCGGAGATGGTGAGGAGATACAGGGCGGCTTCCTCCTCCCGCTGGTCGTTGAACCCCTGGAACCAGGGGAGGTCCGGAACCGCCTTGAGATTCAGCAATTGCTGGGGCAGGGCGTTCCGGCTCAAGGCCTGGTGCGACTCGGCGATCCTGGCCATCAGGCGCACCACCACATACCCCTGGGTCGCCAGATAGTCAGGTTCCTCCCCGTACTGCTGCCGGTAGGCGGCGACGAATTTGGCCACCGCGGGATCGGGGTCGCCGGCAAAGAAGGCGTCGGGGAAGATGATGCCCTGCAAGGCCGTCACCTGGGCCTCAGGGAGTTTGACATTATTGAGCAGGTTGGTACCCAGCAACTGGGCGCCCTGGAGGGGGGTGCCGGCCAGGCCTCCGGCGATGGCGGCCACGGTGCTGGCATCGTCGGGGATGAACAGGGCGGTGGCCCCGGGCGTACCCGCCGCCGGGGGTTGGATAGACCCGGACAGCGCGGTCAGGGTCGGGGCGACCTCCTGGGAGCCCGGGCTGTAGAAGGCCTGGGCCACCAGCTCGCCGCCCTGGGCCGCCACCTCCTCCTGGAAGTTCTGAGAAAGGGTGCGCCCGTAAGAGGAATCGGGGTAGAGCACGCCATAGCGCTTGATCCCCATGGCCATGGCCTGGCGCACCAGGGCCCGCACCTGCTGGCGGGGGGTCAGGGAGGCCTGGAAGATCCACGGCCCCGTTTGGGTCAGGCCGTCTTTCTGGGAGAGGGCGATGAGGGGCACTGACGCCGCCTGGGCTGCGTCCGCGGCGCTCTGGGCTACGGCGGACGACAGCGGTCCCAGGACCGCCAGCACGCTCTCATTTTGGGCCAGGTCGCGGGTAAGGCGGGCTGCGGTTTCCGGGTCCGTTTGGGTGTCCTGATAGATCAGCTCCAACGGGGTCCCTTTGGCCGCCAACTCCATGCCCCGCTGCACCCGAAAGCCGACGCCGCTCAACTGGCCGCTCAAAGGCAGCAGGCAGCCGAGCTTGACCTTGCCCCCGGCCAGGAGGCGTTCGGCCGCGGCCGCCTCGGGGCTGCCGGGGAAGCGTTCTTTGAGGGTGGCCGCCCACTTGGAGGCCGCCTCGGATTGTCCGGACTCCTGGGCCACCTTGGCCAGGCGCAAGAGCAGGGCGGCGCTCAGGGGATTATCCCGATAGAGGGCGGCCAGTTGCTCCAGTTCCGGAACGGTGGCCTGCTCCAGGAGGCGGGTCTTCAGGTCCTCGAACCACTCCGGGTCACCCGAGGCCAGACCCTCGCCGGCCAGGCGCAGGCGGTTGAAGGCCTGGGGCACCCGGCCCTGCTTCAGGGAAATTTCGGCCAGCAGGGCCTGGGTGGAGAACCAGAGAGAGCGGGGCAAGTCCTCGGCCGTGAGGTTGTTCAAGACCTGGGAGGCCTGCTGGTACTCGCCCAGCTTGAAGTAGGCCCGGCCGATGCCATAGCGGGCCTGGCGGGAGATATCCGGCTCGGGCTGGAGGGCCAAGATCCGCTGATCGGTCTGGAGGGACCCCTGCCAGTCCCCCAGGAGCCCGAGAATCTCGGCTTCCCGCAGGCGGGCGTCCATGGCCCGGGCTCCCTGGGGATAGCGGTGCAAGTACTCCGCATACTGCTGATAGGACCGGCGATAGGACTGGTGATGATAACTGGTTTCGGCTGCCTGGAAGAGCGCGGTGTCGCTCTTCTCGAACTCAGGGGCCGGAGCCCGGCGTGGATAAAGGGGCGGCGCCGTGGCGCAGGCCGGCAAGAGCGCCATGACCAGACACAGGAGAGCGAGCTTTCGTACCATAACCGTGGCTTTCGAGGATCTCTTATGAGTAAGGCGAGAGGAGGGCCGGAGGAAAACCACCCGCCCTCCACCCACCCGCCCCACCCCCGCTCCGGGGTTGGGGGCAGGAGTTGAGGGAGGGGGCAGGGGGTCCCACAGGCGGGATGCCTGTGCTATCGGCCCCTGGCCCCCTCCTTCAGGTGTCATGACCTCTGTCGGTCCTATTTCACTTCCTCGAACTCAGCCTCCACCACTTCTTCTTCGGGCTTCTTGGCCTTGGCTTCCGGACCGGCGCCCGCCCCGGGGCCGGCTCCCGGGCCCGCGCCCTGGCCGGGACCGCCGGTCTTGGCGTACATCTGCTCCGCCAGCTTATGGGAGGCCTTCATAAGCTCCTCGCTCTTCTGCTTGATGGCCTCGATGTCGGTCCCTTCCATGGCGGTCTTGAGGGCGGCGATGTGGCTCTCGATGTCGGACTTGGTGGCGGCGTCCACCTTATCACCCAAGTCCGCCAGGGTCTTTTCGGTGGTGTAGGTCAAGGTATCGGCCTGGTTGCGGGCCTCGATGAGCTCCCGCTTCTTGTGGTCTTCTTCGGCATGGAGTTCGGCATCCTTGATGAGCTTCTGGATCTCCTCCTCGGAGAGGCCGCTGGTGGCAGTGATGCGGATGGACTGCTCCTTGCCGGTGCCCATGTCCTTGGCGGAGACATTGACGATGCCGTTGGCGTCGATATCGAAGGTCACCTCAATCTGGGGGATGCCCCGGGGCGCCGGCGGAATGCCGAAGAGCTCGAAGCGGCCCAGGGTCTTGTTGTCCCCCGCCATATCGCGCTCACCCTGGAGCACATGGATGGTCACCGCGGTCTGGTTGTCGGCGGCGGTGGAAAAGACCTGGCTCTTCCGGGTGGGGATGGTGGTGTTGCGGTCAATGATCCGGGTAAAGACGCCGCCCAGGGTCTCGATCCCCAGAGACAGGGGAGTGACGTCCAGCAGGAGGACATCCTTAACCTCGCCCTTGAGGACCCCGGCCTGAATGGCGGCGCCCACGGCCACCACTTCGTCGGGATTCACCCCCTTATGAGGTTCCTTGCCGAAGATCTCCTTGACCTTTTCCTGGACCTTGGGCATGCGGGTCATGCCTCCCACCAGGATAACCTCGTCGATCTCCTTGGGCGAGACTTTGGCATCCTGCAAGGCGCTCTGACAGGGGCCGGCCATCTTGTCGATGAGGTCCCCCACCAGGCCTTCCAGCTTGGCCCGGGTGAGCTTGATGAGCAGGTGCTTGGGACCGGTGGCGTCGGCAGTGATGAAGGGCAGATTGACTTCGGTCTCCATGGAGGTGGAGAGCTCCATCTTGGCTTTTTCCGCGGCTTCCTTCAGGCGCTGCAGGGCCATCTTGTCATTGCGCAGGTTGATCCCCTGTTCCCGCATGAACTCGCCGGCCAAAAAGTCGATAACCCGCTGATCGAAGTCGTCGCCGCCCAGATGGGTGTCGCCGTTGGTGGATTTGACCTCGAAGACGCCTTCGCCGATCTCCAGGATGGAGATGTCGAAGGTGCCGCCGCCCAGGTCGAAGACCGCGATGCGTTCGTCCTTCTTTTTATCCAGGCCGTAGGCCATGGAGGCGGCGGTGGGCTCGTTGATGATCCGCAGCACTTCGAGGCCGGCGATGCGGCCGGCGTCCTTGGTGGCCTGGCGCTGGGCGTCGTTGAAATAGGCGGGCACGGTGACCACCGCTTCGGTGACCTTTTCGCCCAGATACTCTTCCGCGGTCTGCTTCATCTTGGTGAGGATCATGGACGAGATCTCGGCGGGGGAATAGACCTTGCCCCGGATGTCAATATGGGCGTCGCCGTTTTCGGCCCGGACGATCTTGTACGGCAGGATTTTCAGATCCCGCTGGACTTCCGGGGCTTCGAATTTACGGCCGATGAGACGTTTGACGGAAAACACGGTATTTAAAGGGTTGGTGATGGCCTGGCGCTTGGCAATCTGGCCGACCAACCGTTCGCCGCTATCGGTGAAGGCCACGACGGAAGGCGTGGTGCGGCTGCCTTCCACGTTGGCGATAACTTTAGGCTCGCCCCCCTCCATGATGGCCACACAAGAGTTGGTGGTGCCTAAATCGATGCCTATGGGTTTGGACATTTATTTCTCCTCCTGAACCGTCGAATCGGTTTGACATGATGTTTCTTTGGGATTTTGGGGATTGCGGGCCACCACCACCATGGCCGGCCGGAGCAGGCGCTGGTTAAGGAGATAGCCCTTCTGTAATTCTTTGGTGATATTGCAGTCCGGGACCGCGGTGGTCTCTTCCTGCATCATGGCGTTATGAAAGGCCGGGTCAAACGGCTGGCCCACGCTCTCGAGGGGAGTTACGCCGAAGCGCTCCAGGGCCTTGAGGAAACTCTGGTACACCCTTTCGATGCCTTCCAGAAAGGGAGCCGGGGCCTCCAGTTGGCGGCCGTGCTCCAGGGCCCGTTCCAGGTTGTCGACCACGGGCAGGAGCTCTTTGATGAGGTTCTCGTTGGCGAATTGGCGCAGCTCGGCCCGTTCCCGCTCCTGGCGCTTTTTCAGGTTTTCCATATCCGCGGCCAGCCTGAGCAGGCGGGTATAGTTCTCTTCGGCTTCCTGGGTTTTTTCCTCCAGCTTATGCTGCAACGCCGTAAGATCACCCGGAACCTCAGGGGGGCCCGCCGGCCCGGTCGATTCCTCCCGGACAGGAATGTGCTGCGGTGATTCCTTATCGGATTTGGATAAGGCCATGAATCCTGTTCTCCTTGTCGTCCTGCCAGCCATGCACAAAACCACCTAGCCGCCCGGACCCGCCTTAAGGGGCCGGGGGGCTTGAACTCACGTTTGCCGTTTGGTGAGCAGACCCGTGACCATGGCGGCGGTGTACCGCACGATGGGGATCAGCCGGGCGTAATCCATGCGCATGGGGCCGATGATCCCCAGGCTGCCCATCGGAGTCTGCCGAGACCCGTAGGAAGAGGCCACCAGGGACAGCTGCATCTCGGGGAAAGGCTCGTCCGGACTGATGATGATCTGCACTCCCTGGGCCGCCATGGTCTGATCCAGGAGCGTGACCAGTTGGTGCTTTTCTTCAAAGGCCTTGAAGATGGTCCGGATTTTTTCCACATCCGCGGTGAACTCCGGATAATCCAGGATATGGCTGGTGCCCTCGATGTAGAGTTCTTCTTCCTCATCGGTTTGCAGGGCCTGCCGGCTGAGCTTCAAGGCCTGGGAGACCATCTTATCGAACAGGCTCTTTTCCTCTTCCATCTCGGCCAGGATCCGTTGCCGGGATTCTCCCAGGGTCAGGTTCTGGCAGAGCTCATTCAGATACTGGCTGAAGCGGTCCAACACCTCCTGGGGAAACCTCGCCTCGGTGCGCACGAATCTGGTCTGGACCTGATCATCCTGGGACACCAGGACCGTCAGCACCCCATCGCCGCTCAGGCTGATGAACTGGACATGCTTGAGGCGCATGCCCTGGGGGCGGGGGGCCAGCAGCAGGGCCGGATGACCGGTCATCATGGAGAGCACCCGGGAGGCCTGGCGGAACAACTCTTGGGGTTCCTGGGCCGGCGGTGAAAAGGCCTCCTGGATCTGCTGCTGCATGGACCAGCCCAATTCCTGGACGGGCAGGATATGGTCAACGTAATACCGGAACCCTTTGGGGGTGGGGATCCGTCCGGCCGAAGTGTGGGGCTGGAGCAGGTATCCCCGTTCTTCTAGGTCCAGCATGAGGGTACGGATGGTGGCCGACGAGAGATTGAGGCCCGAGGTCTTGGCGACAGTCCGGGACCCTACCGGTTCCCCGGTAACGATGTACTGGGCTACCACGGTTTTCAGGACCCAGGTATCTCGATCCCCCAGAAGTTCCATGACGCGGGTCTGTTCCATATTTCAATCTTATAAAGTAATAATAAGACTTGGATTTGTCAAGAGATATGAGGGATTTTTGCTCCGCCGGGACCGGCCGCGGCGGCTGATCTCCCTACCCCTGGCACCGGTGGCGAATGCTCTCTCCTTCCACCATATAGACCACCTGTTCGGCGATGTTGGTGGCGTGATCTCCCACCCGCTCCAGGTTGCGCACGATGTTGATCTGGCTCTGGCTGGGGACGATGGCCTCCGCGGCCCCGGTCATCTCCCGGAGCAGGTCCTGGATAATGGCCTGGTCCAGGGCGTCCACGTCGGCATCCGCCAGGCAGACTTGCCGGGCCAGGTGGGAATTGCTCCGTAAAAAGGCTTCCAGGCTCTGGTGCAGCATCTCCTGGACGCTTTGGGCCATGTACGCCAGTCTGGGGTGAATGGGCCGGGGGGCCCACTGCCCCAGGGTGAGCACCTCTTCGGCGATGTTGGTGGCGGAGTCGCCGATGCGCTCCAACTCGGCGATGATATGGTCCACGGCCATGAGCTGGCGCAGATCCCCGGCCACCGGCTGGAACAAGGCGATCAGGCGGACGCAGGCTTCGTCGATGGCCTCCTCCAGGTTATTGACCGCGGTGTCCCCGGCAATCACCCCGCGGGCCAGGTCGCCATCCCGGGTCAGTACGGCCTGGACGCTCTGTTCCATTGCGGCGGCCGCCAGGCGCGCCAATTCTATCAGATTGTCTTTCAAGGCGGCCAGCTCTCGCGCAAATCTGGCCTTGGCCTGGGTTATCTCTTCCACGGGCATGCTCCCACCTCGCCCCTTCTCAAGGGGCATCTGAAATCCTTGACCGATGAAACCCGCCTCACCCCAAATATCAGCCGCACCCGGGACATGCCGCGGCGGCCGTTCCTAACCCATGTTTTTTAGAAATTCAGTAAAACTTAAAATAAGTTAGATTTCACTTAAAAACAGAAATCCCTTTACATTCTATAACATTGTGCTAACGTGGTCATGCCTAAAATGGGCTGGGGAAAAATTACTTGGTTGCCGACAAAGGCTGGGGGATGATGCGTTACCGGAATACTGCGATTTGGGGAGGGGCGATGCTGCTGGTGTGCTTGGCCGTGCTGCCGGCCCTGGCGGTTACGCCCTATGACGACGTGCTGGTGAAGCAGGCCGTCAACAATATTCAGCAGGAAAATTACGATGAGGCTTTGGCGCAATTGACCGAGGCCTGGGAGAAAGGGGCCCATACTCCGGAAAAGGCTTTTTTGCTGGGGCAGGTGAGCCGGCTCATGCTGGACTATCCCTCCGCCAAAAAATATTTGGAGGAGGCCCTGCGGCTGAAGCCGGATTTTCATCAGGCGCAGTTGATGTTGGCCGACACGTTCCTGGCTCTGGACCAAGTCAAGGAGGCCCGGCCGCTGTTGCAGAAACTGGAGGCTGCCGGCTTCGAACCGGGTCAGACGGCTTTTTTGCTGGGCATTACCGCCACCAAGGAGGGAAAGTACAGCGAGGCCCTGGAGTATTTTCGCCAGGCCCAGGTCGACCCCAAGGTGGCCCAGGAGGCCAAGTTCCAGGCCAGCCTGGCCCTGGCCGCCCTGAACCGGCCGCAAGAGGCCAAAAAGACCATGGAGGAGAGCATTGCACTGAACCCCCAGACCCAGACCGCGGATTTCGCCCAGCGCTATATGGGGGTGCTGACCAAGCGGCTGGAAGAACTGCGACCCTTTCACCTCACCGCCTCCGTGGGCTATGATTACGATTCCAACATATCTGTCTCGCCTGCCTCCCCCGGCCAGGTAACCAAGATATCCGGGAAGGGAGGCTCAGTATTCACCCAGACCGTCCTGTCGGAATACAATCTTTTCCCGGCGGGTCCCTTCAGCGTCCTGGGCCAATACTCTTATTTCCAGAATTTCCATCCCACGGTGTCGGGCTTCGACATCATGAGCCACTTCTTAAGCCTGACCCCTACCTATGCCTTTAAGAACGGGCGGTTTTGGTTCCCTTGCAGTTATAATTACATGGACTTGCAGTCGGACAAGTATTATACCGGCTTTCTCGTGAATCCCACCTATCTCCACCTGGTCACCGAGCATATCGGCCTGGAAGTGACCGGCAAGTATAACCGGCAATACTATTGGACCCCGGTGTTCTTTTCCCAAGACGACCGCAGCGGCCGGGTTTGGGGAGGCAGTTTGGGGACGTACTACTTTTTCAAAAAGCAAACAGGGTTCCTGCAGGGCCGCGCCAGCTATGAGCACAATTACACCACCGGCAGCAACTGGGACAGCTCCACCTACCGTCTGCTCCTGTCGGCCCTGTGGCCCATCACCGACAAGTTGAAATACAATATCTTCATCGACCTCATGTACCAACCCTATGAACACCCGTTTTACAACGGCGTGACGTTCGGCGATAAGCGGTTGGACAAGATTCTGATCTTCGGCATGCAAACCACCTATGAATTCCTCAAGGGCCTCGAATTCGGGGTTCATTGGTACTATATCCGGGATAACTCCAACATCGCCTTATATAATTATAGTCGCCACATCGTCGGCTGCCAGTTCGCATATCGCTATTAACGGGGGTAGATGGCGGCAAAGACTCGGAGTCCGTCGTCTCCGGCCCTAGCCGCCAGGCTTTACCCCATCGTGGCGCGGCCCAGCCCCATCACCCAGCCCGGGTACAGGGGGACCAATTCGTCGTAAATCTTTTCCCCTCCCATCCCAGGTGGGCGGAAGTGTCTTGTCTTTTTTTAACTTTTATGGTATAATTATTAAATAAATAAAATATTAATTTAATATTCTTAAAATTGTCATCTTTTGTTGGGGAAACGATCACGATCACCAGCCATGGCCTGATAATGAGGACCCCGGTGGCCAAGGGAGCACGCAAATGAAAAAGTTTGCCTTTTTGTGGGTGGTGTTGGTGCTCATGGCCATCCAGGTGGGGACCTTGACCAGGGCCCGGGCGGATGTGGTCGGGCATCTCACGGAAGTGACCGGCCAGGTTAACCTCATGAAAGGCGGCAAGCTCCCGGCCATCACCGCTAAACTCCAGGATGGAGTGGAACCGGGTGATGTGGTCCGCACCAAGTCAGCTTCCAAGGCGCTGATCACCTTCATGGATAATTCGACTATGACGATTGCCCCGGAAAGCAAGGTGGCCATCGAAGCCTATATGTTCGAACCGGCGCAGGAAAAGCGGAACGCGGTCTTCCAATTATTCCAGGGTCTGGCGTACGTCGTGGTCAACAAAGTGTTTAAGGTGCAGAATCCGGATTTCATCGTCAAGACCCATACCGCGGTCATGGGGGTACGGGGCACGGAATTCGGCATTCGCCTTTATCCCGCCAGTTCGACGATTTTGAATTTTAAAGGCGTCCTGGAGGTCGGCAATTTTTCTCCCGAGATCAGCGGACTGTCCCGCAAGGCCTTGAAGATCGCCTACTCCCGGGGCACCGGGCACATCTCCTGGATAAATGCCGTGCTCTTACACGCCATGCAAGGGGCCACGGTAGCCAAGGATTTACCTCCCGCCACCTTTGAGGTGACCCCCGGGATGTTGAAGTCCTTCATGACCCTGTTCAGCGCATTGGAGAGCCGCCGGGAAAAAGGGGGCAATGAAAGCGCCGGAACCCAGGTGACCTCGGCGTCGGGACTTACCGGGGGCAGCGGGGGGACTGAGTCGGCCGGCCAGGGCGGGACCCCTGACCAGATTCCTCAGCCGTCGTTCCTGAACAGCCCCACGGCTAATACGCCCCCTCCCTTGGTCCTGCCCCTTCCTTCATATAGCTTTAGCCTCGCCCTCATTAACGGCACATTCGCTCAGAGTCTCGTCGGCGGGGGTTCGCCGGTCTTGCTCACCGCCGGCGGCCCCGGGGCTACCTTGCAGGGGTACTTGGCCACCATCTTTGGAAGCAGTTATCTTGCCACCGATTCCAGCACTCTCACCGCCACCAGCGGCGCTTTTCCGTCGACCAGATTCGGCACCTACTTTACGACCATGACCGGCAGCGTCAGCGGCAACCTGGGCAGCACCTTGAGCGGCAGCGCCACCATGCAGAGCTCCTACGTTTACACCACATACACCGTGTCGAACAGTTACACCATTCTGGTGAGGATCGACCCCTCCGGCCAGATAACGTATAGTTACGTTGGCGGGAGCTTCCATTCGCTCAATTCATCTGCCATATCGGGCACCTCGGCGGGAGAGGGTTTGGCCTATCCCTTACCAGCCTCAACCTCTGAAACGTCTGAGCCTATGATGACGATGGCAGCCAGCGACAGCTCCACCCTCCTCACCGCCGCGCCGGCCTCGGCCGGTGACGCCATCGTCGATCCGCCGACCACCCCCGGCACCTCCGGATTCAAGGGCACGGCGGGGACGCACCGCCGCTTCGGCTTCAGGAGAGACTTTTACAACCCCGAAGGCCATCACGGCCGATTTGAGCCTTCCCGCACCACCACCCTGAATACCCCGAACCACGTGGCCACGATCAGCAGCACGGGGCCCATGGCCGGTCATGGCCCAACGGGGAGCTCCAGGCCGATGAACCTGGGCTTTGCCCTGACCAGCGCCATCACTGATCCCGATGTACCCATCCCATCCGCCAGGGTGGGGGCGGTGGCCGGAACCCGGGGGGGTGCCAAAACCGGGTTGACCCAGCCGGTAACCGCTCTGAAGGCGAAGTCCCCGCCGGCGGTCGCGGGAACCGTGCCCCATCAGACCTTACCGGAACGGTGAGCATCGATCCCGGGGGCACGCCGCATGGGGTTCTCAAGGGAGCTAACCCGGCTATCCCCGTGGGGGCGCGGGCTACGCCCCCCGGGATTTTGATGGCCACCCCAGCCGCTCCCCGGCCCCAGTCAGGGGAGGTTGGGGGAGGACGGGCCGCCGCCGGAAACTCTCTCCAAAATCAAGATTTTTTCATACTTGCCGAATTAAGAATTATCAGGCTGTTGAACCACGGGTTATCATGTCATCGGGAACGAAGGGCAGGATCTAAAACCTGTTAATATCACTAGATTCTTCGCTACGCTCAGAATGACAATTAATGAAAATGGGCAGTTTTTCAACAGCCTACCAGCATCCTTCGACCTCGGGGCCAAGGGATCGGGGTACCGCACCGGAGTTTGGCGGGAGAGGGTAATGGAGAAGCGTCAAGTCATCGTCGCCGTGGTCATGGGCCTGGCTCTGACTCTGGCAGGCACCGTCGGAGCCGGCGCGGCGGTAGTGGGCCGGCTGACCCAGGTGGAAGGTCGGGTAAACCTCCTGAAGGGCGGCAATCTGCCCGCCATCACCGTCAAGACGGGCGACCCGGTGGAGCCGGGAGATGTGGTGCGCACCAAGTCCTTGTCCCGGGCCCAGATCACCTTTATCGATAATTCCACCCTGACGATTTCTCCGGAAAGCCGGATCGCCATCGCCGAATACCTGGTGGACCCCGCCCAGGGGAAGCGCCGGGCGGTGCTGGAAATCTTTCAGGGTTTGGCCCTGGCCGTGGTCAATAAAATTTTCAAGGTCGAGGAACCGGATTTCATCATCAAGACCCATACCGCAGTAATGGGGGTGAGAGGCACCGAGATCGGCATGCGCCTCAGCCCCAACAGTTCCACCATTATGAATTTCAAAGGCCGCACCCAGGTGGGCAACATTTTTCCGGAAGTGAGCCAGCGGTTTCTCAAGACCTTCAAGGTGGCTTACGCCTCGATCCCGTGGAACCAATATCCTGAGAAGTGGGTGTTTTTAGGAGATATGCAGGGCACCGTGGTAGGCCGGGACCTGCTCCCCATCGCGCCTTATACGATCAGCCCGCAAGACCGCGATCTGTTCATGCGTTCGCTCACCGTCTTGGCCCCCAAACCGTCCCAACTCGGCCAGGGCTCGGAGAAGCCCCTCATCTCCGCGACCGATGCGGGCGCCTCGACCGGGACCGTCCTGGCCGCCATTAATCCTCCGGGGGAACAAACCACGTTGGCCATCTTGAATGCCGCCACGGTGCCCCCCACGCTGTTACCGGTTACCGGAGCCAGACCGGTGTTCAATATCCTCACCTCGTGGGGAGCCGGGGCCCGGGACCTGGACTTACACCTGACGGGACCCCAGGGCAGCGGCACGTTCCATGTGGGGTATACGGGGTCTGGTTACAATTGGGGCAGTTTGACGACCCAGCCCTATGCCCTGCTCCATGCGGATGACACCGGCTACAGCGGCAGCGAGGTCATCACCGTATCGAAGTTCAACCAGGGCGGAGCCTATCAGGCTTACGTTTATAATTATGGTGATCCATCACCCACCAGCACCAATCTGTCCACCGCTTCCGGGGTGAGCTTGAAAGTCATCAACGGCGGCACTGTGGTCCCCACCCCGGGCGGCGGCAGCACGGTGAACGGCGGCACCGTGGTGACCACCCTGGCTCCCACGCCCAATCAGGCCGGCAATACCTGGAACGCGGTATCCATCAACCCGGCCAACGGCCAGGTGACCGCGGTGAATCAAATCACCAATACGACCAATGGGGTCACCAGCGCGCCCCGATAACCCCGACTGGGGCTGACCGTTTGACCGGAGGCGCCCCGAGCCTAGTTGACCGGCAAGTCGCCGTGGGGCTTTCCCGGACTGCGGCGCCCTCGGTGACCTCAGCCACCTTTTCAGTATTTACTTATTCCCCCGTTCCCCTTATGATGGCGTCATCTTTACCTGCCGGTCAGCGCCGGAAAGCGGACGGATTCCTCTCCCGGCGCCAAGGAACCCGGTCTGCTGGCTGAGGAAGCCTCATCCGGGCCGGCAGAGGGCATGAGAGTCACTATGTTGCGTCGCCTGGCCGCCTTCGTCAAGTCCCCCATCGCCTGCTGGATCATCAGCGTCACCCTGCTGATCGCCGCGCTGCTCATCTGGCGGCCCACCTCCACCGAGTTTCTGGAATTCAAGCTCTACGACCTCAAGTTTCGGTATCGGGGGGCCCGTCCCGCGGGCCAGGACGTGGTCATCGTGGCCATCGACGACGACAGCCTGAAAGCCGTAGGCCGCTGGCCCTGGTCCCGGGAAGACGTGGCCCGGCTCCTTACCCGCCTGAAACTGGCCGGAGCCCGGGTAATCGCCCTGGACATCATCTTTGCCGAGAGACAGGAATCCTCGGCCCTGCTGACCATCAACAGTTTGCACGATGCCTTTATCCGGAAGGGCTGCCCGCCCGAATTCCTCAAACTCCTGGACGCGGAGAAGCGGCGGGCTGACGTTGACCGTCTCCTGACCAAAGTCCTGGGCCAGGGTCCCCCCACCATCCTGGGGTACTATTTTCGGAGCGTGGGCGGCCAGGCCGGCGGGGTGCAACCGGATAAGCTCATGGGCTCCAAGTTCCTGAGCGACTCCACTTATAACGTGGTGCGTCTGCTGGATGCCAAGCCCGCCCAGGTTCCCCTGGTGAGCGCCGGGGGCATCGAACGCAATCTCCCGGAGATCACCCAGGCCGCGGCAGCAGACGGCTATTTCAACATGATCCCCGATCCCGACGGCTCGGTACGCTGGTTCCCCATGGCCATCATGTACGGCGACAACTTCTTTGCCCCCTTGTCGCTGGTGACCCTGTCCCACTATCAGGGGCGGGCCCCCATGGCCATCACCCTGTCCCAATGGGGCGTGGAGGGGATCCGCTTAGGAAGGGAGCGGGTGCCCGTGGACCGGTATGGCCGCCTGCTCATCAATTTCCTGGGGCCGGCGGGCCAGATACCCACGTATTCCGCCAAAGCGGTTTTAGACGGCACCCTGCCGCCCGAGGCCTTGAAAGACAAGATCGTCCTGGTGGGAGCCACCGCGGTGGGCGTCTATGATCTCCGGGTCACGCCTTTCTCCGGAACCTTCCCCGGGGTGGAGGTCCAGGCCACGGTGATGGACAACCTGCTCCGGGGCGATTTCATCCGGACCCCGCCTTTCAACCTGACCCTCATTCTGCTGATCATCGCGGGCCTGGCGGTTCTTCTGGGCCTCACCCTGCCCCGTCTCTCCGCGGCCTGGGCCTTCGTCTTCACCCTGATCGTGATGGAAGGCTACGTGGGGGCCAACTACTACCTGTTCAGCCGCCAGGGCTTGCAGCTGGAGTTATTTTATCCCCTGGCCCTCGTGGTGCTGATTTATCTGGGGGTCACCATGCAGCGGTTTCTGGCGGAGGAGCGCGAACGGGAGCGCATTCGCAAGGCCTTTGAATCCTACGTGGCGCCCACCGTGGTGCAGGAAATGTTGAAACACCCTGAGCAGCTCCGCCTCGGGGGGGAGCGCCGGGAGATCACCATCCTGTTCACTGATATCCGAGGCTTCACCACCATGTCGGAGAACCTGGATCCCCAAGCCCTGGTGAGCCTCCTCCACGACTTCCTCAACCCCATGAGCAATATCATCATTAACCAGGGGGGCACCATCGACAAGTACATGGGGGACGCCATCATGGCCCTGTTCGGGGCCCCCCTGGGGCAGCCGGACCACCCCCGGTTGGCCTGTCGGGCCGCTCTGGAGATGGCGTCCAGCCTGAAGGCCTTAAACCAGGAGTGGGCCGCCCAGGGCCGCCCGCCCCTGAAGATCGGGGTAGGGGTCAACACCGGGCCGGTGGCGGTGGGCAACATGGGCTCCGACCGCCTCTTCGATTACACCGCCATCGGCGACAACGTCAATTTGGCCTCCCGCCTGGAAGGGCTCAACAAGTACTACGGCACCGACATCCTCATCAGCGAAACCACCGCCCTGGCTCTGGAGAACGGCTTTATCCTCAGGGACGTGGACCAGGTGCGGGTCAAGGGCAAGGCCCACGCGGCCCGCATCTATGAACTGCTGGGGGAAGGGGAGCCGGACCCGGAAATGGCCCGCTACCTGGAGCTCTACCATGGCGCTCTCATCCTCTACCGGGAAGGCCGCTTCGCCGAGAGTCTGGCAACCTTCGAGCAGGCCCTGACCGTGCGCCCCGGGGATGCGGCCTGCCAGCGGTACCTCAACCTGGCCCGGAAGCACCTCGAGACCCCCCCGCCCCCCGATTGGGAGCCGGTGACGGTCATGGATGGGAAGTAGATTGCCGGATCAGAACAACAAGATGAATAATATTAAATTAGTTGGAGATGCTCTTTTAACTTTTTAGTCTAACTTTAAATATTGTCTTTATATCCCAACATTTTGGAATTTGGAGATAATGGCAAGGTATAGCGCTACCAGTGAGCGCAAAGATAATGTCTCAAAACGTGCGCGCTGTGTGAAGGGATAGGGGCGGGCTGATGTGACCCGCCCCTCACGTGGGCTGACCTGCTACTTATTGCTGGGCTTGTCTTTTTGGTCGACCTTCCGTTTGTCTTTCTTAGGCTTTTTGGCTTCCTTCTTACCTTTATCCTTCTTGCCTTTGTCTCCCACAGCTTTCTCCTCTGATTTTTGGACTTTTCAGCCTTGTTAAGAGGAAGTATATCGGTGCGCTTACTTAACTGGTCACCTTGTGATGGGTTCCGCGCTTACCAAATCCTCTATTCTTAGCCATGGCGCTCCGCTGCTCTGAATATTCCCGGCATACCAAAGGATATTTTTTGGGATCAAGGCCAAATCTCTTAAAATATTCTGCCGGTAGCAAATTGTGGGCTTTGCGGATATGCGTTTTTAAGGTTCGCATCTTTTTGCCACATTCCAGACAGACGACGTGCTTATTGGTAACGATGTCCTTTAGAGGTATAGATGGTTTCTTCACCATTCCGGCTTCTGCGCCCTGTGGCGGTGCCATGGCCTCAGGGGCTACACCTTCGCCTTCCAGAGCCGCCAAGACATTGTAAACCTCCTTAATTTCCTCAACTAATTCCTTAGGACTGAGTTCGCTCATTGAGGCATGGGACATTATAATTTGTGCGGTTAAGTTCAGAACTTCGCTCGCCATGGAAATTATCTCCTTCTTCTTAATTTAATAGAATTTTAGTTGCAGTCTTTATCCACGCACTGTCTATATTAACTCCATTTGAATTATTATCAATAAAATTCATCATTGTGAGAAACCTTGCCAATTAGTAAAGATCCCACAGATTCAATTGATGCCCGGCTAAAGGTTTTGGGTTTGGCAAAAATCTTCTTACAATCTCTTGGGCGATCAACGGAGCATTGCCACCGGCTCGATTGTTGACGATGACATTGACCGTTATCCCTTTTTCCACCGCCTGTCGCATGATCTCAACCGTCTCCAACACCATCTCCGGCTGAAGCATTCCCTCGATCAATCTGTCAAAGGGATGTGCCTTCAGATAAGAATCCTCATACCTCATCCCTAAGGGCGTTAGGAGCCGAATCACACATTGTTTTCCTGCATTGAAAAATCTGCCACTGGCTTTAGCCAACTGTTTCCTTAAAGGAGGAAGCCAGGTCCATTGAGACAGAATTTGCCCCACTCCATGCTTTTCCAATATCTCGAAGACAGGGTCTCGTAAGTATAGATCAGTTCTTAATTCCAGATGATACCGATTATCTCGCGGGACCGCCTGGAAAAATTCATCCAGATCCCGGGCCATCTCGGCCACTGAAGGCCGATCTTCTTTTCGTTGATATTCCTGCTCGAAGATGAATCCGGTAAGGTTTTGACCTAACAGCTTCACGGCTGGGTCATAAAATTGCGCCGTGAAAATCTTAGGGTTCAGATACGCTTCATTCTCAAGATATTGTTCACCTCGGTGGATTTTCTGCGCCGTGGTCATTTGCGGAACTTTGAGAATGATTTGATCACCGTCTCTTAGATACCGGGAGTAATTCTGCAACACCTGATAGTTCTGGGATGGCTGGCCGTCCTGATCAAAGAGCAGCCGATAAAAAGTGAAATCAATCTCCAAGACCGGAAAATGTACAAAGTACTCTTCCACGCTGTCGACTGGCAGGACTTCTTCAGTAATGGGTCTTCCGGCAACGATCCTACTCCGCTTGGTTATGTGGCCTTCATAACGGTCTCTCGAATAAATCTGACCGATCCAGCCGGCATATCGATCACTGGCAGTACCGATAAAGAGCTGGGGATGAATGCCACGGAATTGGAAGGCTTCCGGGGACCTGGCAGGCTCAGACATGGTTTTAGTTTAAATGAAAAGAGGAATTCGACCAAGTGCATAGGTGGGAGTTTATAGGGAAGTTCACCTATGCAAAGCATATCAAATTTTTCCCAAGAAATCTAATAAGTTTTGGCCATGGCAAGGTATTCGCCATCCTATCTTATCTTTTACCCTATCAAGATACCCGGTCCGCCAGATAGGGTTGAGGGCAGAGTCGATGCCTCTAATGCGAAGGATACCTTAGAATCTTTATAATTTATGAGAAGGTCCAGTTTTCTGTTAATTAAGCTTGACATTGAGCGATTTTCTTGTAGAATGTAACAAGTTTAGCATGTCAGACTGAAAGCCGGGCCACAAAGTCCTGGACAATGATCGGACGGGTTGCTAAGTCTTCCCCGCCGATTTTTTTTTGCCTGACTGCTGTGCGCCCTGCTTTTTTGGCGGGAATATCTTTGCAGCATCAAGAAAGAGGTTTCACCATGAAGGAAACTGGTACGGTAAAATGGTTTAACGACTCCAAGGGTTTTGGCTTTATCACTCGAGAAAGCGGTCCGGATGTGTTTGTGCATCACAGCGCCATCCAGGGCGACGGCTTTCGCTCCCTGGCGGAAGAACAAGCGGTGGAATTTGAAGTAACCCAGGGTCCCAAGGGGCCTCAGGCCCAAAACGTGGTAAAGCTTTAGGCCAGAAAGCCTGATGGTCGGAACTCCGGCGGTCTCATGGCCCTCGGAGTTCTGGCATTTTTCCCCCAACGAATGGAAAGACCTGCCGGCAAAAGACTCCGGCAAGTCCATCCCGACAAGACCAACAAGGAGAAGATATGAGTATAAAATTGTACGTGGGCAATCTATCCTATGAGATGACCGAAGAACAGCTGAACACTCTTTTTTCCGAGGCCGGTGAAGTGACCTCGGCCAAGATCATCACCGACCGCCAAACAGGTCAGCCCCGGGGCTTCGGCTTTGTGGAGATGGAAACCAAGCTGGAAGGCCAGAAGGCCATTTCCATACTCAACGGCCGGAGTTTAGACGGGCGCCCTCTGACAGTCAATGAGGCCAAGCCGCAACAAAAAGGCGGATTTGGCGGTGGCGGTTACCGGCATTAACGGGGCTCAGGCGGCCGCAGGCGGGCAGCCTACACTTCTGGCCCCGTGATTTCCCGGTGGTCAAGAGCGGCTGCTGGGCCGCCTTTCCTGCTAAGGAACCAAACCTCATGCCATTTCCCTGTTTTGCCGGATACCACCATGCTGTCCTGAGCAGCCCCAAGCGGGTGTCTCTGCAAAACAAACCTGGAAAAGAGCGAAGGTAATCCGACTGATTGAGTCTGTCGAGGTCCGTTGGGTGAGAGGCGCTCGAGGAGTTAAGTAAGATGGAGAGAATTGTTCTGAAAGCTACCAAGCGTGACGTGGTCGGCAAGAAGGTGGGCGCCCTGCGCCGCCAAGGGAAACTTCCGGCCGTGCTGTACGGGCACCGTATCGAGACGACTCCGATCCTGCTGGATGCCTATGAGGGGTCGCAGACGCTGTCCCACCTGACCTCGTCCAGCCTGGTGACGATCGATCTGGAGGGGAAGCAGTTCTTGGCGCAGGTGC
>JBAVUP010000043.1:0-4338 GCA_049696835.1 Desulfobaccales bacterium
GCCAATCAGGGGCGTATCTGGGTGGAGAGCGAACTCGGCCAGGGATGTAAATTTCACCTGATCTTCCCCGCGGCCTCCGCTCCCGGTTCCATAGCAGGTTAAGCCTGAGGCAGGTGCTGGCCCACCAATTCCCGTCTAAGCCTTTCTAAACCTAGCGTCATTAATTTATGCACACGATATCGCAACTTCACTCAAATTGCATATAGTGGCAAGTGAGTGTGCTGAGGCTGTCGAAAAAGGTACCCATCCGACTATTTCCTTGCAAGTTCCATCTTCTTCAATCCACCCAAAAACATTCATAAGTCATTAAAATCTATACTAAAGAAATGTTTTATGCTATCCTTGGCCCAATAACTTTTCTTTAATGGATAAGCCATGGCCAGATATAAAACCTATGACTATCGTCAAAGAATTCTCTTACCCGTTTCTTTGGAAGACCAGTTAATGCCGGGAACCTTGGAGTTTGCCATTCATACCCTGGTGGAAAAGCGCTTAGACATGTCCGTTTTTGATGGCAAATACCGTAATGACGAAACCGGGAGAACTGCATATGATCCCAAGATCCTGTTGAAGGTGGTGTTGCTGGCCTATTCTCGGGGTCTGATATCCTCGCGGAAGATTGAACGGGCCTGCCGAGAAAACGTGATCTTCATGGCACTCACTTGTGAGCAGCATCCTGATCACAGCACCATCGCGGCGTTTGTGTCCTCCATGAAGGAGGAGATTCTGCCCCTTTTCCGTGACGTGTTGCTGGTATGTGAGGAAATGAACCTGTTGGGCGGAACTATGTTTGCCTTGGATGGCTGCAAGCTGCCTTCCAATGCCTCCAAAGAATGGAGCGGTACCCTGGCCGAGTTGCATCGGAAAAAGGAGAAGATCGAGGCAAAGGTGGCGCAGCTGCTGGAAGAGCAGATGCAAGCCGACCGAAGAGAGGAAGACATTTCCGAGCCCAGGACTTCGGGCACCAGCCGGCAGAAACAGGTGGAGAAATTGCAAAAGAAGGCAGACCTCATTGAGAAGTGGCTGGCTGAGAACCAGCCCAAGATGGGTACTACCGGCAAGGAAAATCAGAGCAACATTACCGATAATGACTCAGCCAAGATGATGACTTCCCACGGGACCATTCAGGGCTATAATGGCCAGGGCCTGATGGATGCCAAACACCAAGTCATTGTTCATGGTGAGGCCTTCGGTAATGGACAAGACCATGGCCATGTCCCGCCCATGCTGACCGGAGCATTGGCGAACTTACAGAGCCTTGGCCATGGACCAGACTATTTTAAGGGGAAAATCCTCACCGCCGATAGCAATTACCATACTCAGGTCAATTTAAGGGAGTGCCAGGAACTGGGGTTGGATGCCTATATTCCGGATAGAAAGTTCCGCAACCGGGACCCGAGGTTTGCCACCCAGAAACGGCGTCAGGTGAGAAGATTTACTTTAAAAGACTTTCATTATGACGAGGCTTTGGATCGGTATATCTGCCCTAATGGGAAGATTCTGAAACTACTGGTCAAACGAGTTCTCAACCATGGGCACTTATACCGCAAATATGTTGCCATTGAAAAAGATTGCCAGACTTGCCCATTAAGACCACGGTGTATTTATGGTGCTGGTGCAAAACGCAAACAATTGTCAGTGCCTATCGGCGTAAGTCTCTCCAAACAGATGGTGGAAAAAATCGACACCGAACAGGGACGCAGAATCTACCCACAACGCCTGGCCATCGCCGAGCCCGTTTTTGCCAATATCCGGATTAACAAGCGATTAGATCGCTTTACTTTGCGAGGAAAAGTCAAAGTGAATATCCAATGGCTGATGTACTGCCTCATCCATAATATAGAAAAGATCCTGAACTATGGGTTGGCCCCGGCGTAAAACTGAGGGGCAGGGAGGTCCAGGAAGAGCTACTCAATAGTGGCAACGCCAGTAATTGGAAAATCGTCAAGATCCTGGCCCTAAAATGCCTGGGAGGAGATCACGACAAGCTTAAAGAGGCTTTTTCGACAGCCTCGCTATAATTTAATACTTATCAAACGGCCAAAAATTCTACCTATCCGCTCCATATCTTCACTCTTAGGCTTTAAACCGTGAATAAAAAAGGGACCGCAGACGGTCCCTTAAAAAGAGCAGTCAGGATGGCCCAGCAGGGGTATACCTCAGCTAGGCCAGGGATAGAGCAAAAGAAAACCTTCCTTCGTGGGTTTAAGCCGGCTTGGCAGCCTTACGCCTGAATGCTCCCAGGCCTTTTTCTATGGCCAGTTTCCGGCGCTGCTCAGAGTATTCCTTACATACCAAGGGATACTTCTTGCGATCCAGGCCGTAGCACTGGAAATATTCCTTCGGTAGCAGATTGTGGGCCTTGCGCAAATGGGTCTTTAAGGTGCGCATCTTCTTGCCGCACTCCAGGCAGACGACGTATTTTTCCTTGACGATGTCCCTTAGGGGGATCGGTGGTTTCTTCACCCCTTCTGCTTCCTTGCTCTTTACCGGCTCGGGCTCCTCCAGCGCTTCCCCGCCTTCCAACGAGGCCAAGGCATTATAAATCTCTTTAATTTCATCCACTAATTCTTGGGGACTGAGTTCCGTCATGGAGGCGTGGGAAATTACGATCTGTGCCGTTAATTTCAAGACTTCACTGGCCATATGCACCTTCCTTTCTTTTTACTCTATTAAATAAAAGGGGGATATTAACTTCTTCTCGTAGCTTTATATTAAACCCTGTTTTATCCGTCAAGGAATTTTCATTTTATTGCTTTTTATTTTGCGTGGGAGTTAAAATTTCTCCCATCTCTTAGAGTCAGGGCTAAAGTGCCCAGGCTCGGACTCAGAATATTTCGTTATGCAGATCATATTTGTAATTAATTTTTGTAATTAATTGAAATTTTTGGGAAGCTTCGGCTTTGACAAGTTAGCCGCGATCGGGCCATGGGTCGAAACCAGTTCTGTAAGTGTAGGGGGCGAGATTCCCACGCTACTCGATTACTGGAATGGATCGACCCGAGGAATTAAAGGGGAAAGGTGATGGGTCTTTATTGAGGTGATCGGAAGGCATGAAACCCCGGGAGGGTTCTCAGCTAACCTGATGGTTCAAATGGCCGTCCTTGAGATGGTAGACGTAGTCGAACCCTTCGATCATCCTTATGTCGTGCGTCACCACGATTACCGCCGATTGGTTTTCCTTGGCGATTTTCTTTAACATCTCCATGACCTTCTTGCCGCGCACAGTGTCCAGCGACGCGGTAGGTTCATCGGCCAGGATCAGGCGTGGGTTGTTGGCCAGGGCCCGGGCGATGGCCACCCGCTGCTGTTCGCCGCCAGAAAGGAGAGCGGGCAGGTAGTCGGCTCGGTCAGCTATTTCCATATACTCCAGGAGTTCCATGACCCGGCTCTGGGCGGCTTCCCCTTTGATACCCACCAGGCTCAGAGGAAACAGGACGTTCTGACGGGCCGTGAGAAAGGGAATGAGATTATGGGACTGGAAGATGAAACCCATCTTCTCCCGGCGGATGCGTCGGATGTCCACCCCGGCCCAGCCATTTTTCTGAAAGATGGTCTGGCCGTCAAAGACAATCTTACCCTGAGTGGGTTCCAGGATCAGGCTGGTGCAGAGCAACATGGTGGTCTTGCCGGAGCCGCTGGGACCCAGCAGGGCCACCAAATCCCCGGCGGAGGCTGAGAGATTGATACCCTCTAAGGCCCGCACCTCCAGGCGGCCGGACCCGAAAATCTTCGTTAGGCCCTCGATCCTCAAAACTTCCATCACTGTCCTCCCAGAGCCATGGCAGGTTGAGTCTTTAAGGCCTGCCAGAGCCCCAAGATGCTGGCCAGGATGCCTCCGAACAAGACCACGATAAAGGTGATGACCTCGTCTTCCAGGAGAAGCAGGATGGTCCGGGGAAAGTATTGATAAGTCTGGTGGATGAGGATGAAAGCGAACACAAAGGCGCTGACGGTCAAGAGTAGGGATTGCTCCAGCACCAGGCGGACGATCACCTTATTGGGGGCTCCGATGAGCTTCATGACCGCAATGGAGCGAATCTTTTCCATGGTGAAGGTATAAATCACCAGGGAGATGATGACCACGGACACGAGCATCAGCAGGGTCCGGAAGAGGAGCAATTGCTTGGTCATACTGGCCAGCCGCCCTTTGAGCATCAGTTGCACCTCCCCCTGGGTGGTATAAACCGAAAAATAGAGCCACTGTTCAATATGCCTGGCCACGGCGGCGGGGTCCGCCCCCGGCTTCAGGTCCACCAAGACGGCATTGATGATGTGCGTGTCCGGCGCCAGAGACGCGGCGAGATTGGCAGCAGTTACGGGGGAGAGGGTTTTCTG
>JBAVUP010000044.1:0-10454 GCA_049696835.1 Desulfobaccales bacterium
CCGATCTCTGTTGCTGCGCGGTGTCGTTTTCCCTGGCGCATTTCTTGAGATATGATGGTTATCTCGACCAGACGGCCGTTCGATTATTACCCATGCTGTTGGTTTTTGCCGTGGTCTTCCGGCTGCCGCTGTTTCTGTACTTTGGCTTATATAACAGTATGATTCGCCACCTGTCGTTCTATGACATCAAGCAGATCAGCAAGGCGGTGGGGGCTTCCAGCCTGTTATTGGTAGTCGCGTCCTTTTTCTTTGAGTTGATTCGCAAGTATTCCCGGGGAGTCTTCCTCATTGATTTTGCCTTGCTCACCATACTGTTGATCAGTTCCCGGATTCTGTTGCAAAAGATTGCTAGGTTTTACCGGCCTGGCAGCTCAGCCAATGGCAAGGGCCAGAAAAGGCGGGTGTTAATCTGGGGCGCCGGAGACGCCGGGGAACTCTGCCTGCGGTATCTCAACAAAGACCAGCAGGTTGAATATGAGCCGGTGGGATTCATCGATGATGATCCCCAAAAGCGGTACCGGCGTTTGCACGGCGTTAAGGTTCTGGGCGACCGGCACCATCTGGCCACCCTGGCGCAACTCTATGGGGTGGAAGAAGTGATCTTGGCCATACCCTCCGCTCCGGCCCCGGAACTCCATCTGATTATGGGCCTCTGCCGAACTCTGGGCATCAAGACCACCCTCTTTCACCAGTCGGCCATGGCCTATGCCGACTCGCAGATTTCGCAGTTCACTGCGGCTGCCCATGTATTCCCTCTCCACTACCCTGGCGTGGTCTCCCCTAAATGACCTCGAGAGGTAACCTTTGCGAGCCATTATCTTAAGCGGAGGCAAGGGGGTCCGCCTGGCACCCCTGACCGAAGTGATTCCCAAGCCCTTGATCCCCCTGGGAGGGATGCCCATTCTGGAGGTGGTCATTCGGCAACTACGCCATCACGGCGTCAGACATATCACGCTGGCAGTGGGCTACATGGCCCCCTTGCTGCAGGCGTATTTTCAGGACGGGGCCAGATGGGGGGTGAAGATTGATTACTCCCAAGAGTCCTCGCCCCTGGGAACCGCGGGTCCCCTGGCGTTGATCAAGGGTATCCGGGATTCCTTCCTGGTGATGAATGCCGATGTGCTGACGAATCTCGACTATAACGCGTTGGTGAAGTTTCATGAGAATCAGGGAGGCATCGCCACCATCGCCGCCTACCAGCGCCAGGCGGCCATTGATTTTGGCATCATCGTGCCTGACGGCGGGAGTCGGATCAGCGACTATATCGAAAAACCCACCACTACCCACCTGGTCAGCATGGGAGTCTATGTCTTCAACCCCACAGTGCTGGATTATATCCCAGACGGGGCTTACCTGGATTTCCCGGATTTGGTCAGAATACTCCTGCAGGACGGTCGGTCGGTGCATTATTACCCGTTTAACGGTTATTGGCTGGACATCGGTCGTCACGACGATTATGATCAAGCTGCCAGCGAATTTGATCGCATCAGGAACCAACTCCATCTGCTGCCCGAGGTTTGATAAACCTCCTGCGGTGGGCAAACCTTGATCCATCCAGCCAACTTCGCTTTGCTGAGACAGGGGGGTTCTCGCCCCCCTGAAGAGAGAGCTTTATCTGAGGTAACCTACGCGTGGAAATGCATGACATGACCGCCAGCCCGCCCAGAGTCGCGGTGGTCGGGGCCGGGTACTGGGGTAAGAACCTGGTGCGGAACTTTGCCGGCTTAGGCGCCCTGGCCCTGGTATGCGATCCCGATCCCACGGCCCGGGACCAGGCCCTGAGAATGAGCGGCGGCATACGCACCACGGGGGACTTTGCCGTGGTGCTGGCCGATCCCGGGATCGAGGCGGTGGCCATCGCCTCGCCGGCGATGTCCCATTACGCCATGACCCGACAGGCGCTGTTGGCCGGCAAGGATGTGTTTGTGGAAAAACCCCTGGCCCTGGAAGTGGCGGAGGGGGCGGAACTGGTAAATCTGGCGGCCCGGCACGGGCGCATCTTGATGGTCGGCCATATCCTGCATTATCATCCGGCCATCCAGAAGCTCAAGGGATTGATCGATGCCGGCGAACTGGGCCGCATTCAATACGTTTACTCCAATCGTCTGAATATCGGCAAGATTCGCCGGGAAGAAAACATTCTCTGGAGCTTTGCGCCCCACGATATTTCGGCGCTCTTATTGCTGCTGGGGGAGATGCCGGAGGAGGTCAGCGTGCACGGTGGCAATTATCTTCAGAGCCACGTGGCGGACGTCACCCTGACCGCCCTCGTCTTCGCCAGCGGGGTCAAAGGTCACATCTACGTCAGTTGGCTCCATCCCTTCAAGGAGCAGATGCTGGTGGTCGTCGGGGACCGCCAGATGGCGGTATTCGACGATGTGGCGCCAGACCGCAAGCTGGTGTTATATCCCCACCGCATCGAATGGATTGAGCGTGTGCCGGTGGCCCGGAAGGCGGACGGCGAGGTGGTGCCGGTGGCCAGTCGGGAGCCCCTGAAAGCGGAGTGCGCCCATTTTCTGGAATGTGTCCGGGACCGGAAGCCCCCGCAGACCGATGGCGCCGAGGGCCTACGGGTTTTGCAGGTGTTGCAGGCCTGTCAGCAATCTCTGGATCAAACGGGGGCGCCGGTGCCGCTGGTCAAGGGCGCGCCCCCACCGGAGGAGAGGCCCTATTTCGTCCATCCCACCGCGGTCATCGATCCTCCCAGCCACATCGGCGCGGGCACGAAAATTTGGCATTTTTCCCATATTCTCAAAGACTGCCAGATTGGCGACCACTGCAACATCGGCCAGAACGTGGTCGTTGGCCCCGGGGTGACGATGGGACGCGGCTGCAAGATCCAGAACAACGTTTCCGTGTACCAGGGCGTCACCCTGGAGGACTATGTATTTTGCGGCCCCTCCATGGTCTTCACCAATGTGTACAATCCCCGGGCCCAGATTCGCCGCATGGATGAAGTCCGACCGACCCTGGTCAAGACCGGGGCCACCATCGGGGCCAATGCCACGATTGTCTGCGGCACCACCATCGGGCGCTATGCCTTTGTGGGCGCCGGGGCCGTGGTGACCCGCGATGTCCCGGATCATGCCCTGGTGGTGGGCAACCCCGCCCGTAGTCGCGGTTGGATGTGCACATGCGGCCTCAGGCTCGATGCCGAGTTCCGCTGCCCGGGGTGCGGCCAGCGGTTTGCCCCGGACGGGCCGGGTCTGCGCCTCCTGGCATGATCAACCCCCGATCAGCGCCCCGAGGCATATCCTACGCCTACCCGGAAATCGTCGAATGATGTGGAGAGCAGATGACATCGCAGAAAAGGCTTGACTTTATTGATCTCAAAGCTCAACAGCAGAGAATTGCCGCCTCCCTGACCGAGAGGCTCCAGCGGGTGCTGGCCCACGGCCAGTATGTTATGGGGCCGGAAGTCAAGGACCTGGAAGCCCAACTGGCGGCGTACGTCGGGGTTAAGCATGCCATTGCGTGTTCCTCCGGCACCGACGCCCTGTTGATGGCGCTGATGGCCCACGGCGTGGGGCCGGGTGACGCGATTTTTACCACGCCGTTTACCTTTATTGCCACGGCCGAGGTGATTCAATTGCTGGGGGCCACCCCGGTTTTTGTCGATATTGATGCGCAGACCTTTAACCTTGACCCCGAGGCCCTGGCAGAGGCCCTGGCGCACCTGGGACGAAATTCCCGGACGGCCCACCTGAAGCCCAAAGGGATTATGCCGGTGGACCTGTTCGGCCAGCCGGCGGATTACGAGCGCATCAATGCCCTGGCCCGGGAGCACGGTTTGTTTGTCCTGGAAGATGCGGCCCAGGCCTTTGGCGCCACCTATAAGGGCCGGCGGGCGGGCTGCCTGGCCGAGGTAGCGGCCACCTCCTTTTTCCCGGCCAAGCCCTTGGGGTGCTATGGCGACGGGGGGGCCGTGTTTACCGATAGTGATGAGCTGGCCGAGGTCTTGCGCTCCATCCGGGTTCATGGCCAGGGGATCGATAAATACCACAATGTCCGGATCGGCATCAACGGCCGTCTGGATACCCTCCAGGCCGCGGTTCTCCTGGCCAAGCTCGAGATTTTCCCCGAGGAAGTGGAGGCTCGCCAGGAGGTGGCCAGGCGTTACACCAAAGCCCTGGGAGGATTGGTGGAGACGCCGTACGTGGCGCCGGGATGCGTCTCGGTGTGGGCCCAATATTCGGTGCGCAGCGACCGGCGGGCCGCCCTGCAGGAGAAGTTAAAGAACGCGGGAATTCCCACCGCCATCTATTACCCTTTGCCGTTGCACTTGCAGGGGGCTTTTGTCCATTTAGGGCATAAGCCTGGGGATTTCCCCATCAGCGAAGGCATCGCCGGCCGCATCTTCAGTCTGCCGATGCACCCATACCTGCAAGCCGCCGTCCAGGACCACATTGTCGAAGTTCTCGGGAAGTGAAGAAATTGCCGGATGCCGGGGCTCCTGGCTAAGCCGGGCCGAGACGGTCATGGTTACGGGCAGGAGAATAAGACTATGAGGCTGCGAAAAAAACTCAAGGTTCTCTTTCTCCCGTGCTGGTATCCCTCTGGGACATCCGATGTCAGCGGTATTTTCGTGAAAGAACACGCCAAGGCGGCGCAACTCTATGATGAGGTGGCAGTGCTCTATGGCGAACCGGCGCCTTGCCGGCAGGGACTCTTTACTTTTTGGTCCGGCCTGGAGGACGGTTTGCCCACCTTCAGATTTTGCTATGGCCCGAAGGGGATTTCAAGACCGAGATTGCCGCAATATCTGGCCGCGGCCATGCTGGCTTTCAAGAAAGTGACCGCCATCTGGGGAACCCCGGATGTCATTCATGCCCAGGAACCTGCCAGTGCCTGTGCGGCTCTCCTCCTGCGCATTGTTGGGGGGATCCCCTATGTCGTCTCGGAGCATTGGACCGGCTTCAGTAGCAGAACCGTAGAGCTACCCAACATCATCCTATCCCGCTTAGCATTTTCTCACGCCAGTCGCATTTTGGGAGCCAACCATAAATTTCCCGCGGATTTCCAACACTATGCCATAAGCTGCGATTTTCGGTGGCTGCCCAATTGTATGGATTCGACATTGTTTTATTCTACTGAGCAAAAGCGAGATCTGATCGTTTTGCATTGCTCGTTGTTCGATGCCAAGAAACGGGTACCGGATTTAATTGAGGCTTTTGCCCGGTGCCAACCAGAGCTTCCCGAGGCCAGGCTCGAGCTCATCGGCGATGGGCCGGGACGCGCCGCGGCCGAACAACTCGCCCACCGCGTGCTCAGCCCCGGCTCATTTCGCTTCCATGGCATGCAATCCAAACAGTTCATCGCCGCAGCGATGCGCAAGGCCAGGGTTTTTGTATTATCGAGCTCAATGGAAACCTTCGGAGTTGTTCTGATTGAGGCGATGGCTTGCGGAACGCCGGTGATTGCCACGAAAGTTGGCGGAGTGGCGTCCGTTGTGGGGCCCGATCAAGGCATCTTAATTAATCCGGGGGATATTCCAGCCCTGGCCAAAGCCATTCAGGCGGTCCTGAGTGGCGAGAAAAGTTTCGATTCAGGAAAGATTGCCAATTATGCTGCGGAAAATTTCTCCCGAGAAGCCGTGAGTCAAATATTACATGAAGAACACTTAAGGGCAATCAAGTGCAAGTAGGGTATTGATATTGAAGATGACAGATCATGGCGGATCACGGGCGCATTCTCCATGAGGAGCATGTACGGGCAGTGGCTGCAGGGAAAAATAGCGGAGAATTTCATAGTTATTCTTATAAGGCAGTTGGGGATTTACTATAAGTAACGAGACCAGGATATGATGGGAGAGATTAAATGATCCGGTTCCTTAAGGATACTATCCTGCGATTATTGGCGCGCCACGGGTATAAGATTATCAAAACTGATTATTTTCCGGATTTTGCCAAAGATGATCTTGATATTATTCAACTGGTCAAACCTTTTACCCTGACGCCGCCGGAAAGAATTCATGCCTTGATCCAGAGTGTCAAATATGTGGTGGAACATGAAATTCCCGGCGATATCGTGGAATGTGGCGTGTGGCGCGGGGGCTCCATGATGACGGTGGCCAAGGTTCTGGCAAATTTGCAGTGTGATGATCGGCATCTCTACCTCTATGATACCTTTGAGGGCATGGTGGCGCCCGAGGAAGTAGATGTGATGTATAGTGGCGACAAGGCCGCTGATTTATTAGAAAAAGCTGATATCAACGATGGGTCTTCCATTTGGTGTCGGGTCTCCTTGGATGAAGTTAAAAAGAATGTTTATAGCATTGGATATAATCAGGAGAATATTCATTTCATTAAGGGCAGGGTGGAAGATACCATCCCCCAAATGGCCCCAGAGGTTATCTCGATCTTGAGGCTGGATACCGATTGGTATCGATCAACTCTGCACGAACTCACGCATTTATTCCCGCGCTTGTCTCGCGGTGGGGTTATTCTTATAGATGACTACGGTTGTTGGCAAGGAGCGCGATTGGCCGCCGATGAGTATTTTTCAAAGAACCAAACAGCCATGCTGCTCAATAGAATTGATTATACTGCAAGGGTAGGGGTCAAGATTTCATAAACAAGTTATGAAATGTAGGTGATAAAAATGTTAGTTATATAAATCTGGTTTTTAGAAAGTATTACTGAAGGTGCTCAGAACCCATGCCGATCTGCTGTAGATAACTACCATGTCCAGTCTAGACCAACCCTTGAAGAGTTATCACCAGAATGTCTCGTGGCTGGCGTTGGCTAATTTTTTCTCGCTGGCGCTGGCATTTGCCGTTCAAACTATGAACGCCCGGTTTTTAGGGCCGACGGGTCTGGGGTGGTTTACCCTGGCCCTGTATCTTCCCAATATGGCAGCCCTGGTCCTGAATCTAGGACTATCCGCGGCAAACATCTATTTTATCGGCAGTGGCAGGAGCAGCGTCAGAGAGGCCTTCTCGAATGCGTTCGGCGTAGCGCTGTGCCTTTCTTTCGGGGCCATCAGTATTTTTCTGGTCAGTTTTTCATGGCTGCACACTACTTTTCTTAGGGAAGTACCTAATTATTTAGCAATTTTAGGGAGTTGGTGGTTACCCATCAGCTTGCTGGCCACCTATGCATCATCGATTCTGGTGGCGAAGGAATTAATTCCCCAGGTCGGCCTGGTTAGATTGCTCCAAACCTCCTCTTACCTGGTGTTGGTGGCAGCCCTCGTGGTTGGTCTGAAGTTCGGCCCCACCGGGGCAGTGGTGAGCTATATGGTATCCGGATTTATCGGCCTGGTCGTCATGATCACTTTCTTATCACCGTCGATCAAGCTCATCCCCTCTTTGCATTTTCAGGTCCTGAAAGAGCAGATGGCCTTTGGGTTAAAGGGTCATATCGGCACCGCCATGCAGTTTTTCAATTATCGGCTGGATGTCCTCTTTGTGACTTACTTTCTGGGATCCCGGGAGGTGGGCATTTATTGTCTGGCGGTCATGATTGCCGAAGCATTGTGGCAGGTGGCGGACGCGGCCCAGACCGCCCTGTTCCCGCGCATCGCCGCCACCCAAGAGACGGCTGAATTTACCCTGAAAGTGCTGGGCCTGGTATTCGGGGTAACGCTGGTCGGTGCGACATTGTTGGTGATATTGGGTAAGACTATAATATTGCTGGTATTCTCAAATAAATTTATCGAAGCCTATGAGGCCATGCTCTATTTACTCCCAGGCATCATGGGCTTAATCTTTGGCAAGGTCTTATCGGCTGACGTTTTCGGCCGCGGCTATCCCTGGGTCGGGACCATCGCGGCGGTGCCGTCCTTAATGGCCACGCTGGTCTTGAATCCGCTCCTTATTCCGATTTTCGGCATTAACGGGGCGGCTCTGACTTCAAGCGTCAGCTATATCATAGGCGGCGTTATCATCACCATTATTTTTATCCGCCGCTGCAACCTCAGTTATTATGCGATAATTTCGGCGTTCAATCCTGCCGGGGGCTTGAGTTATTTAATGAGCGTGGTCGCCAAGATGTCTGGGAGAACCGGCTACCGCTGAGGCCTCCCCTGCAAGGATCTGACCATGGTGAAAGGGGCTTTGCAGTCATTGGTTTTCGATAAAATCAGGTCGCACGGCCAGGACTGATGGGTATGATCCACCCACGCCAAAATCATGGTGAAGATCTCTTAAATCCCAGGATATGGGAGCCTAACTGGTACGTGCTCAGTCACCTCAGGCGTTCGATTGAACAGATGTTTTGGCGGAAGATCAAGCCGGCCGCAGGGGAGCAAATCGTCGATTTTGGCTGTGGCAGCCGGCCTTACGAGCCCATATTTCGGCAAGCCGGTTGCCGGTATCTCGGCTGCGACCTGGGGGGGGCGGTGGACCTGCAATTTCAGTCGGGACAACCGCTGCCCCTGGCCGACGGTTTTGCCGACGGGGTGGTGTCCACCCAGGTATTGGAACACGTGTGGGATTTGGACTGGTATTTGGGCGAATGCCGCCGCATCTTGAAGCCGGGGGGGTGGTTGCTCCTGTCCACGCACGGGACCTGGTTGTATCATCCCAGTCCCACCGACTTTCGACGCTGGACGCGGGACGGCCTGAGTGAGGAATTGCGGCAGCGAGGTTTCGAGGTGGAAGAGATGGAAGCAGTCGTGGGACCTTTGGCATGGACCACGTTCTTCCGCTTACGCTGGCTTTGCGTGGGGCTGGGGAAAATTCCGTATTCAGGGTTGGTGACCCTGGCCGCGATCTGCTTGATGAATTGCCGCATGGTTCTGGAGGACTTCGTGACGCCGTCTACTATCCGTGAATGCAATCCGTGCATTTATGTGGTTCTGGCCCGAAAATAACCCGGCCGGCTGCGGCGGCTGCTGAGATGACCAGAATCAGGCGTCTTTTACCGGAAAAGGAGAACTCCAATTCATAGGAAGGGGTCTTGGCGCAATTGACAGTCCATTTTGAGATAAACTCAGATGAGAAAAGGATGCGGATAATCACCATAGTGGGGGCCAGGCCTCAGTTTATTAAAATTGCCCCGCTGGTTCGGGTATTCCAGCAGGAGGGCATATCCCATCAACTGGTGCACACCGGGCAGCACTATGATTATGAGATGTCCAAGATTTTTTTTGAGGAATTGGAGCTACCGGAACCGGATTATCATCTGGAAGTGGGCTCGGGGCCGCACGGCGAGCAGACCGGCGAGGCTCTGAAGCGGGCGGAAGGCGTGCTTCTGGAAGAGCAGCCCGACTGGGTGCTGGTCTACGGCGATACGAATTCAACCCTGGCCGGGGCCCTGGCCGCGGCCAAGCTGCATATTCCCGTGGCGCATATCGAGGCGGGCCTGCGCAGTTACAACCGCCACATGCCAGAAGAGATCAACCGCATCCTGACGGATCATCTGGCCACGCTTCTCTGTTGTCCCACCGAAACCGCCGTGGCCACATTGCGGGCTGAAGGGTTTGTACATATTGCCCATGAAGGCCGCCTACTCTCGGACCAGGAGGCGGAAAACCTGGCCGGCCTCCCCCCGACCGCGGTCCCCCTGGTCGTCAATACCGGGGACGTCATGTATGATGCCTATCTCTTGGGTCAAGAGATGGCCGCCCGGCAGAGTAAGATCGTGGAGCAGTTGGGGCTGGCGCCGCGGGCCTTTTTTCTGGCCACGGTGCACCGGGCCGAAAATACGGATGACCCCCGGGCGCTGGCCCGTATTCTTGAGGCCTTTAAGGAACTGAGCCGGCGCCACCCGCTGATCTGGCCGCTGCACCCCCGGACGCGCCAGACCCTGGCAGACACCGGCCTGGCGGCCCGCCTCGACGAGGCTCCCCGGGTGCAGCTCCTGGCGCCGGTGGGTTACTTTGACATGTTGGCCCTGGAGCGGGACGCCGCAACCATCCTCACGGATTCCGGCGGGATCCAGAAAGAGGCGTTTTTTGCCGGCACTCCCTGCGTGACCTTGCGGACGGAAACGGAATGGGTGGAAACCGTAGCCGCAGGTTTAAATATTCTGGCGGGCACTGACCCGGAGAGCATTATCGTGGCGGCTTTACAGCCCAGGAAGCGTCAGGTGGAAACTCAGCCCTATGGCACCGGTGACGCAGCCGGGAAAATACTGAAAGGGATTTCAGGTCTAGCCAGATCCTTGCAGAAATAAGCGGGCGGGTTTTCCTCAGCCATACGAGAATCTTGAGGAGGCTATCATTTGTATCGGTTAACCTAAGTCAAGCACTGATTTGAAGTGATCCGGCGATGCGAGAAACAGACCTAAAATATTTTAGATGCCCAACGTGCGGAGGAAATTTATCCATCACTGCGGTGAAATCTCATAATGGAGATATTATAGAAACAGCTCAACTGGTATGTGCTAATTGTAACCATAGCTATTCTATTATAAGAGGTATTCCGCGGTTTGTTCCTTTTGAGAACTATGCTTTGAGCTTTGGGTTAGAGTGGTCCATCCATGCTAAAACCCAATATGACAGTTATACGG
>JBAVUP010000045.1:0-16804 GCA_049696835.1 Desulfobaccales bacterium
GCCCCTCTGGGGGTTCCGGTCGCTACGCTCCCTCCACCCCCAGAGGGGCTGCTGGGTAAACTGAGCCATGGTTGCTTTAAATCAATCCTCTCATAAAAAGTGTCTCACTTTTGGGGGCATCTCACCCACCCCCTTCACCCCCAACCTCGATATAAGGAAAGTTGACCCTAATGCCCCGATTTGAAACCCTTATGGGGGTTGGGGGAGGGGGGAGGGGCCCTCGGCCCATCGCCCCGAAATACCGGCCTTCATCCGGCGGAAGATGAAGAAATAGGGGGAATTTTCAAGAATTATGTTGAGAGGCGGGAGCATTCCATCTCTCCTTTGTATTTCTGAAAAATTAGACAATAAAAATGGATCGGCTGGTAATTGAGTATTATACAGCACGCAAAGGAAGGAAGGAGAATGAAACTTAAAAATATAATATTAATTGTGTTGCTATCCTCATTCGTGATTGCGATTGCGGACCAAAACTCAATGGCAGGAGAGGCCGGTCCCGTTCCGCCTTGCCCTTGGCCGGTGAAAATCGAACCCCCGCCGCCGGGAACATCGCCTGAAATTGCACATCTTCTGGGATTTTGGACGGGCGAATGTACTAGAAACTCCTGGAAATATCGCAATAATGAAATGTATATATTATCGGTGAAGGGCCAACGAGCTAAGGTTTACTGGGGACGTGGAATACCTGCCGGGGTAGCCGGAAATCCGACAAGCGGGTGGAGTAGGATTGAGAACGCTGAGATCTTAACCAACCCGCTACGATTAAAATGGCAATGGGAAAGAACGGGAAAAATGGCGATGTTTGAATTGCAAGAGGGAAGGTTGGTGTGGTGGACCTCTGATGTTTTGGGGTACATGTATGAGACCACACTAACCAAGAGTAATTGAATTTTCGATTAGCGCCTTGAAAAAACAAAGGACTGGAGGGAAAGTTTTATGAAGAAATCCGTTATTGCAGCAGCATCTTTGACTATTCTTGTTTTCTCTGTTGTTGGCCAGTGCAACGCTCAATCTGGGGTAGCAACCCAAGCCAATCTAGAAAAAGTCAGGCCGGGGAGACTTTCGGAGGCACAAGTGAAGGCAATTTTGGGTGAGCCCAAGAAAGTTGAAACAGAAATGAAATCAAAGCATGGAGGACGCGAAATTGACGAAATCGCCATCTTCCATTATGAAATTGGAGGAAAAGATGTCCGGGTTTATATCAATCGGACCTGGGGATATTCCACCTCAGTGAAGGAAGATTAACCAATTTCCCACAGCTATAATTTTAGCCGGCAACTCCTCCAAAATCTATGTCATTTTCACCGAAAATCCTCGTTGTCGCTGGGGAGGCCTCCGGAGACGACCACGCCGCCCGGTTAGTGGCGGCCATCCGGGAGTCCTGCCCCCAGGCCGAGTTTTTCGGGATTGGCGGTGAAGCCCTGGCCGCCCAGGGGGTCCGCATCCTGTGTCCCGCCGCCGAGCTGGCCGTGGTGGGCCTCCTGGAAGTGGCGGGCCGTCTGCCTGCCATCTGGCGCGCCTTACGGACTATTGGGCGGGTTCTCAAAACCGAGCGCCCGGACCTGGCCATCCTGGTGGATTTCCCCGACTTCAATTTCTGGGTGGCCCGCCTGGCCCGGTACTGGCGGGTGCCGGTGATGTATTATATCAGCCCCCAGGTCTGGGCCTGGCGCACCTACCGGGTCCGCACCATCGCCCGCCTGGTTAACCGCATGGTGGTTATCTTTCCCTTTGAGGCCGATTTCTACCGCGCCCGCGGCGTGGCCGTGGAGTACGTGGGCCACCCCTTCCGGGAAACCCTGCCGCCCCTGCCGGACCGCCGCACCTTCCTGGCCGAGCATCACCTGGACCCGGAGGCCCTCACCATCGCCCTGCTCCCCGGCAGCCGGGGCAGCGAAATCGAGCGGCACCTGCCCACCATGCTTAAAGCCGCCACCCTCATCCACCGGAGCATCCCCCAATCCCAATTCCTCCTCCCTCTGGCCTCCACCGCCCCGGCGGCGTTGGTGGAGGGAATGGTTACGGAAAGGGGGTCGGAGGGTGTCAGGGCGGGTTTAAAACCCGCCCCGACAATCAAAATCATCCAGGGCCAGTCTTACGAGGCTTTATGCACGGCCCACCTGGCGGTGGTGGCGTCGGGCACGGCCACGGTGGAAGCGGCCTTGGCGGCTGTGCCCACGGTCATTGTCTACCGGGTATCAGCCCTCACCTTTGCGGCAGCCCGTCGGCTCGTTCGGGTGGAGCATGTGGGCATGGCCAATCTGCTGGCGGAGGCGCGCGTGTTTCCGGAGCTCCTCCAGGACGACTTTACCACGGCGCGTCTGGCCCAGGAGGTTTTGAGTCTCATTGCGGACCGTCCACGTTTGGCGGCCATGGGCCGGGGACTGGCCCGGGTCATCCACCGCCTCGGAGGCCCGGGGGCCTCCCGGCGGGCCGCTCAGGTCGCCCTGGAGCTGATGGGTTCCGGGGCAGGGGAAAGACGAGAACCTCTTGCCTGAGATTCCAATAATCTTATATTTAAAGCAGTGAGCGGTGAGCAGTCAGCAGTGAGCGGTTAGTAAAGGCAACACCGGTAAGATGCCGGTGCCACTAAAAACCGAAAACAGAAAACAGAAAACAGAAAACCGTCCTTTAGGAGGTGGCCTTTGATCAAAAAAATCCAATCGTTGTTGGGGAAAGAAGCCGAGGACCTGCTGACCCATAAGTGCAAGGGGTTTGCCAAAGACAGCCTGCACCTGCCGGGCCCGGATTTCATCGACCGGGTCTGGGTGGGCAGCGACCGGCCCCCGGGGGTCTTGCGTTCCCTGGCCGCCCTGTTCGGCCACGGCCGCCTGGCCGGCACCGGCTATCTCTCCATCCTGCCGGTGGACCAGGGGGTGGAGCATTCCGCCGCCGCCTCTTTTGCCCCCAACCCGATGTACTTCGATCCCGAAAACATCGTCAAGCTGGCCCTCGCCGGCGGCTGCAACGCCGTGGCCTCCACCCTGGGGGTGCTGGGGGCGGTGGCCCGGAAATACGCCCACAAGATCCCCTTCATCGTCAAGCTCAACCACAACGAGATGCTCTCCTACCCCAACTTTTACGACCAGACCCTGTTTGCCGGCGTGGAGCAGGCCTTCGATATGGGCGCGGTGGCCGTCGGGGCCACCATCTATTTCGGCTCCCATGAGTCCCGGCGCCAGATCCTGGAGATTTCCGAAGCCTTTAAAATGGCCCACGAACTGGGGATGGCCTGCATCCTCTGGTGCTACCTGCGCAACCCCGCCTTCAAGACTGCGGCGGGGGACTTCCACGCCTCCGCCGACCTCACCGGCCAGGCCAACTACCTCGGGGTGACCATCGAGGCGGACATTGTCAAGCAGAAGTTGGCGGAGAATAACGGCGGCTATAAGGCCGTCAAGTTCGGCAAGACCAGCGAGCTGGTTTACAGCAAGCTGGCGCCCAACCACCCCATCGACCTATGCCGCTACCAGGTGGCCAACTGCTTCATGGGCCGGGCGGGCCTCATCAACTCCGGCGGCGGCTCCGGCAAGAACGACCTGGCCGACGCGGTGCGCACCGCGGTGATCAACAAGCGGGCTGGCGGCACGGGCCTGATCTCCGGCCGCAAGACCTTCCAGCGGCCCATGAAAGAGGGGGTGGGGCTCTTCAACGCCATCCAGGACGTCTATCTGAGCCAAGAGGTGACGGTGGCCTGAGGCGGCAAGGCAGGGGAGGGGAGGAGGAGCTTGACGTTACCCGCCCCAGGCATATCCCTGAAGATACAAGGCGAGCCAGGCGCACCAAGCGCAGAGATGCAGGGTGCGTCTCACGCACCTTCCTTTTCCTTTAAAACGACCAAAGGCAGGACCCGTCAGGCCCTGCCTTTGGTCGTTTCAGGTAGGGAGAAGAGAATTGTCTAGCTTTGTAACAGGGCCAGGCGCCGCCGAAAGAAGGCCAAGCCCGCCAGCCCGCTGCCCAGGAGCCAGACCGCCCCGGGCAGGGGAGCCTGATAACCATCACCCATATTGCAGGCCAAGTCCCCGCCATTGGTAGAGACATTATTCCCATAGCTGAAATCACCTGAATAGCCGCCAAAAAAATCCGTTTGCCATGGAGCCGGGTTGGCATTGGCAAGGTATCTGGAGCCATCCACCACGAACTGAAACTGGCCGTTCCAGGAGGCTCCGGGATCTAAGGTGAAATTGGTGGTGAAGGTGGAAGCATCATCCACCGCGGTTACGGTATTGCCGAAGTAGCTGGTAAAGCTGGATGCCGGTTGATCCATGATCATGTAAAGCGGGTTGGCATTGGGGTCGCCATTATATGTGCCGCCTTGTATGTCATAAAACCAGGCGCTATTCGTTGCAGTGTAAGGCGAACTCCCAAAGGCGCCATTCGGAGCGGAAACCCCCCAGCCGGTTTGGCTGGTGGAACCGCCGGTAATGGTATAGCCACCGCCGGTCACGATCGGCATAGTCCGAACCGCCCAGAGCCCCCAGAGATAGGTAGAGTCGCTCAGCGGCGCGGCGCAATCTTGCATTACCGCCTTTACCTGGGCCGCGGTAATGCTATAGCTGTCAGCCCCCGCCACCCCGGCCATTGAGAATATAAAACCCACAATCGCCAACCACATAGTCAATTTTTTCACGTTTAGCTCCTTACTTTTCAGGTCATCGTTGAGGTAATGTGACTGAGGTTCCTTCTTGAAGTTCCGCTTCCAAGGTTTCCGCAGGCTTCCCAACTGAATCGACCTTCATGGGGCGGCGATGCGCCGCCGCCGCCCCCTGATGGAACTCCTTGTCTCATCCCGCCGCCAGGCCGGATTTCACCTGCCGCCGGCGCAGGCCCACCAGACCCAGGAGGCCGCTGCCTAGCAGCAGGACGCTGGGAGGCAGGGGGACATGGCTGCCCGTAATGGTGCCATCACCCATGAGCAAGTCGTTGCCGCACTCAAAGGTATAATGGAAGAAATATTCATCATCGGGAAGCAGATACGAAAGATCCAAAGTTGCCACATAATGCTTATCATTATCTGCATCACCCTGCAGGGCCGGCCCGCTGGTAATATTCGCATTGACCTGAGCGCTGGTCAGGGGACCGGAATAACTGAAAGTAAAGGGGTGGTTCGGGTCCGATATAGCAGTTCCGCCCGAATCGTATTTCCAGGGACTTGACCCTTTATTGTAAGGTTCCTCGACGGTGACGGTTTTAACCTGGGTGTTGGCGTCTATCGCATAGGCGGTAAAAGAATCGTCAGCAAAATTCAGGTGAATCACATAAGTCCAGCCGAAGCTATTGCTGACGGTTGAGCTATTTGGGGTATTCGGAGCCGAAGTCCCATATTTCGGGGCGGCGCTCACCGGGGCAATGAAGATGTCCCCGCCGGTATACAAGTGGCCGCCGTAATTATAGCCGTCCTTAACGTTAAACCCGCCGACCATGGTCAGCGTGGCGTTGTTCAGATAGAAGCCTTCCAGGTCCCAGGCCTGGCCGGTAACCATATTCGGTTCCACTTCCTGGTCTTCGCCGCCGCCGGCCGGCGGCGCCCCCGGATTGCCCCGGTTATACCAGCTGCCGACGCCCCCACTCACCATGGTGTCATAGATGGTGATGTTGCTCCCGTAATCGGTGGCCTGGGCGCTGCTCATCCCCAGAAACGCGCCGATGAGCAAGGCCGCGGCCGCAAACACCAGAGATTTTTTTAAAACCGCCATAAATTTCTCCTTAATCCCAACCTTGCTCCTCGTGCCTCACACGAGGTGTCGTCGGGTTGTCCACCGCATCGACCTCAGCGGGGCGGCTGTGTGGTCGCAACCGCCCCGGCAAGGTCACTTGGCCGCATCATGCCGCCAGACCGTCTTTGACCTTGCGCCGGCGGAGAAAGCCCAGACCCACCAGCCCGGTGCCCAGCAGCAGTACGGAGGGGGGCAGGGGCACGGTGGAGCGGTCGTAATCATTTACATTAGAGACAAAGGGGTTGCCAATGATCCAACCACCATTGTAGGTTGCCCCTGCATGCTCTTTAAGGGTACCAGTCAATATGGGTCCATCCCATGCTAAGAAATCGAAGGAGAAGACGTTGGGGGGACCAACATCTGTGCCCGATAAATTGAAATTCATGTTAGTTGTCGCGTTCCCTGCAGCCTGCGCGTAGCCTGGATTAATGATCGCTCCGGACCAGCTGGCGTCGGAAAAGGCAGAAAAGCCAGTGCCGGTCCACACGGAACCACCGGAAATCATGAAAACTTCCATGTGATCATAGTTAACGCCGTTTTCATTGAATTGTTGGGTCCAGTCGGCTATGAGACCATCAATGCTGGCGATCGTAGCAAAAGCCGTCCCCGGCAGGCAGATGACTGCCGCCAGACTCAACACCATAAGAACCTTTACCAAGCTTTTCATTGCCATATCCTCCTAAAGATAATTTGCTATGTAGACCTCAAGCGGGGCGGCTGTGTGGCCGTAGCCGCCCCCGGAAGGTCTCTTGGCCGCATCATGCCGCCAGGCCGTCTTTGACCTTCCGCCGGCGGAGAAAGCCCAGACCCACCAGCCCGGTGCCCAGCAGCAGCACGGAGGGGGGCAGGGGCACGGGATTCTCAATAATATAGTCCTGAGAAAACGCCCACTCAGTACTACCAACCGGATTGTGGGCAATCACGTAACCCGATGGATCAAATCCGGCCTTGGCAGCTATGGCAGCATCGTAAATCGTTTTTACATCTGCTGTGTTAATGCCGCTATTTAACCGAAAGTTATCAGCACTTAAGTCATAAGGGTTCCCTAATGCCGTATCCCATGTCAATTCCCAGACCGCAGCCTGAGCCGCTGGAGCTAGCGTGGTGTATCCCTGACTAAGGATCCACGCGGCAGCTGCGAAATCTGTTCCTTGGGCGATGGGCAGCAGTTCATACACCCTAGAGGTGTTTGAGGACAAAGCCGGTTCAACACAGTACCCACTCATTTCGATATAGGGGTTGCCCGAGCCGGAGGGATTGCTAACGCTAACGATGTAATTGCCTGCATACACGTCTATGTTGCCAAAACCCGGCGCGTAGATGTTGGCGGTGGCAGCATTATCCACGCGCACCTCATACAGATCTACGAGGGGATATGCTGAGGCCACCGTCGGCAGGCAGATGACTGCCGCCAGACTCAACACCATAAGAACCTTTACCAAGCTTTTCATTGCCATATCCTCCTACGGATAATTTGTTTGACCCCTGAGAGGGGTGATCTTCGTTGATTGCGGCCCCCGGCGGACCGGGGGCCCGGTTGCCCTTCCGTGCGTCAGATGCTTTAACTTTGCTGTCCAGTTGTCATGCCTGTCATGCGTCAGTAGTCATGCTTTGGGTTGTTGACTCCAGGTGCTTCGCTAAGCCTTACCTCCTTTGTTCTTCGTTTGTGCCCTTGCGTGGTTCATCTGTTTAACTTTGCCGTCCAGTTCCACCGCTAGGTATCCGTCCCGTCGGATGTCATGCTGCGCGGTTGTTGCTGTCAGGTGCTTCGCTAAGCCTTACCTCCTTTTCATTTGGTTACTCCCCTGAGAGGGAGGAAATCGATCCCATAATCCCAAGCGCTAAGGGATCTTGATTGCCTAAAACACCCTGATAATCTGGCCTCATTCGCCGGCCACCGTTTCATCCGCGGCCTCCGGCACCCTGCCGAAGCTCTGTTCGTACTGGCGGATGGCTCGCCTCAGAACCCGCATCAGCCGCTTGGCGTAAAAAGGGCTGATGACGATCTTGGTGTGCATCCGCGCTTCCTGGTCCTGGCCGGAGAGCTGGCCGAAATGTAAGAAAAACTCGAAAGCGTTATGCGTAATCTCAAAATGGTTGACATATCGTCCTTCATCAGTACCGGGAACTTCTCGATCAGTTTCGCCATTTCCCATGATGACTTCCGCTTCAGCGCTTATCGTTAAAGTACGTCACGACGACGTGGCTTATCTTGGCTTTGCCCCTTAAGTTGCATCCGCAGTGCCAATTCCCGACGGAGTGGTAGGTAAAATATAACTATCTGAAATATCAATTAATATTGGCGAAAGAAAAAATCTCCGGCGATACTTCGGAGGGGGTGGTGTCACGGGTTGTGTGACACCCTGGCGACCTCAAGGGAAAAGCTAAACCTTGTAAAGGCCGGACAAACAAAGGCGCCGGAAAAGCTCACAGCAGAAGTTGGGGCGAAAAGAGGATGTTACACGCAGTTACACTATGTTACTGGCGGGAGGGTCGATGCTGTTTAGGATGTATGAATCATATATTTTTTCTTTTTCCGTTCCAGGGGCATCCGGAAAATAAGCCATTTCCCGCAGCCTGGCTTCTGGACCAGGTGGTGGCCGACGGCAGGCGCGGCTGAAAGAACTACTAACCCACCCGGGATATCTCTGATCCCGGATTAGCCGTATGCGGTTCCGGTAGTTTCGACAAGGGAAAGAAGGGGGTAGAACGGTTTCCGCCGGGTCATGGCCCGGCCTGGTTTGCGCTTGAGCCGTTTATGGTTTCAGGCAGCGCTCTCAATTTCTGCCCCAGATGAGGAGATGAGTTGGAGGGCAGGTTATGGCAAGGGATTTTGGCTTCCTGGCGTGGCCGGTCTGCGGGGGCCCGTCACCCTAACTCTATCATCCTGGTCCGGAAGGGGTCGGCAGACCCGCCTGGTATGGGTCCTGCCGGGGGGAAAACGAGGTCGTTCCGACTGGGTGATCCGGCCAGGCGTCGCCTACAGAAGGCCTGCCTGCCAGCCCCCAGCCCAGGAGTCGGATCAACGCCGGCTCCTCGAACTCTCAGGCCTTCTCAAAAGTTAAGCCCTCGGCTGGTCAACCTTTATTTCTCGTCCCATAATACGATCATGGCTCCCTCCTGATGCAAAGGTTTCATAAAAAGATATGAATTTCTCTCCCATCGACCGACAAGATACACAGCGCCTTTGAGCCTGCGGATAAAGATAAAGCCGTGATCAACGCGAAGTTGGCGCATCTTGTCGAGAAATCTGGTCCAGCGGTTCCAGAGCATAAGCAAGATCAGGGGGGTGGCTGGGCGGCGGCACCCCCTGCATCGCCTCCTTGCATCAGCCCACCGCCGGGCCGTCTTTGGACTTCTTCCATCGCAGGCCCACCAGGCCCACCAGCCCGCTGCCCAGGAGCAAGAGGCTGGGCGGCAGGGGGACTGTCCCAGCGAAGCCGTCATTGGAGCAGGCGGCGGTACCCCAATAAAAACAATATTCGCTGCCCAGGCCGAGGCTCGATAAATCCACATCCACCTGGTTGTTCTTACCATCTGCGCCCAGGGTCCAGACTACACTGGTGGTTGCCGTATCCGCGCTAGTAGCCTGAGTGGGGGTTAGTTGGGGGCTCGCTTCATCATATTTGCCCCCATAAACCAAGTTGGTTTTAGTTTTAAAGATATCATCAGAAGTGTTATACGTCGGGTTGGCATAAACCTTTCCCGTCCCCGATAAGGTATCCAGCTGAATGGCGAAATCCCAGGAGCCGTTGCAACCTACGTCGATGAAGAGATCGGCGGTTTTTACCGCGGCATCCACGTCACCATCTTTGTTGGGGTTCCAGTTGGTGAAGATGGATAACGTGCCGCCACTTAAGTTTGCCCCAAAGGTGTCAAACACGTTGGCATCGCCGATCACGTCATCCCAAGCGCCACTGCCATAGATTCCGCCCTTATTCCATTCCTGGACTTTCGTGGTGTCGTTAAAAGTATAGGCCCAAGCCCCGCTGGTACTCAGCAGCACCAGGGCAACGGCTAGCCATAAGTACATGAGCTTTTTCACGGTGTTTCCTCCTTCCCGGTGTTACCGAAATTGGGGGTGGGCGGCTGTAGGAGATGCCCCCTACGTAATCTTTGCTGTCCAGTTGTCATGCCTGTCATGCGTCAGTGGTCATGCTTTGGGTTGTTGCTTCGATGTGCCTCGCTAAGCCTTACCTCCTTTTTCCTTGGTTGATGCCTTTGAGTGATTCATCGGTTTAACTTTGCCGTCCAGTTGTACCGCATGGTATCCGTCCCGTCGGATGTCATGCTTCGGGGGTGTTGCTGTCATGTGCTTCGCTAAGCCTTACCTCCTTTATCTTCGTTGCTCCCCGGTGAGGGAGGAAATTGATCCCGGCATCCCAACCGCGAAGGGATCTTGATTACCTTTAAGTGTTTGTTATTTTTTTTCTTTTCTAGGATATTCGGCTTATTCTCTTCCTCCGGCACCCTGCCAAAGCTCTGTTCGTACTGGCAGATGGCTTGATTGAGAACCCCCATCAGTCTCTTGGCGAAAAAAGGACTGGTGACGATCCTGGTGTGCATCCGGGCTTTCGACTCCTTGCAATAGAGCTGGCCAAAATGTAAAAGGAACTCGAAAGCGTTATGCCCGATCTCAAAATAGTTGACGTATCGTCCTTCCCTCACCCCCGCGCCTTCCCGATCGTTTCCGGCTTTTTCCATGTTTACCTCTGCTTGAGTGACCTCGCTGAAGAGAGGCACTCCAGTCGGTTTCTTTCGGTTTTAGCCCCTTAATGTGCAACCGCAATGCCACTTCCCGCCGGAGTAGGGCGCATATTATAACTAGCTGTTATAATTAATTAAAATAGAGAGGAGAAAATTTCTTCATAGTACTTCGGAGGTGGTGGTGTCACGGGGTGTGTGACACCCTGAGCGACTTCAGGGGAAAACCCAAATCCTGCAAAGGCAAGACAGACGAAGGCGCCGGAGAGCTCAGGACGGAAGGTGGGGCGAACCGGGGGGTGTTACACCGAGTTACAGGATGGTACGGGCGGAAGGGCGATGCCGTTTGAGATGTATGAATCCTTAGATTTTTCCAAAGGCCCAGGAGAAAAGATGCAGGGGAGGGAAGGTGAGGGCCAGGAATTTTGGCTCTCCGGCGTGGCTGGCCTGAAGGTCGCATCACCCCGCCGCGCTCATCAGGTTCGGGATGGGGTAGCGGCATCCTGCCTGGGCCCCGCCGGGGGAAAAACGAGGTCGTTCTGACTGGGTGACCCGGCCAGACGCGCCGAAAAAACGCCGGCCTCCCAGCGCGAGTCCGGAAGCCGGATGAACCGGACTCTTGAGCTCTTGGGGCTTCTCGCCGGTCAAGCTCGCGCTTGGCCAACCTTTATTTCTCGTCCCACAGTACGATCATGGCTACCTCCGGATGCAAGTTTTCATGGTGGTTCTGCTACCTTAATATGCAACTGCAATGCCAATTCCCGGAGGATGGTTAGCTATGGAGCAACTGATTGAAATATAAAGGAAATAAATCTAGGGGGTAAATTTCAGCGATATTTCCGAGGTGGTGGGGTCACGTGAGGTGTAACAAGCCGGGCGCTGCCCGGGGTGGGCCAAAAGGTCAAATAGGCAAGAACGGCAAAGAGGCCGGAGCGCTTCCGGCCGAGATCGAGGAGACCAGGGGGAGGTTACACTCAGTTATAGAGGTTTGCTTGCGAGAGGTTCGGTTCCATGTGAGACGTGTTAATCTCATATTTTTCCATTTTCCGGTACAGGGTCATCCGGGAAATGTGCAAATGCTCCGCGGCCAGACTCTTGTTCCAGTTGGTGGCCAGGAGGGCCGCCAGCAGTTGCTCCCGTTCCCCTTGGGGCTGTTCCAGGTTATCCTGCAGCCGTTGAAATGATTCCGGGAGATGGACCATGGAAACGATCCGGGCAGGGAGGTTGATGAACAGAGCTTCCACGAGATTACGTAACTCCCGGATGTTCCCCGGCCAGGCATAGCCCAGGAGGAGTTCCATAACCTCAGGGCTGAAGCTCTCCACCTGGCGGTCGTAACGCTGGTTCATTTCCTGGAGAAAATGCTGCAGGAGCAGAGGGATGTCCAGCTGACGCTCCCGGAGCGGCGGCAGATGCACCCGGGCCACATTGAGCCGGAAAAACAGGTCCTGGCGGAGCACACCCTGCTCGATGGCGCGCTCCGGGTTCTGGTTGGTGGCAGCCACGATGCGGATGTTCAAAGGGATGGGGGTTCTGCCGCCCAGGCTGTAAATGCTCCGGCTGTCTAAAGCCCGCAGCAGCTTGGCCTGCATGTGTGGGCTCATTTCAAAGATCTCATCCAGGAAGATGGTTCCGCCCTCACCCATACGCAATTTCCCGGGATAAGGATTATTCGCCCCGGTGAAAGCCCCCCGTTCATATCCGAAAAGCTCGCTCTCCAGGAGATTTTCCGGCAGCGCTGCACAGTTGATGCATATCATCGGCTTATCGCGCCTGGCGCTGTGCCGATGGATCATCTCCGCGACCTTTTCCTTGCCCGTGCCCGTCTCCCCGGTAATGAGCACATTGCAGTCGGTAGCTGCGACCCTGAGCACATACTCTTTGATCTTGCGGAAAACTGGAGTTTCGCCGATAAAACGGGCTTCAGGCGCTTCTTGCGGAACCGCGGGTTTATTTAGCCGGGCCTCGCGGAGCTGGCGCCGGATGCTGGCCAGCAGTTCTTCATAGGACATCGGCCAGGTAAAGTAATCATTGATGCCTGCCCGGAGCGCCGCGATCAGCTTGGTCTCGGAACTCTCCTGGGCGATTAATATGATCGGAGTCTCTTGGCTCTGCAGGCGCAATAACCTGGCGGTCTCCAGGGCCTGCCAGCCATCATCCCGGTTTGCCAGGATGATGGCGAGATCCGGCTTGGTCCCCCGATCTAACCGGCAGTCTTCCGGCTTCAGGCCGGACCGGATCACCTTAAACCCGTGTTGGGTCAGGTGCCTCAGCATCTCTCCATTGGCGGTGCCGTTATCTTCCAGGAGGTGGATCAGGGGTTTTTCCATGATTTACTCCCGGCGAAACTGCGTGGCAGCGCCGAGGGAAGACCTGCCCGAGGCTTGGCGGGCGGTTTGGGCGGACCTGGTCACCGATCCGGTAAACCTCTGATCACCGCAGTGGCGGTATGCCGTGGCTGCGGTTTCGCCTGCCAGAGAGCAAGGGCTACGGAGGGTTTCCGGAAAAATCATGGCGCCTCTTGGTGTTCTGTTGAGCAGCTCATGGTTAGTGCACCGCTCTTCCTTCTCCGCCAGTCGAGGAGCGTTAGAATAAGCCGGGGACGACCATACCTGATCCCAAAAAAAACCGGATCGCCTCGGCAGGCAACCCGGCTATCTCAATAATTTGAGACCCGTGGCTTTCCGTCCCCGACTCACGACGGGTTTGGCTTTATCTGTTATATCTGGAAAGCAAATTCTGTACCAACTAAGTTAAGTAATTAAATTAGATGGTTAGCCAAAACTGCAAAATAATAATGTTAAAAAATCTAAACAAAATGTAAAATATTGTTTCAAAAACTTATGAGCATTACACAACTTTACTCCAGACGGCGGATTCGGCAGTGCCGTCGTTCAACCAACGTATCCTCGCAGGAGGGCGACCCAAACCGCTCTCCATAGCTATATTCTTGGCACGGGACTTTAATCGGAGAGAATTTATCTGAGAGGCGCCCCGCTTACAGAGGCGGAAGGTTCCCGCTCTTTTTCTGCCGTAAAGACGTTTTCTTATTCGGGCGGCTAGTGTAAAATCCTAGCATAATTCACCGTTTAAAGGATGAGTCGCGTCATGTTCACCGGGTTGGTGGAAGGCATCGGCGAGATCAGCGGCCTCACTCCCCAGGCTGAGGGGCTGCGTCTCACTGTCAAGACCTCCTTCCCCGCCTCCCAGCTCGCCCTGGGAGAGTCCGTGGCGGTGTCCGGAGCCTGCCTCACGGTGGTGGCCATTGCCATGCCCCGGGCTGACTTCGAGGTCTCTCCGGAGACCCTGGCCCGCACCACTTTCCCCTTGAAAAAGGTGGGGGACCGGGTAAACTTAGAACGATCTCTCCGGCTGGGAGACCGTCTGGGGGGGCACCTGGTCACCGGCCACGTCGACGGCCAAGGGGTGGTGCGGGAACGAAGGCCCGGCCCGGCCCATCTCCAACTGACCTTCGAACTTCCCGGTCCCCTGAGCCGCCTGGTCATCGAGAAAGGTTCCATCGTCATCGACGGGGTCTCCCTGACCGTGAACTCCTGCCAGGGAAACACCTTTACCGTGAATATCATCCCCTTTACCGCCCAAGCTACCACCCTGGGCGCCCTCAAAGTCGGCGACCGGGTCAACCTGGAAACGGACATTATCGGCAAATACGTGGCCAGGCTCCTGGGCCGGGACGCCTCCCCGGGAACCGGCGTCACCGCCGAGCTCCTGGCCAGGCACGGGTTCTTGTGAGGCAGGGGTCAGGGTCCAGGGGTTAGGGGTCAGGAAAAGACTACATCGGCAAGAATGCCGTTGCCACCAATAACCGAAAACAGAAAACAGAAAACAGGAACTTCACCATGGCAGTTGCACCCATAGAAGAAGCCATCCAAGATATCCGCCAGGGGAAAATGATCATCCTGGTGGACGACGAGGACCGGGAAAACGAAGGCGACCTCACCATGGCCGCGGAGCTGATCACCCCGGAGGCCATCAACTTCATGGCCCGCTTCGGGCGGGGCCTCGTCTGCCTGGCCCTGAATCACGAACTCATCGAGCGCCTCCAGTTGCCCCAAATGGTCCGGAACAATCAGTCGGGCTTCCAGACCGCTTTCACCATATCCATCGAGGCCCGGCGCGGCGTCACCACCGGGATTTCCGCCGCCGACCGGGCCACCACCATTCTCACCGCGGTGGCCGATAACGCCCAGCCGGAAGACCTGGTGAGTCCGGGCCATGTCTTTCCCATCCGGGCCCGCAAAGGCGGGGTCCTGGTGCGCACCGGCCAGACCGAAGGTTCCGTGGACCTGGCCCGCCTGGCCGGATTGAAGGGTGGCGCGGTCATCTGCGAAGTCATGAAAGACGACGGCACCATGGCCCGCATGCCGGACCTGGAAAAATTCGCCGCCGAACATAACCTCAAAATCGCCACCATCGCCGACCTGGTGGCCTACCGGCTCAAGCACGAATCCTTTGTCCACCGCCGGGCTACCGTCAAACTCCCCACCTACTTCGGGGAGTTTACCGCGATCGCCTACGATAACGATATCGATGACAACCAGCACATTGCCCTGGTCAAGGGGGAGATCAACCCCGAGAATTCCGTGTTGGTGCGGGTCCACTCCGAATGCGTCACCGGCGACGTCTTCCACTCCCTGCGTTGCGACTGCGGCGACCAACTCGAGGCCGCCATGGCGCGGGTCGAATGCGAGGGCCAGGGGGTCGTCCTCTACATGCATCAGGAAGGGCGGGGCATCGGTCTGGTCAACAAGCTCCGGGCCTATGAGCTCCAGGACCAGGGGGCCGACACGGTGGAGGCCAACGAAGCCCTGGGGTTTAAGGCCGATCTCCGGGAATACGGCATCGGGGCCCAAATCCTCCGTGACCTGGGAGTCCGTAAGATGCGCCTCATGACCAACAACCCCAAGAAGATCATCGGCCTGGAAGGCTACGGCCTCACCATGGTCGAACGAGTGGCCCTGGAGATTCCCCCCAACCGGGTGAATCGCAACTACCTCAAGACCAAGTGCCAGAAAATGGGACACCTGCTGAAGCTGGTGTAATAACTTCTCTCGCCAAGCCGCCAAGAACGCCAAGGCATTGTGCTTTGCGCCTTTGCGTCTTGGCGTGACACAACCGAGGAGGACAGATGCGTACTCTAGAAGGCAAGCTCGTCGCCGCCGGCCTGAAATTCGCCCTGGTAGTGAGCCGCTTCAATTCCTTTATCACCGAGCGCTTGCTGGACGGCGCCCTGGATTGTCTCCGGCGCCAGGGGGCCGCGGAGGATGATCTGACGGTGGTGCGGGTGCCCGGGGCCTGGGAGATTCCCCTGGTGGCCCGGCGCCTGGCCCAGGCCAGGGCGCACGATGCCGTCATCTGCCTGGGCGCGGTGATCCGGGGCTCCACCCCCCACTTCGATTACGTCGCCGCCGAGGTGAGCAAGGGCATCGCCCAGGTGTCCCTGGAGAGCGGGGTGCCCATCGCCTTTGGCATCCTCACCACCGACACCCTGGAGCAGGCCATTGAACGCGCCGGCAGCAAGGCGGGGAACAAAGGCTTTGCCGCCGCGGAAGCCGCCATCGAGATGGTCAACCTCCTGAAAGAATTGGGAGCCTGATTGGTTGGCGGCTTATTCCCGCAGCCGTTGCCGGGAATGGGCCCTGCAATTTCTCTATCAGGCCGAGTTTTCCGGCCAGCGTCACCCTGAGGCCGTAGAGCGTTTCTGGAGCCATTTCCAGAATGAGGGCGCCTCTCCCGCCTATCTCCAGGAACTGGTGGCCGGAGTGGGCGCCCACCTGGATGAACTGGATGCTTTCATCGTGCGTTTCTCGGAGCATTGGCGTCTGGAGCGCATGACCATCGTGGACCGCAACCTGCTCCGCCTGGCCATCTACGAACTCCTCTACCAGCCCCGGATCCCCCCCAAAGTGGTGATCAATGAGGCGGTGGAACTGGCCAAGCGCTATGGCAGCGAGGCTTCCGGCGCCTTCGTCAACGGCATCCTGGATCAGGTACGCCTGGCCGTGGGCCGGGAAGTGTGAAGGAAAGGGGAGGCGCTCCGGCCTGCAAGGGTTGCATCTTAAAATATAAGGATTTAATATATTCATAGAACGTGGTCGACATTCTCAGGCACGAGGCGCTGGGATCCCGGCTTGAACCGCACTGCTGGAGGAGGAAGACGACATGATGCGCAAATGGTTGGCACCGGTAGTAATACTGGTTTTTGCCATGTCGCTGGTGGGCTGTGCCACCGAGAGCGGCACGTATGATACCGGCCGGTCGGCCGGCGCCGGCGCCTTGGGCGGGGCCGCCACCGGTGCGGCTATCGGTGCGATTATCGGGGCCGCCACCGGGGCTCCGGCCACCGGCGCCTGGGTGGGCGC